>NZ_CP063356.1:2767311-3074790 GCF_001866075.3 Anaerobacillus isosaccharinicus | reverse complement strand
ACAAGAAATATATATACATAAAGATGGTATTACTTCTTTTTTCAACTTTGGTTTTCTAATATACGCCAACAATGGACCTGAGGCAAAGTAAAATGCTAAAACACCAATAAAAAAAATCAAATGCAACCAAGACGCTGAACTTACTAACATTCCTAGAATATAGGGGACGATCAACATTGCCCATGCTCCGTGCTCTCTTGGAATAAACCAATTCATTGTACTCCCTCATTTCTTAATAGAAAAGACTAAGAGCGTCTGCCTTTCAATGATCAACAAATGTTCTTGCAGGAATAAGTTATAATAATTCCCGTTGAAACTGATCTAAGCAGCTAACTCTCTTCGCTAAACATCAATATCTTATAGTTTTATTTTAAACAATTAACAAGTGATACAAAGTGATTATTATCACTTTGTAATATCCTTTCACATTATTGTGATATTTTACACGGTGGTAATAGCGTTTTCTTGTTACTATCAATTATATACTATTTTAGGGGTTGATACGTTTGTTACAAGTAACATTCAACTATGAAGGCGAACAACCAATTTTTGAAACATTACGGAATTTACATTTTAAATACGAAAATAACACTTACATTCTAAATGAATTAGATTATACTGCTAAAATAATTCATGATGCTTCAAGTAAAAGGCTTATTTTAACTTTCTCCAAGGAGTTATCTTTTGAACAATATAAATCCCTTCATAAAGTCATAAAAGCGCTCGCAGATCAAATTGAAGCTTCTGTTGATGATCATTTAGCTTTAATGGGGTATTTGGCGGATGGGAAAGAAGCGTATATCTTTAATAGTTGGAGTAAGTGGATGGTATTTTTAGAGGGAGCAAAGCATGTATCGATGGAAGGGCAAAAGGTACTTGTTATTAGTAACAACCAAGTGATTGGTGAAGGGATCTTAATTGATGTTATTAAAGACGAGACAGTGAAAGAAGACTTTCGTATTATTCAATGTACACTTGTTACGAAAACAGGTGAAAAAGTTCTTTCAGGGACTAACTTAAAGATCGTTCCAACAGGGGAGTTTTAATAAATGTAGAATTTAGAATGAAAAAATGAAAAGATTTAATTTTGTGCATAAAAAAAGACATGACTTTATCATGTCTTTCTCTTATATCGTACAGATCTCTACTGGGCAGTCGCCACAATGTAAATAGTCTTTTAAGAATTCAATATCCTTAATTGTAATAAAACCTTTGTCCATAGTAATAATTTTATCTTTTTTCAAATCATTAAGCATGCGATTAATACTTTCTCTTGTTGTGCCAATATAGTTGGCAATATCCTGATTTGTTAATTGTACGTTTATTAGAATTCCGTTATCTGACTTTACTCCGTAAGAATTACTAAAACGAATTAATGTTGAATAAAAAGCACCAGTTTTCCCACAAAGAATTAAATCGCGGAACTTCGCTTGGGTCGACTGTGTATGTCTAGCAAACCATTTCATAAAGGCAACTGCAATCTCACCATTCTCTCTAAAGATTGCTTCAAGAGCTGGTCTTTCAAACTTGACTAAAATAGCGTCGTCAATTACTTCAGCAGTAACACTAATAGACATGTCGTTAAACAAACCAACCTCACCTACAAGTTCATCTTTTTGCTTTAAATGAACACTGAACTCTTTTCCATCAGCAGTCATTTTACTTAAGCGAACCTTTCCTTCACGAATTAAATAAACGTTTTCAGGAAAGTCTCCCTCATAAAATAAAAACGTTCCACTCTTTGCCGTTATTTCCAAGCCGATTGATAGTAACAAGTCTTGGTTTTCTTTTGATAATTCATTAAAGAAACGCTTCATTTCCAGCTCTTTCTTTTCCATTAAGAAAACCTCTTTTCCTAAAAATTTTTCACATGAATAAAAAACAATGTATTATATATTATATTAACACTATCTATATGTTAATAAAAGAAAATTATCTTATTAATATGACAAATACGATTATGTCTATATTGTGGACGACAATATTCTACCTAAAAGATTGTAACATGAAAGCTACTAATAAGTAAAACTGAAAAATAGAAAAAAGGCGCTAGTTAAGCACCTTTTACTCGCTTTTCTATCATTTGTTCTTCCTGTTGGGCTAAGTCAACGCTAGAAAGCTGATATTCCTCACTATGTGAGCCTTTTGGTTCGTCTAAAAATAGTAAACAGAATATAAAACTTAGAAATGCCCCACCTGCTAAAATAAAGAAGAACGTTTGTGGTGTTACTAACGTAAACAAGGTTAAGTAGACAACTGCGCCAACATTCCCATAAGCTCCAGCCATCCCAGAGATTTGACCAGTTATTCGCTTCTTAATAAGTGGAATTACAGCAAATGTTGCACCTTCTGCACCTTGAATGAACATTGACGTTAATACCGTAACCATAACTGCTAGTAGTAACGGCCACTCTGAGTTAATCATCCCCATTGCAACAAGGCCCAAGCTTATTCCAAACATATATAGCAGCATTACTGTTTTTCGGCTTGTCATTCGATCAGATAGCCAACCACCAAAAGGTCTTGCAAACAAATTAACGAATGCAAATGATGAGGCGATTAAACCAGCTGCTGTTGCTGTTAGGCCAAATGTAGTTAAAAAGAATAGTGGTAGCATTGAAACAATCGCTAGTTCTGCCCCAAAGTTTGCAAAATACGTCGTATTTAAAGCGGCTACATTTTTAAATTTATACTTATCATCCTCAGGGACACCTTCTCTTAGGATCGGTAAATTCACTCGTAAAATTTGAAAGATTTGAAAAGCTAAGACCAAAAATAAAATAACATAAATAATGGATAATGCTTGTTCTGAAATGAACTGTAAGTTTTTTAAACGCCACGACAATAATCCTAATGCACCAACTAAAGGAACTGTCCACAAAATTAATAGGATCATATCACGATAGGAACTGACTTCCATTGCCGCTGTTTTTCTTGGTTTTTGATACACTTTTCCTTCAGGTGTATCACTCACAACGAACCAATAAATAATTCCGTATATAAAGCAGGCAACGCCACTAAACGCAATCGCATAGCGCCAACCTTCGTCACCGCCAAACATTGTAATTGCAACCCAAGGAAGAACGATTGCGGCAGCTGCAGAACCAAAGTTACCCCAGCCAGCATAAAACCCTTCAGCAAAGCCAACACTTTTTGGAGGAAACCACTCAGAAACCATTCGGATCCCAACTACAAAACTGGCACCAATTGAACTAATTAATAAGCGGGAAATAAATAATTGCATCCAAGTTGTGCCAAATGCAAAGAAAAATGTGGGGATTGCCATCACAACAAGTAATATCGAAAAAACTCTTCTAGGGCCATATTGATCGAGTAACATTCCAATTACAATACGAGCTGGAATTGTCAATGCAACGTTGATAATTGCTAATGCGGCCATGTGGTCTTTTGTTAGCCAACCTACAGATTCAATCATTGTTCCTGCAAGCGGTGCCATATTGAACCAAGCAAAAAATGAGACAAAAAATGCAATCCATGTTAAATGTAACACTTTCATACGTGGGTTTTTAAAATGAAACAATTCTTTACTAGACATCAACTATATCCCCCATCAAAAGGATTAACTATGTATATGTATAAAGTGAGGTAATCCCAAAAGTAGCAACAGTCAAAAGGTTTGTAGAGTCTTTTTATAAACTCTTGGGTAATTATCCTACGTTGACTGAAACTAGAATTTGAGACACCTCATTGTTAAAAAATTAGCACTTTACTTCTGCATCTTTCCTTGAATAGTAGTACCAAGTGATGACTAAACTTAAAACATAATAAGCGATAAAGATATAAAGTGCCGTATTTGCCAAACCTGTTGTGTCAATTGACCAACCAAAGATTTTTGGAATTAAGAAAGCACCATACGCTCCAATTGCTGACGTCCATCCTAAAACAGCTGCAGCTTCTTTTTGGTTTGAGAAAATGTAAGGAATCATTCTGAATGTAGAACCGTTAGCAATACCTGTTGTAACAAAAAGAACTAGGAACATGATTAAGAACCCTGTAAAGTTCCCTTGATTATAGAAATAAATAACACCTAATGTGGCGAATATCATCACAATAATATCAATAAATGTTACAATCGCTCCTCCAACCTTATCTGATACCCAACCCCCAACTGGACGAATAAGAGCACCGACAAGTGGACCAAGGAACGCAAACTGCAGTGCATTCACTTCTGGAAATTCTGTTCTAATTAATAGTGGAAATGCTGCTGAATAACCAATAAATGAACCAAAACACATAACGTAAAGGAATGTCATAATCCATGTATGTTTGTTTTTAAAAATAACTGCCTGCTCTTTAATAGATGCCTTTGTTCCTGGTAAATTATCCATTCCGAAAATTGCTGCAATCACTGTTAAAATAATTGGAATGACCCAAACGAAAGCTGCATTTTGAACCCAAACTTGCGTGCCATCTGCTAAAATTTGAGGATTACCAGCTACAGCTCCGAAAATACCCATTGTTACAACTAAAGGAGCTACGAATTGAACTGTGCTAACCCCTAAGTTTCCGATTCCAGCATTTAAGCCAAGGGCAGTTCCTTTTGCTTTCTTAGGATAGAAGAAACTAATATTTGCCATTGAAGAAGCAAAATTTCCTCCTCCAAGACCACAAAGTGCTGCTAAAATAGCCATAGTCATAAATGATGTTTCAGGGTTTTGAACTGCTAGACCAATTCCTATGGATGGAATTAGTAACGATGCGGTACTTATGATCGTCCAATTACGTCCACCGAAAATCGGAACGACAAATGTGTAGAAAATTCGAAATGTCGCTCCAGTAAGACCTGGAAGCGCCGCTAGAGTAAATAATTCTGATTTTGTAAAATTAAAACCAATGTCGTTTAAGCTTGCAGCTGTTACTGACCAAATTTGCCAAACGGCAAATGCTAATAATAAAGCAGGAATTGAGATCCATAAATTTCGGTTTGCATGTTTTTTCCCTTCTGCTTCCCAAAACTGTTCATTTTCAGGCTCCCATCTAGTAATCCTTGCCATAGTAATTCCTCCTATTGTTATCTTTCTTCATACTTGATTATATTTGCCTTAAGAGCTAACTTCATGATAGTTGATGGGACTATCATTGTGATGTGAAAAATCTCACTACTATGTTGATGTTCATGAATTGTTCAAATTTGTAAAATAAATTATTTAATTATAGTTTTAAAAAGAATATATTTAAAAAGTGGTTTGAAGAGGCCTATTTGCTTTGTTCATAGACCTCTTTAAAATTACTTTTTGTATTCGATTTTTCGCCATTGTAAATATGTTAATAAAGCAATAAATGCAGAAACGATACTTATCCCACTAAAAAGCAGAATACTCCCATACTCTCTACCGTAATGAGCTTCAACAGTCCATTGAAGCATTACAACGTTTACAATGATGGTGCAGATTATAATTGACCAACATGTTTTTTTACCCATGACGATACTGCCTCCCAACCGCATAAACAATACCATTGTCTACTTCAATCTCAATTAAAGGAAGTTCTCGTTGAGGCGGGCCAGCTTTAGGTTGCCCATTATTCACGTCAAAATATCCTGCGTGACAAGGACATAAAAGTACGTCTTGTGTTTTTTCATAAAAAACCGGACACATAAGGTGTGTACAAGCACTATTGTAGGCTTTTAAATCACCATTTACAGTATGAATCAATAGTGCAGGATCTTTTTCAGTAGGATAATAAAACGTAACCGATTCACCTTCTGGAAGATCTGCTAGTTTAGCAATTTCAACCCTTTCATGGTCTTCCTCGGCAATTCCTAACATAGCTCTTACTGTAAAAGGGATTGTTGCAACACTAAGAGCAACCGATGTCCCTACAGCTGTTTTTAGAAATGCACGACGATTATATTTCAAATCATCTTCACGATTTAAATTATCAACTAAATTAATCATGTCATCTTCTGTATCTTTTTGGTTACGGCCTAATTTCTTTTTATCTGTCATGATTTACCCTCCGTTCATAAATTTGTAACTTAAAGCGAGGTGTTACCCTCGCTTTAAGTGAGGAAGGGCTTTCCTCATTTATTAATCACTGTATACTCCGAAAAACTCAGGTACATATTGCCATTTATCTTGTTCTGTTGGCTTTTTACCTTCGATTAAATTCATTTGTGTTCTACGTCTGCGTAACGCTTGCATTTCATCAAAGTCAATAAAACGAATTGCATCACTTGGACAAACAGACGCACACATTGGGGAAATGCCATGTTGTGTTCTGTCATAGCACATATCACACTTGTACATCTTATTCTCTTCAAAATCGAACTTTGGAATACCAAATGGACATCCAAAAGTACAATTTCTACAGCCAATACATTTTTCTTCCATTGCAGAAAGTACTACACCTTCTTCTGTTATTTGAATTGCATTTGCCGGACATACACGAGCACAGGCAGGATCCTTACATTGCATACAAAGCATTGGAAATGTTTGACGGCTTTCCATAAAATCGACGTATTCAACATAATTTCGTTCTTTTGCATCATGTCCACCACACTCACGACAAGCGGCTTGACAAGATCTACAACCGATACAACGTTCGAATTCAAGATACATAATTTTATTCATGGTCGTTTCTCCTCCTATCGTTTTACGCTTTCTCTATTTTAACGGCACAAACTTTAAATTCTGGCATTCTTGAAGTAGGATCAAGAGCTGGATTTGTTAACTGATTAATGGATAGCTCTTTACCCCAGTGGTAAGGTACGAATACATGATCATTTCTGATTGCCTTTGTTAAGCGGACATCGACCACCATTGTTGAACGCGGTGTTGATAATTTTACTTTATCTCCATTTGCTAAGTTATATTGACTAGCAAGTTCTGGATGCATTTCTGCATATGGTAGTGGACATTGTTCCATCAAGAATTTTACTCTTCTCGTTTGTGTACCTGAAAGGTAATGGAATACGACACGGCCAGTTGTTAACGTGTGTGGGAACTTAGCTGTCGGAATTTCATTTGGTTCTTGCCAATCAACAACTGCTAAATTAGCTTTTCCGTTTGGAGTATCAAATTTTTCTTTGAACATAGTCGGTGTTCCAGGGTGATCTTCAGAAGGACAAGGCCAGAAGACACCATCTTCTTTATCGATACGATCATACGTAATTCCGTAATAATCTGCTTTTCCACCTTTTGTTGCTAAGCGAAATTCTTCATAAATTTGCGGAACGTTTTCATAAGGGAAGTATTTACCTTTGTCCATACGTTCTGCAATTGCCTGCATAATTTGCCAGTCAGTTTTAGACTCTCCAACTGGATCTTTTACTTTACGAATACGAATTACACGACCTTCAAGGTTTGTTGTAGTTCCTTCGTCTTCTGCCCACGTTGTCGCAGGAAGAACAACATCCGCAAACTCAGCCGTTTCTGATAAGAAGAAATCACTTACAACTAAGAAGTCTAATTTTCTAAAGCTATCCCAAACGTATTCAGTATTAGGTGCTGATACTGCCGGGTTACTACACATCACGTGCATTGCACGAATGTTTCCTTTTTGAATTTCATCAAACATCTCATAAGCAGAAACCCCTGCTTTTGGCATTTCTTCAGGTTGAATGCCCCAAACACCTGCAATATATTTAACATGCTCAGGATCAGCAATTTTTCTGTAGCCAGGAAGCGCGTCTGCTTTTTGACCGTGCTCACGTCCACCTTGACCGTTTCCTTGACCTGTTACTGTCGCTACACCAGAAGCAAACTTTCCAATTTGACCTCTTAGTAACGCCATTGAAGTGTAGATACAAACATTGTCTACACCCTTTGTTTGTTGCTCAATACCACGACAAAACATTACTACTGAACGAGGTGACTTACCGTAAATCCTTGCAGCCTTCTCGATTTTTTCTACCGATACCCCTGTAATTTCAGATGTATATTCTGGAGTGAATAGTTTCACTTTTTCTTTCATTTCTTCATAATTGTTACAACGTTCATTAACATAAGCTTCGTCAACATAACCATCACGAACGATAATGTGGAGCATTCCGTTTGCTAGTGCTGAGTCTGTTCCAGATTTTAAATCTAAGTGAACATCAGCAAGACGAGCAATTTGAGTTTCACGAGGATCTGCTACAATCATTTTTGCGCCTTTATCTCTCGCTTTCCATAACCACTGAATTGAAGTAGGGTGACATTCTGCTGCATTCCATCCTGAGATAAAGAAGCAATCTGTATGCTCTAACTCAGTCCAAGGGAATGTTGAGCCACGGTCGGTTCCAAGCGTCTTCATAAAACCACCAGCTGCAGAACTCATACAAAAACGACCGTTATAGTCAACAAAACGTGTTCCTAATCCGACACGAGCATACTTTCCTACTAGGTAACACTTTTCATTTGTCATAGATACGCCACCATAAACAGATAGTGCATCTTTCCCGTGTTTACTTTGAAGATCTTTAAAGTTCTTCTCAATTAAATCTAATGCTTCATCCCATGTTGCTCTAACGAACTGACCATTTTTCTTAATTAAAGGTGTAGTAATTCTTTCATCATGATCAACAGTTTGATAAGCTGTAACACCTTTTGGGCACATTTTACCAAGTGTTACCGGCCAATCGTAACGAGGTTCTACCCCAACAACCTTACCTGTTTTTTCATTTAATCTTATATGCATTCCACACTGCATCCCGCAATAACAGCAATGGGTTGTAATTAACTTTTCACCTTCACGGTGGAGATTTTTCACGCCTTCTTTAGCTAAAAATTGAGTCATTATTTTTCCTCCTCTGCAGACTGGTTATAAAACTCATCTGATCTTTTTCTACCGAAACCAGGAACATGAATTCCATTGTTCGTTTGAACAGGTCCATATGGATTACCTTTTACGGAGCCTAAGTTTAATTGAGTCATTACTCGAATTCTTCTACGACAATTTGGGCAATAATCGGCCAAATATGAGCCATCTTCTAATTTTAAATCGAATTGTTGTGAGTGTAAGATTGACTTTACATCAGCAATTTGATCGTCACTACTATATTTCGTGCCACATTTTTTACATGATCTAGTATCAACCATAATTTCCTCCTGGTAGTTCATAGGGACTGCTGTAGCCAAAGGACGAATTGGTAAATGGAACAGCTTACCGAATGGGAAGTAAATTAAGAATAGAACAACTGTTATTTGATGAATTAGTGCTAGTTGAGGGTGAATTAGACCACCTAAAAACTTGTATGAAACCGTTAATAATAATCCAGTCACCGTTACCGCTAATAGTATATAAAGAGGTAATAAATCAAACTCTGCTCGCTCAGTTACCTTCAGATCATGGTTATGAATTCTTCTTACAAGAGCCATAATGACCCCAACTAAAACCATTAACGCAGTAATATTTAATCCGTTATAAATCATTTCTGCAAATAATCCGTTAGCTTGCATCGTAATCGTCGGGATATTAAACACCATCATTTGATAAGTTGTCGCATCGATTAATCTAAAGTGCATCCAACCAAATGTTAGTCCGAATGTAATCGCAAATGAACCGATACAGCCCCAAGCGATCAACCAATGCTGGATCCCCCTGTATAGCCCTCGTTTAAAGATAAATTTTTGAAGAATAATATTATCAACAATGGTTTTGACAATTGACATTACATTCCGCTTCGTACGTTTTGTACTTAGCATATTTTGAATACTACGTTTGATCATTTGATTGGTAGCTGGTCGAATTAACCATGCTGCCATCCTAACTGTTATGCCAATGGCAAAAATAAATGATGCAACCATATATCCTGCGAGCATTAAGTCAATTTTCACAAATTGTCCTGTTCCTATCCACATTGTCAGAAATAAGAAGGAGACTACAAAAAATGAATACATACTAGTTTTTGAATAAAACGATCTCTCAAGACTTTTCAAGTTTAATTTTGGATTGGCACTTTCATTGTTGGCTGTAGAATAATTTCTTTCAAGGTTGTTCATCTGTATATCACTCCTTTAGAGGTAATTGCACGTTTGTTCAACTATAGGCCTTTTAGCTGCTAGAAGTGCTTCACTGTTTTCTTACCCTTATTGTAGAAGAGTCGACACCCCGCAACTGTATAAATAATCACACTGGTCCTGTGCATTTTCTCACAGATTTTTCTTTTCTACCATAAACACTATGTTAAAACAGTTAACAAACGTTGATATAACAACTACACTTTACTTTATTAAAGAATTATTAGTTCACAAAAACGTCATAGATTATCAAGTAATTGGTAGACTCCTTAATATCTAAAAATTAAGATCTGATAGAGGAGATAAATTTAATAGAACAGAAAAAATGTTGGCTTCATTTAGCCAACATTTTATAGTGAAATTATTGAAAAGCTTTTGGAACATAAGCACAATATGGGTCACTCTCTAGATAATCTCCTGTTACTGCATATGCTCTTGCACGTGATCCACCACAAATTTCTTTGTATTCACAAGCACCACATTTACCTTTAATTAATGACTTATCTCTTAGTTCTCTAAGAATAGGACTTTGACGGTATATTTCCGGAAGTGGAGTTTCTCTTACGTTACCGCACTTTACTGGTAAGAAACCACTAGGATACACATCACCAATATGACTAATAAAGATAAACCCATCACCATCATTAACACCTTTTGGTGCTCGTCCGAGCGTATCTAGCCGTTTGTTCCCTTGTTTTTCACCCAGCTTCATTCGTTTCTTTTCTTGCAAGGCAACACGGCGATAGTGAGGAGCCTCGGTTGCTTTGACGCCATATGGCATTTCTTGTTGGATAGTAAATAACCACTTCATGACTTCTTCATGCTCATCAGCAGTAATCATATCTTTTTCCATCCCTCTACCCGTTGGGATTAGGAAAAATAAACTCCACAGCACTGCACCCATTTCTTTTACTTTTTCAGCCATTAAAGGTAGATCGTCTAAGTTATATCTAGAAACTGTTGTGTTAATTTGAATTGGAATGTTAAGTTCTTGTAGGTAATCAATACCTTTCATTGTTAAATCATACGAACCTTTTGTACCTCGAAAGTGGTCATGAATTTCAGCTGTTGAGCCATCTAAACTAAACGCCCATCTAGAGAGTCCAACTTCTTTTGCTTGATCAATCGCCTTTTTCGTTACTTTTGGCGTAGCGCTCGGTGTCATAGATACTGGCAACTTCTTTTCTTCAATTGCGTATTTTGCCAATTCATAAAGATCTGGTCTCATAAGTGGGTCGCCACCAGTAAAAACAAATAAGGGGTTATCCATCGTTGCAATTTCATCTATTAATTTTTTACCTTCCTCAAAAGAAAGCTGTCTTGGATCCGCTTGATATTGTGCTTCTGCTCTACAGTGTAAACATTTTAAAGCACATGCTCTAGTTACTTCCCAAATAACGATGAACGGATTTTCATCATAATTTTTTGGTTTCATTGATAAGAAAGATAAATCCATAGTTATTCCTCCGTTCTATCAAGTTAATTACTTCTTGCTCTTATCATAAGGTAGTTAGACGGTTGCGACAGTGAGATAAATCACAGGAGAAAGCGTAAAGGGAGAAGATAACAAATAAAAGACACATTTTATACAATTATCTTTCTTTACTAACATTAATTTTACACGTTTATTCACACTAGAATTTACTTCAGTTAAGGTTGTTAATGAAATTATGCATAAAAAAAGATGAGGCACTGTTATAGTCCTCACCTAATATATTTATTTATATGCTTTACAAGATTTTTGGTCTGCCATTAAATGAAAAAATTTATCCCAAGTTTCATCCACAAGACCTTCTATTTGCTCTTTAGTGGCATTATCAATATGAATTCCACCTGTGATAACAACTTTCTGTTGGTACGTATTGCACCAAACTTTAGCCAATTCAATAAATAAATCTTCTTCTTTATGATGTGGAAAACCGTAACTGACAATTTTCACTTCACTATTTTCATAATCGGCAATAACAACTGCACCAATATGTGGTGCTGTTCCACCTGATACAACTACAAGATTGTCTGTACCTATCCGGTTTAACTCACAACTGATCATATCTGCTCCCCCTACATCAGTGGATTTGAACCTATCTTACCAAATTCAAATTAGAATTAATGTGAAGCAAATCACAGTAGGGATTTTTAACTTAAAATTAACTTAGCGATATGTGTCGAAATAAGAAACATTCATTCAAGACTTAATACAGGTGTGATGATTTTCATACCTGTTTTAAGAAATTTATGGTATCGTTATTATGTATAGAAATATCTTTTTTCACATAGTATTCCTATAATAAGCTTACTAAATTATTTAGAGGAAAAATGTGATCAATGTTACAATGTAATTTTATTTTATAAAAAGGGGCTGGAATCATGTCTAGTACCTGTTTTATTGATAATATTCCAATTTTTTCTGCACTTCCAGCAGATCAAAGAGGACAAATATCTGAAATTATCCAAACAAAAAAAATGACTAAAGGTGAAGTTCTTTTTCATGAATATGACCCAGCAGAAGCAATCTTTTTTATAAATGAAGGAAAAGTTCGGATTAGTAAAAGTACTCCTGATGGAAAAGAAATTACATTAAGTATCAGGCAGCCTGGGGATATGTTTGCTGAAGTAGCTTTATTTTCAAAAGGTGGAAATACTTATCCTGCTACAGCCGCCTGTATTGAAGGTGGATTTGTCTCTTTTATAAAAAATGATGAACTTGAATCTTTCTTACTTCAACATCCACAACTTGCAATTTCGATGTTTCGCTTTGTCTCTGAAAGATTGCGTATTTCTCAAACAACTTTGAGAGACGTTGCTCTTTATGGGAAGTTTGGTGCACTAGCAGCAACGCTAGTTCGTTTATCTGAAGAATATGGTGTTGTAAATAATGATGGTATCACAATTAAGTTAAAACTTACGCACGAGGACCTCGGTAGCTTTTTTGGGGCCACAAGAGAGAGCGTTACCCGTCTTATGAATCAATTGAAACAACAAAATATTGTTACAAAAAAGGACGGCTATTTAGTCATTCATAATATGGATTTATTACAAAATTATATAAATTAAAAACTAAGGCAAAAGTTCGTTGACTTTCTGCCTTAGTTTTTCTTATGAATAGACAATTGCAAAGTTTACTATAACTAATAGACAAAAAAAAAATGACGACTTGGGACTCGTCATTTCCAATGTTCAAAAGATTGGGGGTCAAATGAACAAAAAAGAATTATTTCATGCATTTACATATTATTAACGTTGTTATTTGGCAACACTTTAGTAGATGTTATACTTTGTCTATCCACAAATTAGCTTAGCTAAATGATCTAAGTAACAAAAACTATATTTACTTAAAGATTTTGGGCGATCATTAAATAAATAATAGAGCGTTTTTGCTAGATAAACCTCGTGCTGCTTACATTTTTTATTCTACTCATACTTAAATTGATAATCTGTGACAATCATCACAAATCGACATTATCTGTATGTGAATATTTTGTGAATACTAAAAAAGAAGACAAAAGTTTGGCGCTTTTGTCTTCTTTTGCTTTTATAAAATAATTTAGTTACTCATCAACGCAACTAAAATTGCCTTTTGGACGTGGAGGCGATTTTCTGCTTGATGGAATATATGTGAGTTTGCACCATCAATTACTTCAACGGTAACCTCTTCACCACGGTGAGCAGGTAAGCAGTGAAGGAACATGTAATCTTCCTTAGCATAACTCATTAGCGCTTCATTTACCTGGAATGCTTTAAAATCTTCAAGCCTTTTAGCAGTTTCTTCTTCGTAACCCATACTCGTCCAGACATCTGTATAAATAACATCTGCTCCCAAAACAGCCTCAATAGGGTCATTAGTTAAAGTGAATTTTGCACCTGTTTCCTCACAAATCGATTCAATTTCTTTAACAATCCATTCTTTTGGTTCATAACCCTTTGGTGTTGCGATCGTTACATCGATCCCGACTTTTGCACAAGCAATTAATAGCGAGTGGGCTACATTGTTTCCATCACCAACGTAAACTGTTTTTAGGCCCTTAAAGGTCCCTTTCACCTCTAAAATCGTCATGATGTCAGCCATTGCTTGGCAGGGATGAAAATCATCTGTCAACGCATTAATTACAGGAACGGTTGAATAGTTTGCTAGCTTTGTAATGATTTCGTGACCATGTGTTCGAATCATGATCCCATCTACATATCTAGAAAGAACTTGAGCAGTATCTGAAATAGGCTCCCCTCTCCCTAACTGAGAGTCTTTTGAACTTAAAAATAGAGCAGAACCCCCAAGTTGTGTCATTCCTACTTCAAAGGACACTCTTGTTCTTGTAGAAGATTTTTCAAAGATCATTGCCAATGTTTTTCCTGACAAGAATGGGTGTGGCACCCCTTCTTTTTGGTATTTTTTTAACAAAAGGGAAAAATCAATTAGCTCTTTAATTTCCTCTGAAGAAAAATCAAGTAAGGTAAGAAAATGTTTCCCTTTAAATTTTTTTATATTAATACCTGACTCTAGTACTGACAAAACAGTCAA
This sequence comes from Anaerobacillus isosaccharinicus, assembly GCF_001866075.3. Lineage (GTDB taxonomy): Bacteria > Bacillota > Bacilli > Bacillales > Anaerobacillaceae > Anaerobacillus > Anaerobacillus isosaccharinicus. The sequence continues at coordinate 3,060,312 of NZ_CP063356.1, read as the reverse complement.
GCGATTCACATCCTTTTAATTTTATATTGTATTAACTGAGGTTTCCTTAACGTTCTCATATTTTTTTAGCCAATGATTGATCGGATTTACAGTGTAATCATTCGTCTTTAAACTTCTGACCATAACCGTAAATGTTGATAACTCCGTGACAACTGTTATACGATTTTTTAAGGCTTCTTTTCGCCTCTGTTTCGACTGTAAATCATTCGTTTCAACAGATAAATAGCAAACACTCTGGTCATTTTCTACCCATTCTTCAAATGTCTGATTAGTTTCTTCAACTACTTCATATTGGAGCTTTTCTAATAATTCTTTAATTGCGACAAAGTCATTTTTTTGACTATCACCAATTTCACAATAAACGCTGCCTTTCTTCTTGAACATTGGTGGTATGTCACGTTCTCCCCAAACAAATGCTTTTCGAAACGCTTCTTCGATTGTTTCACTTATAGAAATTAACTCTCCTGTCGACTTCATTTCCGCTTCCAACTTAGGATCGACATCAGGTAGTTTCGAATAAGAAAATACTGGTGCTTTTACTGTAAAATACGGTGGTTCAGCTTGATAACCTAAAGTATCTACAAGGCTTGATAACTTTTTGTTCATCAGAAGATTGATGGTAAGAGCAATCATGTTTATTCCTGTAATTTTACTTAAGATAGGCACCGTTCTGGATGCCCTAGGATTTACTTCTAGAACAAAAACCTCATCTCTAAAAATGACAAACTGAATATTAAAAATGCCTTTGAAATCCATTCCAGTGGCAATTCGCTTTGTATAATCAATGATTGTGTCTTTATGAGCTTGCGTAACGCTTATTGGCGGTATGACTGAGATACTATCACCTGAATGAACCCCAGCTCTTTCAATATGCTGAAACATTCCTGGAACAACAATGTCTTTTCCATCTGTTAAAGCATCTACCTCTACTTCCATTCCAGGAAAGAAGGCATCTAGTAATATAGGAAACGCTAGCGAGGTCAATTCATCGTTAATATAATCAACCATTTCCTCTCGAGAGTAAAAAATCATCATCCCTTGCCCTCCGATAACATAAGAAGGACGAATTAAAACTGGAAAACCTATTTCATTTCCTTTGTTTAGTAGGTCAACTTCATCAAAAGCTGTTACTCCAGGAATATGTGGAACATTCACTTTTTTCATAAATTGATAAAATAGGTCACGATCTTCTAACTTATCAATCGTGTCATGATTAGTTCCTAAAAGTGGTACACCGGCTGCTTCTAATTTTTTCACTAGTGAAATGGCAGTTTGACCACCTAACTGAACGATGACACCATCTGCTTTTTCAAGTTCAATAATATTCAGTACATCTTCTGTTGTTAATGGCTCAAAATAAAGTCGATCTGCAATTTCATAGTCTGTACTGACTGTTTCTGGATTATTATTTATTAAAATTGCTTCATAATTTTGTTGCTTTAGAGCTAAAACTCCATGGACTGAACAATAATCGAACTCAATTCCTTGACCAATTCGAATAGGCCCAGAACCGATAATGATGATTTTTTTCTTATTTGTTTCTATCTCTACATCTTGCTCGCCAGACCAGCTAGAATAATAATAAGAAGTTTTAGCTATAAATTCTCCTGCACAAGTATCAACCATTTTGTAGGATGGGTGAATATTATAGTCATGCCTTTTTTTACGGAGATCGTCTTCTGAGACTTTCCAAACCTTGGCTAACCACTCATCTGAGAAGCCATTTATTTTTAATTGTTGTAATTGTACTTTTGTAACTGTTAATAATGAAAGTTCTTGTGCTGCTTGTTCCTGTTCAATTAAAAACTTCCAACTATCTAAGTAAAAATAATTAATTTTTGTTGAAAGATGGATCTCTTCTGTTGTTGCCCCGCGACGTAATAACTCTAAGATTGCAAAAAAGCGAAGGTCATCAGCTTCTTTCACACTGCTCCATAACTTTTCAACTGTTAATTTTTTAACAGCGGACATTTCTAGACCTGAAATTCCCTTCATATCTAAAGAACGAACTGCTTTTTGAAATGCAGACTCTAGATTTCTTTCAATAGCCATCACTTCACCAGTTGCTTTCATTTGCGTCCCTAACTTACGATTTGCATGAGGAAATTTATCAAATGGCCACCGTGGAAACTTAACTACGCAATAGTCTAGAGCTGGCTCAAAGCTTGCATACGTGTGACCAGTTACGGGGTTTAATAATTCATGTAAATGGTAACCTAGGCTTAGTTTGGCTGCGATCCGCGCGATTGGATAGCCTGTTGCCTTAGACGCTAGCGCACTTGACCTGCTAACACGAGGATTTACTTCGATTAAATAATACTGTTTGCTATATGGGTCAAGGGCAAATTGAATATTGCATCCACCAACAATTCCCAGTGCCCGAATTATTTTTACTGAAACTGAGCGGAGCATTTGGTATTCAACATCAGTTAGTGTTTGTGACGGAGCCACGACAATCGAATCTCCGGTATGGATGCCCACAGGATCAATGTTCTCCATGTTACAAACAGTGATGCACGTATCATTGGCATCTCTCATTACCTCGTATTCTATTTCTTTAAAACCTGCAATACTTTTTTCGATTAAGCATTGATTAATTGGACTTGCATTAAGACCGCCTTTTACGACCTTTTTTAAGGTTACTTCGTCTTCTACAATTCCACCACCTGCTCCACCTAGCGTATAGGCAGGGCGAACGATAATAGGATAACCAATTTGATTGGCAAACGCTAGAGCAGCTTCAACTGTTTCAACTATTTCACTATCAGGAACCGGCTCATCTAATTCATGCATAAGGGCACGAAATTCTTCCCGATCTTCTCCCTTCATGATTGACTCAATTGGCGTTCCTAAAAGTGGTACTCCGTATTTGGCTAAGACACCTTCATTATGAAGGGATAACGCTAGATTTAAGCCCGTTTGTCCCCCAAGTGTCGCTAGAATTCCATCTGGTTGTTCTTTTTTAATGATTTTTTCAACACTTTCTACCGTCAATGGTTCAAAATATACGACATCAGCACATGCATTATCCGTCATAACAGTTGCAGGATTGTTATTAATTAGGATGACTTTGCACCCTTCTTCTTTTAATGCAAGACAAGCCTGTGTTCCCGCATAATCAAATTCAGCAGCTTGCCCAATGACTATGGGTCCAGAGCCAATTACTAAAATTTTGTTAATGTCTTGACGTTTAGGCATAAACTTTTTCTCTCCTCTTACTACTCATGTCCGTTAGAAAATGTAGAAAAATCTCTTCTGAATCTGTTGGACCAGGATGAGCCTCTGGGTGAAATTGTACAGATGTAATTGGATATAGAATATGTGACATTCCTTCAATTGATCTGTCATTAATATTTATATAACGAGGGGTAAACCCTGTTTTCTTTAAGCTCTCATCCGTTACGAAATAGCTATGATTTTGTGACGTAATATAAACTTTTTTAGTCAATATATCTTGAACTGGTTGATTAGCACCACGATGTCCAAACCTCAACTTTTGTGTATCTCCCCCAAATGCAAGAGCTAATAATTGATGTCCTAAACAAATTCCCATTGTAGGGTAAGTTGTTGCTAATCGTTTAATTTGTTCAGTCAAATGAAGCAATTTTTTGGGGTTCCCTGGTCCATTTGATAAGAAAATCCCATCTGGTTTTAGATTATTTATTGTTTTTTCGTCGGTATCAAAAGGAACAACTGTGACCTTGCACCCTAATTTAATTAGCGATGTTAAAATTGACTTCTTGTAACCAAAGTCGATCATTACAACGTGAAAATCACCTTGACCAAACGTTTCGATTTTCGTCGTAGATACTTCTTCAACTAGGTTTCTTGTTCCAATTACCTGTTTTGTACTAAAGTCAATCATCTCTGGATTTGTCGTTATAATTGCACCCATATCTCCTAATTCGCGAATTCTTTTTACAACTGCTCTTGTATCTACCCCAACTAAAACAGGAATTGAGTATTTATTAGCATACTTTTCTAATGATTCATGAGACTGATAGTGATATCCCTGACTTCGACAACTTTGCATTATTAAAGCAGATGGTTGTGGCGCTTTACTTTCTTGATCATCTCCATTTATTCCATAATTACCGATTAAAGGATACGTAAATACAACCATTTGCCCTTTAAAGGATGGATCAGTTATTACTTCTTCATAACCAGTCATCCCTGTAAAAAAAACAACTTCTCCGTAAACTTCTTTGCTTTCACCTAATAATTCTCCTTCGAAAACTTCCCCTGTTGATAAAACTAAATAGCCCTTCACTGCCCTTCCCCCTCTATTTAACGAGTGAATATTAATTACACACATTGGATTTTTATACAAACATAATTAAAAAAAATTTAATTTGAATTTACAGTTACTTTATTTAATACAGAAGCAATTGATTCAACTGCTTGATCTATTTCCTTATATGAAACAGTAAGTGGTGGTAAGAGTCTTATGACGTTTGGCCCTGCATTTAATACTAATAAACCATCATCTCTTAATGATGATATGAAGGAACTTACGTCTTGGTGACACTCAATACCAATCATTAAGCCTTTACCACGAACTTGTTTAACAATTGATGATTGAATCGCATTTTTTAACTTTGAGAAGATATAATTTCCTTTATCCAAGACCTCATTTAAGAATTCTTCAGTAAAAATTGTCTCTGTCGTAGCTGTTGCTGCTGCCATAGCTAGAGGATTTCCACCAAAGGTTGACCCATGACTTCCTGGTCCAAATGCTTCGATCAAATGTTGTTTTCCAATTAATCCTCCGACAGGAAAACCATTTCCTAAACCTTTAGCTACTGTAATAATATCTGGAGATAAGTTGTAGTGCTGATAGCCAAATGCCTTACCAGTTCTGCCAATTCCTGTTTGTACTTCATCAACGACAACTAATAGCTTGTGTTTTTCTTTTAACATATTTATTGTCTCAATAAATTCACTAGTAACTTCATGAACGCCACCTTCACCTTGAATGACTTCAAGAATGATTGCTGCAGCTTCGTGATCTACTACCGCTTTTAAAGCATCGCAGTCGTTAAATGGAACATATGTGAACCCCTCAAGTAATGGTCCAAACCCTTGATGAATTTTATCTTGTCCAGTAGCTGATAAACTTCCCATTGTTCGTCCATGAAACGATTGGTAAAATGTAATTATTTTTTTCTTATTTGTCGCTTTTCTTACTAGTTTAATCGCAGCTTCATTTGCTTCGGTGCCACTGTTGCAAAAGAATACTAAATCACCACTAGAGTTGGAAACTAACTGATTGGCAACATCATCTTGCCCCTCAATATGAAACAAATTAGAAACATGAAGGACTTTATCTAATTGGTTTTTAATTGCCTGATTGACGTGAGGATGACAATGCCCAAGATTACATACTGCGATTCCAGCAACAAAATCTAAATACCGCTTTCCGTTATCATCTATAAGTGTGGTACCATTTGCTTCTTTCACTGTAATCGGCCATTTATTATACGTAGGAAATAAATTACTCATAGAAACACCCTCTTTAAATGTAGAATGTAGAATGTAAAATGTAAAATGTAAAATGTAAAATGTAGAATGTAGAATGTTTTAAGCGTTGCTTCGAAGCTTCACTAAACATAATTCATTATTCTTATGACTTTACACTCTCAGCTGTCACTAGTTCTTTTACTTTAACGATCTTGGTCCCGACTAATTCTCCGCCTGCCATAAGGTTGCCACCTTTGCCATTGATAATATAGACTTCTTCAATATTTCCTTGGAGGCATTTAATTGCAGCTTTTACTTTTGGGATCATTCCGCCGTAAATTGTACCATCATTAATCATTTCATTAATTTCCGTAACAGTCACAACTTTTTGCAACTCGTTATTTTTCAAAATTCCTGGGACATCCGTAACAAAAATCATCTTTTTTGCATGAATGCTTTCGGCAACTGCTCCAGCCGCTGTATCAGCATTGATGTTATAATGATTACCTTCATCATCAATACCGATTGGGGCAATAACTGGGACAATATTCAGTGAAATTAATTGTTGGAGAAATTCACTGTTTACATCTGTTACTTGCCCTACAAAGCCGAGTTGAGCTTTATTTATTGGCAATGCTTTAAGTAATGAGGCGTCACAGCCTGAAATTCCGATGCTAGTAAGTCCAGCTTTTTGAAGTTTCGTAACGATTGCTTTATTAACCTTTCCTGTTAACACCATTTCAGCTACTTCTAGAACTTCTAATGTTGTTTTACGTAGACCGTTAACAAACTCACTTGAAACTTCTAATTTATTTAATAGAGCATTTATTTCTGGACCACCACCATGAACGATGATTGGAGTTATATTGATATCTTTTAGGAGTTTCATACTTAAAAAAAATGAATCTGATAGCTCTTTTAATGTACTTCCCCCACACTTAACAACAATTGATTCAGCCACCTGATTTTCTCCTCCTTGTTAAGTTCGATAACCTGCATTTATTCTCACATAATCATAAGTTAGGTCACAGCCCCAAGCCTTTCCAAACCCATCACCTAAATGTAAATCAACATAAATCATAATATTTTCCGTAGCTAAATATTGGGTTGCTTCTTCTTCAGAGAAAGGGATCGGCATCCCATCCTTTAATGTTTGAATTCCACCAATTGAAATATCAATGGTATCAGGATTAATGTTAGCTCCGCTATATCCAGTTGCACAAATAATTCTTCCCCAGTTCGCATCAGTTCCATAAATAGCCGATTTTACAAGATCTGAACCAACAATTGATTTTGCTACTTTTCCAGCATCTTCGTCATTCAACGCACCTTTTACTTGTACTTCAATTAGTTTAGTTGCTCCCTCACCATCACGGGCGATTTTTTTTGCAAGCTGTTCACATGTCGTTTTTAACGCTACTATAAATCGGTCCCACTCAGGGTGGGCATCTGTTAAGGTTACGTTATTTGCTAGACCACTAGCCATGACTACAACAGTGTCATTAGTAGACGTATCTCCATCGACTGTTATTCGGTTAAAGGTTACATCAATTACCTGATTTAATGCTTTTTGAAGCCATTCTGGTTCAATGTTTGCATCTGTTGTTAAAAATGCCAACATTGTCGCCATATTTGGGTGAATCATTCCTGACCCTTTAGCCGCTCCGCCAAATGTAATTGTTTTTCCATCGATTGTTGTTTGAAAACATGCTCTTTTATTAATTGTATCAGTTGTTAAGATAGCTTCATTAAAGCGCTCGGCAGCATCAAATTTCACCTGTGTTAACGCCTTTATTTTCTTTATTCCGTTTATTATCTTATCAATTTGAAGAAACTCTCCAATGACTCCCGTCGATGAAACTGCTACATAATGCTCTGGAATTTCAAAGATCTCTGCTGTTTCTTTTCGCATTGTGTAAGCATCTTCAATTCCCCTTTTACCAGTACATGCATTTGCATTTCCGCTATTAACAATAACTGCTTGGAGCTTTCCTTCTTGAGCAATACTATCTTTCGTAATTTTTATAGGTGCTGCTTGCACTTTATTTAATGTATAAACCGCCGCACTACTTGCAGGGACTTCACAATAGATTACTCCTAAGTCTAGACGATAGCGCTTTACACCTGTGTGTATTCCTGCTGCACTAAAGCCCTTTGGAGTAACTAAACTTCCTGCTTCTACCGGGGTAATTGAAAAACTTTTCATCTCTGTATCCAACTTTCTTCACCTCTTCATTATTATCAGCTTACGGAAAGACCGGTGGTCCATAAAGACCTGTTCCTTCATCAATTCCTAGCATCACGTTTAAATTTTGAACTGCCTGACCAGCAGCACCTTTGATTAAATTATCAATGACTGAAACAATCGTAATCCATCCTGTACGCTCATCAAACGTAATCCCAATATCACAGTAGTTTGATCCATACACCTCTTTAGTCGCTGGATATTCGCCCATCTTCCGCACACGAACAAACCGATCGTTATCATATTGATGTTGGTATAATTCTCTCAGTGTTTTTTCTGAAATTTTGCAAAGAGGCTTACAATAAATTGTTGCCATAATTCCCCTAGTCATTGGAACAAGATGTGTATTGAATTTGATTGGTCCCAAATTACTGTTTGCTAGTTTAAGTGTTTGCTCAATTTCAGGAATATGTTGGTGTTCATTGACTTTGTAAATACGAAAATTCTCGTTAATCTCACAATAACTTGTTCCGATATTTGCTTTCCTTCCAGCTCCTGACACACCTGACTTTGCATCGATAATAATTGTATCTAAATCGACAGCTACATTTTTCAATAATGGAAATAAACCTAGAACAGTTGCTGTTGGATAACAACCAGGGTTAGCGATTAATCTAGCATTTTTTATTTGCTCCCGATTTAATTCTGTTAATCCGTAAACAGCTTTTTCTAATACCTCTCTTGGTGCACTTGCTTTCTTATACCATGTTTCATATACGTCTGGATCGTTAAAGCGAAAATCACCAGATAAATCAATAACTTTTACACCGTTTTCAAGGAAGCTTGGTGTTAACTCACCAGAAATCCCTGAAGGTGTTGCCATGAAAACAACATCTGAATTCTTAGACATTTCCTCTATATTAATAGATTGTAATTTTTGATTTGATATGGTAGTTAAATGTGGATAACTATCACTTATCGCAACTTCGGCCTGCGAAGATGAATAAAGTGTATATTCACTGATAGCGGTATGCTGATGGAGAATACGAACTAATTCTGCTCCACCGTAGCCTGTAGCTCCAATTATCGCTACTCTCATATTTCTCCCTCATTTCTTTACATTCAATTTTTAATGATTACATTAGCGTGTTTTTAATTATATGACTGAATAAAAATAAAATCAACTGTATTTTTATTTATTTTTTCAATTTTTAAAATAGCACTCTTTCATTATTTTATCAGTATAATTTTTCGCATTTACTTCAATTGTTCTCAATTAATTTTTATACAAGCATCATAAATAAATATTGATAATGATTATCATTTGTGACAACTGTCACATCCTAATTTGTAAAGGCAATTTATAATGAAGGAAGAATGAAACAGACAAGGAGATGGAATTCATGTCAGGGAAAATTGTTGAATTAGATGTTAGAGAAGACTTAAAAAATAAGCTTGAACCCTTTCAAAAAATAATGAGTGCTGTTAAAAGTTTAGATAAAGGAGATGTTTTTGTCCTACACTCTACAATAAAACCTACACCTTTACTAACAATTATGAAGACAAAAGGATACGCTAACGAGGTTGAGAAAAAAGCTGACGATCATTTCGTCACGACTTTTAAAAAGAAGAAGCGTAGTTTATTATTTTGGAAAAAAGATGTTGCTGATGAGCGTCCTCCTTGCCCACAACAAGATAGCCCAATTGCACTTGATGAAACTATATTTTATCTAGATAACCGGGGATTAGAGCCACCTCAACCAATGATGCGTACATTAGCCCGTTTAAGTTCAATGAAAAATGGTGAAGTGTTAACAATTCGTAATGACCGCCTTCCTGCATTTTTAATTGAGGAATTAAATCAACTAGGCTATGAATATACACCAAAAGAAATGGAAGATGGTTCTGTTGAAGTCACAATTGTTAAGAAAGAAGGGTAAGCGATGAATATTCCTACAGGAAGCCTAATCGCAAAAGATCAAACGAGGGCAAGCTTTTACCTCCCATTTTCATTTATGATCACTGCATTTTTGTCATTGTTTATTTTTTCTATCGTGCTCATAGTTGGTGGTTCTCTTTTTTCCGGCGTCAATATTCGCACTACGTTAGGAATTGGTGCGATGCACCTATTTATTCTTGGATTTACAACAATGTTAGCCATGGGAGCAGTTTATCAACTGGTGCCAGTTGTTATTAATGAAAAACTTTATAGTATACGTTTAGGGATCATTCACTACTTTTTATTTACGACTGGGTCTATCGGTCTCTTAATTGGCTTTTTCCAATATAATAAAAGTGTCTTAATCGGTTCTTCATTAATTACAGTTACTGGTGTCATTATTTTTATTGTAAATATATTCATGACCATTTCTAAAACGAAAGCATTCAATAGCATCTTATTTGCTACAGTCAGTTCTTTTGTTTACTTATTACTGACAGTCATTTCTGGTCTACTAATGGCGATTAACTTTTCATTTCAAATCATCCCTTCGTTACATTCAGCTATATTAGCAGCGCATATTTGGTTTGGATTTGTTGGTTGGTTTTTATTTCTAATCGTAGGTTATAGTTTCAAAATGCTCCCAATGTTTTATTTAGCCCATGGCCAACCAATTAACTTACAAAAATGGATTTTAATTACGTTCCACCTAAGTTTAATCTTAATTTCAATGAATTTTTTCTTACAACTAAGTTTTTTTGTTACAATCGTTGGACTTTTGATCTTTTTATTAGGTTTAGGTCTATATCGTTATCACATCTATCAAATCCAGCAGAAAAAATTTAAACGAAATCCTGGAAAAGGTATAACGGTAACAGTTTATGCTGTTGATGGTTTTATTGTAGTCGTCATCTTATCGATTATTGCCTTAGTATTAGATCCAAAACTATTTCAATCGTTACACTTTTTAACAGCTGTAAGTGTTGTTTATCTATTTGGGTGGATTGGAGTGACCATCTTAGGCTATTTATCAAAAATCGTTCCATTTCTTTGGTGGACATTTTGCTTTGGGGATCGCGTCGGCAAAGAAGAAGTACCTTCTTTGCACAATATGATTGATGAAAACAAAGTATTTTACCGGCTATTATTCGTTTGTCTAGCAATTGTCGTATTAGGAATAGGTATCGTCTTACAATTTGCACTGCTTACACTTGTTGCACAAATAAGTCTTGGAATTTTTATCGTCTATTATTTCATACACATTTTAGCCGTATTTACTTTTTCATAAAAATGAGGAGTGATAAAGATGGAATATCTATTAACTAAAGAAGAAGTTTATAAAGCACTAGAAAAGGTACTAGACCCTGAACTTGGTGTTGACGTTGTTAATCTCGGCTTAATTTACGATGCCCTAGTTAACGAGGATCATAGTGTTTATATTAAGATGACATTAACAACACCTGGTTGCCCCCTTCATGATACGTTAATCAATGGCGTTAAAACAGCAGTTCAATCTTTACCTACAGTAAAAAAAGTAGAAGTCGATTTAGTCTGGGAACCTGAATGGACTCCAGAGAAAATGAGCCCGAAGATAAGAGATATGTTTATGTAATAATTTAAAATGTACAATGTAGAATGTAGAATGGTGTAAGTAACGATTTGAAGCAAAGTTTACAGTAATTCTACATTGGGTAAGAAAAAAAAGCTACCAGCTGGTAGCTTCTTTTTCTTATCCGCCGCTTACTGGAGGAATAAAGGCAACAATGTCATTCGCTTTTACTATGTCTGTTTCTTCGACGTATTCTTCGTTAATTGCCATCATAGCTCTATCTACTGGCAAGGTTGGAAACTGTTCTTTTAAAAACTCTTTTAGCTTTGGAACAGTCATCTCTTCTTTTTCAATTGTTAGCTCACGGGAGCCGACAATTTCTTCTAACTCCGCAAAAAATAATACTTTTATCATTATAAGTGCTCCTCCTCTGGCTTCCCTGTTGGATAAGGAGTTTTTTCAAGTTGGTCACCTATCCACTCTTCTCCGTCTTCCCAATGTTCTTTTTTCCAAATTGGGACAATTTCTTTAATTCTTTCAATGGCATATCTGCTAGCATCATAAGAATCAGCTCGATGTGGAGTTGATACCGCAATAACAACTGCGATGTCAGTAATATCTAATCGGCCAATTCGATGTGTAATCGCTACTAACGTGTTTGGCCAACGTTCCTGGATTTCATCACCGATTTGGGCTAATTTCTTTTCTGCCATGCTTGCATAGGCATCATACTTTAAATAAATCGTTTTCTTTCCTTTTGTTAGTTCACGTACAGTTCCAATAAAAGTATTTATAGCACCAGCATTTGGATGTACAACTTTATCAACAACTTCTTGTATAGAGATAACTTCGTTTGTAATTAAAAATAATTTTTCAGTCATTGTCCTGTCCTTTCAACTTTTGTAATAGGAAATCGAGATAGTTCCCGTCATCTTCCAATTGAAAATGAGGGATCTTAGCATTCTTCATCTCTGATGTTAAAGGAAACCAACTGATAACACAAAAGATATTATCTAGTTTTGTTAATAGTCCTATCTCTGTCGGATCCTTAATAATCACTACTTTGGGAAATGGAGAGGCTTTAAAGCCTTCTATTATAACAACATCGATAGGGAAGTATTCATAAAGGGCAAGAAGTTCTTCTGGCTCCCATGAGTTCTCTCTAGCAACATTTAGTTGAAGCATACCTCGACTAACAGCAGCTGAAACTATGGCTCCGGCTTGCCGATGTTTCCAAGAGTCTTTTCCTTCATCTAAAGAAATAAGTTCACCACCATGACCATGATGCTTGATCGTTCCAACCCGAAAAGCGTTTTTCGTAGCAGCATGAACAAGTTTTTCTACTAAGGTTGTTTTGCCGCTATTACTAAAGCCTGCCACTTGAATAATATTTGTGGACATATGAATGCTCCTCTATTTCTTTAGAATCTCCGTACTTCCTTCACCATTGAGTAACAAGATGTCAACTTCATCGCCTTTTTTAAAGCCACGAGTTCCTCCTGGTAAAACCACTAGTGCATCTGAATTTGCTAAAGATGTTACTACTCCGGATTTATCTAGGCCTACAGGTTCAGCATAAATCTTACCTGCTTCAATCGTTACCTTGCTTCTAATAAAGCGGACAAACGGATTAGGCTTTGGAAAATCAGCTTTTAAAATACCTTGAACTAATTGTAGATGTGGCTTTTTCGACCCTAAATAAGTTTGTATCCAAGGACGAGTTAGCAATTCAAAACCTACATAACATGCAGATGGATTACCAGATAATCCAAATAACAATTTCCCTTTATATTCTGCAACTGTCGTTACGCTTCCGGGTCTCATTCCAATCTTATTAAATAAGACATTTGCCCCTAATTTTTCATAGATTGCAGGTAAGTAATCGAAATCGCCTACCGAAACTCCTCCAGTAGTAATTAACACATCTACCTCTTCAAGGGCACTGGCTACCGCTTCATAACAACGGTCAAATTCATCAACTAATTTACCATAATACTTTGCTGTTGCTCCTGCTTTTTCTATTTGGGAAGTGATCATATACGAATTACTATTACGAATTTTCCCTGGTTCAAGTGGTTCATGAACATCAAGAAGTTCTGTTCCTGTAGCATATACTCCCACAATTGGTTTTTTGGCGACTGGTACTTTACTATAACCAAAAGTAGCTAAAAGCGCTTTCACACCAGGTTCTACTTGACGTCCAGCTTCTACAAGAACATCTCCTGTCCGTGTTTCTTCAGCACGATACGATATGTCATTTCCAGACTTAAATGCACGTTTTATCACAATAAATGTTTTGCCATCGCGTTCAATTTCTTTCGTTAATTCAAACATAACGATGGCATCAGTTCCTTCTGGCATTTTCGCACCAGTCATAATTCGAATAACTTGACCCTTCTCGGGAACTTTTTTAGCTAGACCACCAGCACCAACCGTTTCAATAACTTCAAGTTCGATCGGATTAGTTTGAGAGGCAGTTACCGTATCTTCTGCACGAATCGCAAACCCATCTAATGGGGAACGGTCAAAAGGAGGAATATCATGATCAGCTTTAATTGCAGCCTTTAAAAATCGATTGTCACTTTCATTTATAGGTATGTATTCCACTTCGCCATCTTTTGCAAATTTTAATACTGCCTCAATAGCTTCATGGACTTTAATTGGTTTACGATCTATGGACATAAGAAGTCACACCTTTCACAGTTCTCGTTTCATTTTAACAAATAAATAGGAAAGTAACTATGAACTTTTTCACAGTTCTTAATTTGTTAACATTTACATTAAAAATATTTACAAATATTATTATCTGAAAAAAAGAGCAATACATAAGTAATCCACTTTAAACTTTTTCCTTAAACAACAAAAAAAGTGAAGAACTATATTCTCCACTTTCTAAATTAATGCATATGCTTTTTTGGTTTTTCATCTGGTGTAGCTAAAATTCGTTCAACATCAACATCACCAATAACAAATTGATGCTTTTCCATTCGGTGCATTCCATTAGCTGTTACATGGTAAAAAACATAATAAACGCCGTCCTCATTAGCACTCCAAATAACTTCATAAAGGCCTTCACCTTTAGCCAAAGCTTCCACCGAACGATACGTATCAGGATTTCCATGTTGCCAAATTTCAAAGAACACTTCTTCGGCGTCTGAAACAGGGGTGTTATTTTGAGAGACAAACGCTTGTGTAACGATATCCTCATTTACCATTAGTTCAGTTTGATTCGTTAGTTGGACTTCGATTGGATCAAGAAAATTTACTTCTTCTGCTTTCTGATCATCATTTTGCCCACAGGCTGCAAGTAATAAAATAAAAAACATACTTATTAGCAAATATTTTTTCATAGCTAACTCCTAGCGAACAATAGTTTTTAAATCTTTAATTACAGCTTTTGCATCAAAATCAGTATTACCATTATAAAATCGAAGAACTTTACCTTCCCCATTTACTACGAAGAAGTTAACGCTATGCATAATGTCATTTGAATCTGGGATTTCTTGTATAAGGGATTTAAATGACTCTCTTGAAAATTCCTTAATCTCATCTAACGAATATCCTGTTAGAAAATGATAATTAGAAAAATCCGCATGATATGCTTCTCCATATTTCCTCATTCCTTGGGGATCATCAAAATCCGGATCAACCGTGAAGGAAACAAACTGAACATCAATTTTAGCCTTTTTTGCTTCTTCTTGCAATGTGATCATATTTGGAGTCATTGTTTGACAAACAGTTGGACAACTAGCAAATATCATATTTGCTATCCAATATTGTCCCTTTAAATCCTCTGATCCAAATGGCTCTCCAAATTGATTGGTAAACTGAAAATCGGCCACTTGCCAATCAGCTTCTGTTAAATCGGTCACTGCTCTAGTTTTAGTTTCTGGTTGGCCATATAAGAAACCACAGCTCGTTAAAATTAGAAGAAGACCCAAATACATCATTAATTTTGTTAATCTCATTTTTTTCACCAACTTATTTAATTTCTGGATTTAATACATCAAAATTTGGAATAACTACTTTTTTTCGATCACGTTTCATCCACTGCTTGAACGTATAACCTATGGCTACACCGTATACTAGCTCCTGTGTTACTTTCATAATTGCACCACCAAATTGTTGGTCTTGGTAAGGCGTTAATAAAGCAAATGCATTTTGTCCTGAAAATAGTTCATAAGGAATTTCTGCTCCAGCCGGTAAACAGTAACTCATTGCAATTGCCCATGTTCCAACATCCGTGTATGTCGCGTAAAGAGCTCCACCTGCAAAAATAACCAAAACACAGGCAGGAGTAAATAAAACACCACTAGCAAACATATAACCTATTTTTTTTAACTCAGAGAGTTGTCCTTCTATCTTAGGAAAAACTGGTGTAATATGCCACCACATTAAAAATGCTGCAAACAACATGCCAATTTGGTATATATTATGAAGTCCATTATTTGTCATCAATCGATCAAACGTAAATGGTAAATGATAAAAAGAAAACATCGCATTAAATAATATTAACCCTATTAACGGTGTCCCTAAAATTTTAAAGGGGGCTTTTATTAAAGAAAACTTACCAATGGCTTGAAAAAACCAATGGGGAATTCCTAATAAAAGTAATGGTGGTGCAATTAAATAAACGATTGCCATTGATGTCATATGCATACTAATCATAAGATGACCTAACACATAAAGTGGCCCACCAAAACCAAAGTATACTGCAACTAATCCTAAATGAAAATAGACTTTTTTTCTCGTTGCTACTTCTTCGCTATCTTGAAATCGGTGTCTTAGCGGTCCTGTTAGAGCAAAATATAATCCACTTATTAATAGTAAGATGAAAATTAACTCCGGAGTCCAAATCGTCCGAAATGTAAACGAAGTAAAAAATTGTTCAATCATAATTTCCCTCCCTCTATAAATATTGATATATCAACGGTTTGAGCCGTCGTTGAAGTGCCAAAAAAATATTTTTCGACACGACCACTAACATTATTTTTATAATATGTGAAACTATACCAATTGGTGGGTGCGCTACGCGGTCACTACTGGATTTTAATGGTAAGTAGTGCTAAGAATTATATGATGCACAATGGATCTCTGCGTAGCTTATGATGACGTACCCTCCCATGTCTCTGGGCATCTATGTGCCTACATTCCTTCGTTCGGTCTAGTCATAAGGCAGAGGCTAGCGAAGCTCCTTTAGGGACTCTAGGTCGAATGGTGAAAATAGTGCCAGCTTCTCCGTGTCATCCTGTTATCTAGGTCTATTAAAAGGGTGTAGGGTTTTATACAGCCTCTACGAGACTAGGGATATCCCTCATCATTCGCTGTGCATCGAATGCTTTGTGCTTTGTACTAATTCCATGTAAAACTTTTAGTAGTTTTCCGCAAAGGACCACAATTGACTGCTTCTTACGTAACGGATTGATCGAGCGATTCGTGTAATATTCATGTAGTTTACGAAATGCTTCATTGTGACGGAGCATCGGCATCATGACACGAAATAGGAGTGCTCGTAACTTCCTTCTTCCTCGTTTAGAAATACGTTTTTGGCCTTTGTGCTGCCCCGATGAATTTTCACGTAATGTAAGTCCCGCTAGTTTGATAAGTTGGCGTGGATCTTCATAGTGTGAAAAGCTACCGATTTCAGCTAGAAGGTCAACGATTGTCGAGTCTCCAAGACCCGGAACCGTCTTGAGCGATTCGTATTCTACAGAAGTTTGTACGAGTTCTACTAATTGTTGTGTGATGTCATCGATTTTTTTTTCTAATTGGTGATAACGTTGAACGAGTGTGGTGATTTCATAACGGGCCATCTGACGTCCTTCAGTTATTCCAATTGAATTTGCAGCGACTTCAATTAGGCGCATAGCTTTCGGTTTCTGAGGAGATTTTATCCCATCAACCTCTCGATAAAGAGTCATTACCTCTTCAAGTTGTCTCTCATGAAGATCACTTGGAAATGGTGTACATTCCAGTACTGCTAACGCCATTTTCCCAAACGAGGGAAACACTTGTGTAAACTCAGGAAAATAACGATCTAACCAGCGAATCATCATATTTTTGACAGCACCCAACTCCTCTGTCAATTTACTTCTAAAAGTCGAACCTGCACGAAGCTCAGCTTCCATATCTTTTAATATTCTTGGGTAGCTGAAACGGCCATCTTTGACCAAGCGGGCAATCACTAACGCATCTTTACGATCATGCTTTGTTGGAAGGTTGTCATCCAACTCTTTTGATCGTTTCACATGCATCGGATTGGTCATGACAAGAGAAATACCAAGATCCTCTAGAAAGTAGGCTAGATTAAGCCAATAATGCCCTGTAGGCTCAATACCGACGATGACTTCCGATTTATCATGTTCTCTTAGTGCCGCTAAAATTTTCTGATAAAATTGTTCAAAGCCATCATGTGATTGAGAAACAGGAAATGATTTTTGGAGCACGCGTCCACGATCATCGGTAAAACAAGCGAAATGAGTTCGTTTCGCAATGTCCATTCCAACAACGAGTGTCTTTTCAGTGACTTGATTTATTTTTTCGTTTTGTTTAAAATTCATTATGGAGTCCTCCTTGGTTAACTAAGTTAGGGGTCATCTCGGCAGACGATTTGACACCCCGTATCATACCAAGAAGGCTCTTTTTTGTTCAAGTCCCCGAAAATACTTCTAACAGGAATGCTCCTTTATTGAAATGAACGGAGTTTTTTAATTTTACCTATATTATTTATAACATGAATAGCTTTTTTATTGTATTATTATGTTTTGGTAATTCTCTTTGTAGCTGAAGCGACGTGGGGGAAGCAAATTTATTTCTCAGCTTTTTCCATCATTTTTTTAGACAAACTTTCCTATTACAGTTAAAATAACATATACTCGCTAAAGATTGGTAGTAAGGAGGAAGTATTATGAAACAACATCTAATCGCTATTGACCTTGATGGAACTTTATTAACAGACGATAAAAGTATTTCACAAAAAAACAAACTAGCCATTGAAAAAGCCCGAGAACTGGGACACATTGTTTGTATAGCTACTGGAAGACCTTATCGGGCAAGTCAAATGTATTATCAGGAATTAAATTTAAATACACCCATTGTAAACTTTAACGGGGCATTTGTTCACCACCCGATGCATAAAGATTTTGGTTATTATCATTCTCCATTAGAACTAGAAACAGCAAAAACGATTATTGAAACATGTGAAGCCTTTCAAGTAAAAAATATTATGGTAGAAATAATTGATGAATTTTACTTACGATACTACGATGAAGTATTAATTGAAACATTTAGCATGGGTGAATCTCCTGTGAAATTTGGAAATCTCCACCATATTTTAAATGAACATCCTACCTCCATTTTAATCCATCCTGAAGATGACCATGTCAAACAACTAAGAGAACTTTTAAAATCAGCACATGCCGAAGTCATTGATCAACGCGTCTGGGGTGCTCCTTGGAACGTTATTGAAATCGTCAAGGCAGGCTTAAATAAAGCCGTTGGATTAAAGAAAATCTCTGATTACTATTCAATTCCAAAAGAACGAATTATCGCCTTTGGCGATGAGGATAATGACCTTGAGATGATTGAATATGCTGGAATTGGAGTTGCCATGGAAAATGCTATCCCTGAATTAAAAAACATTTCTAACAAGGTAACAACTACAAACGAAAATGATGGAATAGCAATTTTTCTTGAGGATTATTTAAACTTCAAAATCTAACTTGTAAATATCTCCTGAGTAGATTTCAAGTTAATTACAAAAAATAAGCTCGTATCTTCCTAACTTTATGAGTTTCATTTTCTAAATTGAAATTCATTCACCTAAAAAGGAGAGAAAAATAATGAGCAAAAAATCAAAATCTAAACGTGTAACCCAACAAGGAAAAGACGCTGTTCAACCAGCTAATGAGCGAATGCGTAATATAACAACATTGGATGAAGCAGAAAATAAAAATGCTAATAAAGGTGGTTGCTAAACAATGGGAAATCGATTATTTCAACAAGCTAGGTCCCGCGTGGAGCAAGCAGAAATGATGGTAAAAGGCGCTATAACCCCTGAACAATTAGCTAACGCTTCAGAAGAAATATTGAAAGCAAAAAATGATCTTTCATCTGCTTTTGCAAATTCAACGACAGCAGAAAAAAGACAACTTTCACAACTACAAGAACAAATTGATCAATTAGACGGAGATCTTCCTGAATTTCATTAAGAAAAATAGGAGCTAATCCTTGTTACAGTGTACAGTAATAGATAACCGTTCTGATTCTAAAAAAGTAATGAGGTGACTACAATTTAGTCACCTCTCTTAATTTTAAAAATTTATCCCTCCACCATAAATCTATGTATGTTTTCTAGATCTTCTGCTATTATTGAAGCTTAGCATGTATAATTAATTATAAATCAAGCTTAGATTTTAGGAGGGCACTTACGTGGAGATTTTTTTAGTGGAAAATAATGCCGATCAAATATTAAGGGAGAAAATTGCACAATTGATGATGGGACAAATGGAAGCCATCGGTGATAGCAATTCTTATTCTACCCTTATTACTGCAATTGATTTAGCATTAGGGGAAGGATCACCTGCTAAAATGTTTGCCGTCGAAGAAAATGATCAAATTATCGGTCTTGCTTTTTTCAATATCGGAATTAGTTTAGATAAGGGCGGTAATTATATTTGGTTAAATGATCTATATGTGCATAAAGACTTTCGTCAAAAAGGAATCGCTAAAAAGCTTTTGTTACATACGATGTTTTGGGCTGAGCAAAACAATTTAAAAGGAATTGAACTGGAAACTGGAGTGAATAATGTTGCAACAAAACGTCTATACAACTCCTTTGGCTTTCACGACATTGTCTCTAATCGCTACGGACTAGACATAAACTAAAACATTCATAAGATGCTGAACAAACGTATCCACTAAACATAGTGGTTGACAGATACTTTTGTTCAGCATTTTTTTATTTTAAATTAGCGGCACTAGCATTTACTCTTATAAGTCCAAACCGTTTGGAACTAAATTCATTACCGTTTTAATGATACTCTTACTATTTTTAAGCCTAATTTAGTCATTTTTACTTCTTTTCAAACTGTCCCCTTCATACGATATAAAAAAAGCTTTTGACTTTCTGAAGTAAGGAGGGTTTAGATGGTTCCACATTTTTTTGAGGCAGAATTCCACGATTTACATGTAGAATTGTCAAAACAATCACTTCAACAATTTATTAATAAAATGATGGAATACAAGTGCTCCCTTTATTGGCGATATAACGACGATATCATTTATTTAATTATAGATACAAACCAATCAATCCACGAAATACCTTTCAAAAAAAATGGTTCCAAACTTACAATTGACGTTGATTGCCTAAAGGTGAGTGAAGAGTTGGTAGCGAAAGCTTTAGAGTTAGTATTAACTGAATTTCAAGGTAGCGGTTTTATTAAAACATATACTGAAGGTCCTCAGTATATTACGTCCTTTAAAGATGGGATAATTCAATCCATTACAGAAATTAATGGAGGTGAGAAACTCGTTATGAATCAATATGGTGCTATTGTTGAGTACCAAGACTTTGACCATAACCTTGATCCAGAAACAATCATTAACATAATAAACTTAGAAATCGACTACACACTAATGGAGTTATACGAGTCAATACAATTATTAGATAAGAAATTAATTAAGGAACAGAAACAAAAACTACGACGTTTATTAAAACGAAAAAAAGAGATTGAGCAACTGCTACAGTAGTGGCGAAAGAAAAAAATGAAAGAGTTTATTGTGAACTAGTGTCTAAACCCAAAGCAATTGCTTTGGGTTTTTGACGCTCAATTTTTAATCCATAGTATCGATGTACAGCGCTGTGTCATTTCTCACATTTTCCCACAATTTCAAAAATCGTTCACATTTCCATTCCCTTTTTTAATAAAACTTAAATTATAATAATAATTAAGAAGTATGATTAATCATCTAGTAATTATTATTAGTCACTACTTCTAAAAAGGAAATTTGGAGGGGAACTCAAAATTATGAAAAAATCTTTACTTAGTTTACTTTTAGTTTTCTTAGTAAGTATCGGGCTAATCGCTTGTTCAAGCGATAACACAACAGCATCTGAGCCAGCTAAGGACCCAGAAGCACCAACAGAAGAAGCCTCAAAGGAAGAACCAACAGCCGAAGTTGGGCAGCTTGAAGTTGTTATTGAAAGATTGTTAAGCAATAACTTACTAGTTCCACTAGGAGATATTCCAGTACCAGAGGATAACCCAATGATTGATAAAGTTATTGAGTTAGGGCAAATTTTATATTTTGACCCACGTTTATCTGGGAATAACGAGAGAAGTTGTATGACTTGCCACGTACCTGAGTTGGGATATGGTGATGCACGAGCAACATTTGAGAAGTTCGATGGTTCAGATGGTCCAAGAAACTCACCAACAGTAATCAACTCTGGTTATTACACATCAAACTTCTGGGATGGACGTGCTGCATCATTAGAAGAACAAGCATTAGGACCTATTCAAGATCCTGGTGAAATGAACCAACCTTTAGATGAGTTGCTTGTAAAATTAACTGGTATTGAGGGCTATCCAGAATTATTCGAAGCTGCATTTGGGGACCCAGAGATTACTGCTGAAAGAATCGGAAAAGCAATTGCTGCTTTTGAACGCTTAGTAGTTGTTAGAGATACTCCATATGATCGTTTCCTACAAGGTGAGCTAGACGCTTTAAATGAGCAAGAAATTCGTGGTTTAGATTTATTTGCAGGTAAAGCTTCTTGTATTACTTGTCACCAAGGTGAAAATTTATCAGATAACCAATTCCATAACATTGGTATTGTAAGAGATAGTGAAGGTCGTAAAGCTGTAACAGGTAACGACGCTGACCTAGGGGCTATTCGTACACCTGGATTATACGGATTAACACATACCGCTCCATTTATGAGTGACGGATCTATCGCAACTGTTGAGGAAGTTGTTGAGTATTATAATCGTGGTGGAGATCTTCATCCGAATAAAAGTGGATTAATCAACCCATTAAACTTAAGTGCTGAAGAACAAGCTGATCTAGTAGCATTCTTAAAGGCTTTAGGCGGGGAAGTACCACTCTTTGCGAAACCTGAATTACCAAGTATGAACTAAAAAAAAGAGACTTATTCAAGGATCTGAATAAATCTCAAGATAAAAATTGAAATAACCATTTCTAATTATACTATAAAAATAGAAAAAAGTTAGCTAGGTAATTTTACCAGCTAACTTTTTTAATTTATAAGCAAGGCTCTTCTATTTATTTATAGCATTAGTAAGTAATACTTGTGAAACTACATTTCTTACTTTTCCAAGAATTGCCGACTTATCAGAACCATCTTCTAACTTTTATATTCTTTGTTTAATAATAAAAATAGAAAAACACCTAAGGAATTGTCTTAAAAAAACAAATATAAGGAGAGAATTACTCCCCCCTTAAGTTCACTGTATTAAATTGGCTATTTTAGCACATACCATCTAAAGAAACTCGTTTAGGAGGCATTTATTTTGGAAAATTTGAGCCCGATGATGTTTATTATGATTATCTTAGCAAGTTATCGTTTTACTCATTTAATTGTCTTTGACAAAATAACTGAATTTATCCGAAAACCATTTTTAAAAACGACAACAATTACCGAAAATGGGCGTGAAAAAACAAAAAAATTACCAGACTCAAAGCTCGGTTATTTATTGAATTGCTATTGGTGTGCTGGTGTTTGGAGTGCTATTATTTTCGGTCTTGGCTACATACTCTATCCAATGATCTTCATTCCGGCAATTTTCATCTTTGCTATTGCTGGTGGGCAAACGATCATTGAAACGTTTGTAGGAGTTGGGACGAAGGCAATTCATGCGTTAAGTAAAGAGAGTGAACATTAATGGATTAATCTTTTTAATTCATCAATTAATTGTCTTGAACGTTTTGCATTTCCTTCAGCAAATTCCCTTAAGCGAAGCTTTAGCTCTTCACTTTCATGAATCCGTTCTGCAGCAATTAAATAGGTGCGCATCATTTCTTCTTCATGGTCTAACGATGTTTGCAAAATTTCTTGTAAGTTTTCATTTTCATTCATTTTTATCACCTCACTATTAAGATTCCCTAGGCGAAAAAATACATGCACATTTTTCTTTTCATTTGTGACGTTTATCACCCCACGAAAGTAGAAACTTAGCTACACTAAGATTATAAAATAATTCTTGTTATCCAAGGAGGAAAACGTAATGAATCAAAACTCACCTTGTTCTGCTGGCTTTGGCGATCCAAAATCTATAAACTATTGTGCTCCATTAAAACAATTAATTGATGAACATCCATCCCTTTTAGCAAAGATGGCTGAATTTAATCAAATGGTACAAGCTTTTGAAACAAGCGAGGAAATTGAGGATTGGAATGATACAATTAACCAACTCCATGAAAAAATATCCGCTTTCATTGCTGAACTTGAGCCACATTCTAATCGTGAAGAAGATGTTTTATTTGAAATGATGGTGAAGTACCTTGGTCGAGAAGGTGGACCTATTGCAGTTATGGAGTACGAACATAATACTGCGAAGTTAAACTTAAAGGAATTTATGGAAAAGGCTACTGCCATTAAAGAAGACAATAAAACATTATCTAGAGCTGAAGCGCTAGACGTTTACCGTCATTTAAAAATCGTCTATTTAACATTAACAGACCATTTCATGAAAGAAGAAAACATCCTCTTCCCAATGGCTGAACAAATGTTATCTGATGCAGAAAAACAAGATTTGGCTGATCAATTTTCACAAATGGCATAACAAAAAGAGGAGATTGGCAAAAGCCAGTCTCCTCTTTTTGTTATGCATCGAGTGCACCCTGCTCTTCTTATCAATGGACTATTTGGTCATCTTCATTACCGATGTAACCTACACCTTCTTGAGCCATCTTTTGTCGAAGCTTTTCATACAAATATAAAACCGTCATCTCAAATTTTTCCTCGGGCTTTAAGTCTTTAAATAACTTGACCAAATCATCATTGTTAACCCCATCTAAAACCCCATAAATAATAATTAAAATATCCTCTTCATCACCAGTAAAGTGACCTTTATACATCTCGTATACGTCATCAATCATTTTCAAATAAATCACCTCTTTTTTAATGTAAAATGTAGAATGTAGAATGTAGAATTATTGAAAGTAAAGCTAAGATGCTTCTTTTACGACAACTTTTAGTTTTACTTATTTCATTTACAGATACATACTGACAGGAGTAAAATAGTGCTATTATGCTTTTGAGAAGGAGACGGAGCTATGTTTGCCCTAACTAAACAAAAATCAGAGTTTCAAAAAGGGGTTATCGCCGGAATAAGTATAGCACTTGGATATTTACCTGTTGCATTAACTTTTGGCTTTATTGCAGAAACAACTGGTTTAACATTAATTGAAACGATTGGGATGAGTGCCTTTGTATATGCCGGTGCAGCCCAATATATGTCATTAAGTTTGCTTGCTATTGGTACTGGCGCCATTGAAATTATTTTTACTACATTCATTATTAATATACGCCACTTATTAATGAGTACTGCCATTAACGAAAAAGCAGAAAAAGATCATCCAATCATTAAAGGATTGTATGCCTTTGGGATGACGGACGAGGTATTTGCTGTTACTTCCACAAAAGAAGGAAGATTAACGAGTTCTTACATTCTCGGTGTAGCTTTAATTGCTTATTCAAGCTGGGTAGTAAATTCAGGAATTGGTTATATCATTGGTACCTCCTTACCTGAAATGCTACAAAAAAGCATGTCCATTGCCTTATATGCTTTGTTTATAGCTCTATTAGTTCCTTCATTGAAAAAACATCGAAAAATTGTATACCTAGCCTTATTTGCTGGAGTTCTCAATTCATTCCTATCAATGGTCATTCCCAGTGGTTGGTCAATTATTATTGCTACTTTAGCTTCTGCAGTACTCATTGAATTCATTTATAGCAAAAAAAATACGTATCTTGAGGAAGTACAAAGAACTGATGATAAGGAGTGTGGATGATCATGTCGAACACGATGTTAATGATCATATTAGGAATGGCAATTGTCACTTATATTCCAAGAGTGTTGCCGCTTGTCACAATGAACGGTAAAGAAATGCCACCAAAAGTAAAAGCTATATTACAAAATGTTCCTTATGCAGCATTAGGCGCCCTCATTTTCCCAGGAATTTTATTTATTCAAGAAGACATTTGGTTTGGGATTATTGGTGGAATAGCCGCTTTACTCGTTGCCTTACTAACTTCTAATATAATTTTAATCGTCATTAGTGCAATTGCTGTTTTGAGTATCTATTCCTTTTTATTTTGATGAATTTCATAATTCCGTATTATTGCCCGCCATTAAGATACTATATGTAGTTACGTAAGTACGATCGTAACTACATGTAGTTTGGTATGCGTTTTTGGTACTTATGAAATTCACTCTTTTACATAAAAACAAAACGATAATGATTTGTCCATTTGTTTTACAGCATCAATTCGTATTACAATAGAGAGATGAAAATAAGAAAATACTTGTTAGTAAGTGGTGACTTATGAATAAGAAGCAATTACGGATTAATATCGACTATTTTTTAGAGCACTATTTTCAAAGTCGCATCATCGAACGTGGTCTTCATTATTTTTACAACGACAACGTTACAAAACTAGAACTAGCTAACGACAAAATCTCAGCGATAGTAACAGGGACAACATCTTATGAAGTTGAGGTTAATTTAGAAAATTTGACTTTAAGTCATTGTAACTGCCCCTATGAAAGTAAGTGCAAACACCTTGTTGCAGTTCTTTTAGAGTTTAAAAAATTGCTAGATGATTCACCAGCATTATCATTAGTAGGTACTTCTGAGTACCCATTTAATAAACCGGAATATGTCATGGAGAGATTAGCAAGCGACTTAGAGGCTTATGTTAATGAGGTTTATCATCTGCTCTCAAAGAGTGGCCATTTCAGTAATGATCAATCTAGCTTAGTAATTAAACAATTTTTCGATGAACTTCAGCAAAAAGAAGTGGTGGAAGTTAACCAACTCCAAATACTTGCAATGACAGTTATGATGGATGAATTATATAAAAAGGCAAATGAGTATGAGACATACAGTTTTAGGCAAAATCGTTTTTTAGCCTTTTTTAATGAATTATTTCACTATGGATATCCAACAATGAAAAACGAGGTAATCAACGATACCTTCTTTAGTAAGTGGTATACTGAGTTTCTTTTTAAGCAGCTAAATCAAAAAGATGCTGGTTCTCCATATGAAAAACTGATAGCAACTTGGCTTCTCTGTGAAGAAAGAGAAGCGCTCTTACTAAACCACGCAAATAAGCTTTTAAAAGAATATAAAGATAAGAACTTATTTCTAACAAAACTTACTAGCCTTTTATTTTTACAAGCGAATGATGGCGCCCGTTCGATCGCATTGTTAAAAGACCTTAAAGCAAAGCTACACCATAGTGATTTAATTGACCATTTCCTCCTTATGGAACAGAAAAATGATTTTGTGATGATGAAGCATTGGTTTGAATTGTTTTTTCCGGCTGAAAAGCCAAAACAAGGCTCAGTGCTTGGAAAACTATATGAAGATATGTTAGTTGAAACTGGTACAAATGAGGAGAAACTAACGATTGTTTGGAAAAACTGGCTTAATCAGCCTTCATTTTTAACTTATAAAAATAGAATTACTAAATGTGATGAAAAAGAAAAAGAACAGATACTCGAATATATCATTCCAAAATTACAAGCTGATTTATATCGGCCTCAAACAGAAGCGATCTTTTATCAAATCGCTAGAGAAGAAAGTCTCTTTGAACTAGCTTTTACATCGCTGCTCACGAACAAAAAGGAAGCGAATATCATCACACCTGAAATTCAAAAGTTGTTTAAAACTGTTATGAGTAAGAAACCAGAACTACTCCTTCCTTTTTATCATCAACTCGTTGAAAGATTAGTTCAAAAAAAATCGAGAGTTCATTATGAAGAGGCCGCCCAGTACATTAGACAGTTGAAGACCATTTACGTGAAACTAAATAAAGAACAAACATTCAATACATATGTACTCGGTTTAAAACAAAGATTTAAAACTTATCGTGCCTTTATTCAGGAGCTGAAAAGAATTGATAAATAGTTACAATCCAAACCCAATTATCGTTCACGGTGGGATCTTAAAAGGAAAAAACGGTTATAGCTTGTTTATTTGGGGAGAGCAAAAAAAGCATAAAAAATATGTTGATATCGAGCCTTTCAAATATCCATTTCTTTATTCTCCTTTTGAGTTAAAGTTAGCGTTATTTCGTTCTCATGAAGCGTCCTTTTATGGCACGTTTTTAGATACGCAAGAATGTCATATTCAAGTTCCTTTAAATAATCGCTTATTTTATAGTTTAGCTGGAAATGTGCCCGTCTATCACATTCCTGCTAGCTACGAAAAACACCTTTTTCCAATTAAAGGACTTGAAATTGCTCTTAGCGATATTCATATCTATATCAATACGCTCATCAACTTAATGAACACAACCGAATGGACACTTGCCGATGACTTTTTATATATTCAGCAGCTGTTAGTTGCGATTTTAAATGAAATTCGCTCAGGACAACTAATTCCTAATCAACAAGGCGGCTGGGAAATCCCAAATTTCCCTGTTCTAGGTTGGGAAGAAAGTGCCCCAACATCACTAGTGTCATTACTTCCTACTAATCACTCTTTTATAGATAAAAAAGTTGAAAAAACATCAATAAAAGAATTTATAGATGAGTTAGTGAATGGCTATGTCACAAATATCTTAAAGTTCGACGAAAATGTAATAGAAGCTTTTAAACAGCTACAAGAAAGCCAGGCACCAGCTGTCAAGAAGCTGTTAGGTAATCTAGCCAAAGATGATCAACCATTTCAATCATCAAATGCGCACCAACAGTTTTTAGAAAATATCGGGGCTATCGAAGTAGCTCCTTTCAAACTAGGCCTTAGGGTTGAGGAAGAAAAAGGGGCAGACAATTGGCAACTAACGTTATTTATTCAAGATCGAACTGACCACACGTTGATGATAGATGTCGCTGACCTTTTAATCGGAAACCACCCTTGGAGAGAAAATCCCATCACCTTTTTTAAAGAAGCATTACTTAAGGGACAAAACAAAGTTAAGGAATTTCAAAAGTTTTCTCTAACAAATCCAGCAATTGATGTAACTATTGACGAAGCCTACGAATTATTAACAAGAAATGATCTAGCATTTCAAGAGTTAGGAATGACCATTTTAGTTCCAAGTTGGTGGCATAAAAAAGAAGATGATTTTTCTGTAACCTTGAAGCAAAAAGAGCTAACAGAAACTAGAGGTGCTGCAGAACCTTTGTTAAACTGGCAAGCAATTGCGGATTTTGATTATTCTATTTCAGTTGGTGGCATAACCGTGACTGAACAAGAGTTTCATGAGCTCGTCAATCACAAACGTCCAATTGTAAAACTAAGAGGGAAATGGGTTTTCTGGGATGTAACAACCGCAGAGAAAATACAATCAAAAATAAAAGCATATAAAGATAAGAAAAAGCTTACATACATGGAAGCATTCCAGCTCGAACATCAAGAAGGCGAAGAGCAGAATATACGCTTTAAAGCCCTTTGGAACAAAAAAATTAGCAAATTACTAAATGAGCTTTCGATTCATTCCTGGGAAAAAGCAACTGTTCCAAATGAACTTAATGGATCATTAAGACCATATCAACACGATGGCTTCTCATGGTTGTTAAATATGCGAAAAATAGGTTTTGGAGCTTGCCTTGCCGATGACATGGGTTTGGGGAAAACGATTCAAACGATATCATATTTATTGGCTGTTAAAGAAGCTACTCGTAATAAACTAAAGCAACCTTTTTTACTAATTTGTCCCACTTCACTAATAGGAAATTGGGAGCACGAATTAAGTCTTTTTGCACCAACTTTAAAAGTGTATGTCCACCACGGTCAGCAGAGGTCTATTGAGGAAGAACTAGAGTTGTCATTAGCAAATGTTGATATCGTCATCACTTCCTACGCATTAGCAGTACGTGACGAAAAAATTTGGACTTCTAGGGCGTGGGAAGGACTGATTTTGGATGAGGCACAACACGTCAAAAACATCGAAACAAAACAAAGAAGAAGTATTAAAGAGATCGTTGCTACTCATCGAATTGCCTTAACTGGTACTCCTATTGAAAACAGATTGAAAGAACTATGGTCAATCATTGATATGTTAAATGACCATTTTCTTGGCTCTTACCAACAATTCTCTAAAGTTTTTATTAAAGAAATTGAAGGTGCTGAGCAAAATAATGAGAAACTTAATGAATTGCGATCTATGATATCGCCATTTTTACTTCGACGTACTAAGCAGGATAAGCATATTCACCTACAACTACCTAATAAAAAAGAAATCATCCATCGCGTTGGCTTAACTGTTGAACAAGCGAGTCTTTATCAAGCAGTTATTAACGACCTTTTTGATAAAGTAGATTCTGTTTCAGAAATGCAACGAAGAGCGTTAATTTTAAGTAGCTTAACGAAGTTAAAGCAAATCTGTAACCACCCTGTTCACTATTTAAAAGACGGTGGCATGCTTCAAAACCGTTCAGAAAAGTGGGAAGAACTCATGCTGTTATGTGAAACCATTGCTTCTAACAAAGAAAAAGCGCTCATTTTTACTCAATATAAAGAAATGGGATCAATTATTCAAAACGGTTTAGAAGAAATTTTCAACAGTGAAATGCCATTTTTACATGGTAGCTTACAACGTCAAAAACGGGAAGAACTCATTTGGAAATTCATGAATGAAGATGCTCCATTTTTTATTCTTTCTTTAAAAGCTGGTGGCGTTGGGTTAAATTTAACTGCAGCTACTCATGTAATTCATTACGATCGTTGGTGGAATCCTGCGGTTGAAAACCAAGCGACTGACAGAGCCTATCGTATTGGTCAAACAGAAGATGTTACAGTCCATAAACTTTTAACAAAAGGAACATTAGAGGAAAAAATCCACCAAATGCTTGAAAAAAAACAGGCTCTTTCCGATCAAATTCTAAATGCAAATGAAAATAAACTTTCCGAACTTACGACTAATGAGCTAGAACAATTCTTAAAATTAAGAATTTCAAGTTTGTCTTAGCTAAAGATGGAAGGGGTACCCTTATGGCTGAAGAACAATTACCTGAACCTTTTAATCATTATTGGCAAATGGAAAAAGAGCTTCCAAAGATGAAAACTCCTACTTTAGAAAAAACGAATTTAAGTAAGGAATGGATTTCATTTTTAGAAGCTATAAGCACTCGGGTGAATAAGGATTTAGAAGATGAAAAATAGGTGGGAATTGCTCCCACCTATTTTTCATAACTGACCTTTTTATCTATTCGAAATTGGTTACGATCAACAGTTTCATTGTTAATTGACATAATTTGAAGTTCACCTATAACGGTATACATTCCTTGCTTTGCTTCTTTCCACTCATCAACCCATACTAATGTTTCCCCAGGCTCAATTTCTTTCATTACAATTGCCATCGTAAACATTCTTCCTTCACTAAAGCGGTAGACAACCTGATTCTCTTCATCTTTAACGATAATCTCAAACTGTTGACCCGATGGAAATTGTATGAGTGCTTTTTCGTTTCCTTCATTCGTTAATGAAAGTTCAAATTGCATATCATCCCCCACTTCCCTAACGCTAAAAGTAGCTCTAAAATTTGTCGTTGTATCATCACCATAAAAATAATCTATGCTTTCAATGTTCGTTCCACAACCAGTAATGAAAATAATTAACGCACATATTATTGAGACTAGCTTTAACAAAACTCTCTCACCTCGTCAGGATCGATTTTTTATGGTTAAAAGCCCATCGAAAAAGGTCACATAACTACAACTCTTGACTATTAACTGTCTTTCCGAAACAAGCCGTATATTCCAGCTGTCTCAATGATATTTGTAAATGCCTTGTCATCAACTTTTGCAATGATCTGTTTTAAATTATAGAGTTCATATCTCGTAATAACAATCATCAGCATCTCTTTGTCTTGTTTTGAATAGCCACCCTTTGCGGGAAGTCTTGTAATCCCCCTTGTCAGCTGTTCATGAATAGCCTCTTGCAATTCATCAGGTTTCGTTGTCACAATCATTGCAGTTAATTTCACATGACGAGTATGAATAGCATCGATAATTCTTGAGCCAACATATAAAGTTACGAGTGTATACAAAGCCTTTTCCCAATCAAAAATAAATCCTGCTGTTAAAACGATTACACTATTTATTAAGAAGAAATATGTACCAAGTGGCCGTTCGCTATATCTTGCTAATACTAAAGCAATAATATCTACACCACCAGTGGAAGAACCATACTTCAGAATAAGCCCTGCTCCAATAGCCATAATTACTCCACCGAAAACTGAATTTAATAAAATGTCCTCAGAAATTTGAACAATAGGAATGATTTCGAGAAAAAAAGTAGAAATCGCTACATTAATAAAACTAAAAACAGTAAATCTCTTCCCTATTTTTAACCAACCTAGTATAGCAACTGGTATGTTCAAAATAAATAAAGAAATCCCTGTAGAAATAGGCGTTAAGGTAGCTAAAATCTGAGCAATACCCGTAAAACCACTGGCGAATACATTTGCTGGTATGAGAAAAAAGTTTAATGATATGGCCAATAATAAACAGCCAAATATATATATTATCATATTTTTTAATGTTTCCAAGATCTATTTCCCCTTTCATTATTTGTTACTATTCCCCAAAATTGAGGAGTAAGAACATTTATCTAGAACTTTTCAATATTATTAGACCCAATTTTTACTTCATATTGATTTTCTTCATGAGTGAATTTCATAATTACCAAAAAATGAGCCACATCAAACTCTAAGTAGTTGCGGGCGTATTTTACTCAGCACTCAGCAACTTAGAGTATCCTAATGGTGATAATATCGAATTATTAAGTTCAATAACATACATACAACATTTCATCAAGGAAATAATATTAGGAGAACGTACGAAAGGAGATATTATTATGCCTCATACTAAAGATGACGATAAAAAGAAACAAGATAACAATGCCAAACGTCACATGAAAAACGTACAAAGGGAGAAAAACGCAGAAGACCGTGGCGAAAGACAGTACTCAAAGAAAACAAATCACCTTTAAAAAAACGGGGCTAACTTAATTAAAGTTACGCCCCATTTTTCTTATTCATATAGCTTCGAGATATCTGTAATCACATTTTCTAACCCTGTTCGAACTTCATCATCCCAAGTGAGCATTCCACCAGAAAAATTATGCGCATCGTCTATCCCATTTTCTTTTAGAAAACGAGCAACATTATGACTCCGATTCCCACTACGGCAAACAAAAATATACTCTTTATCTGGTTTTAAATCATCAAGTATATTTGGAATTGTTTGCATTGGAATCAATGGGATTCCTGGAATATGAAAATCATCATACTCCTCCCTTTCCCTAACATCTATGACAACAACATCTTTTGGTTTCGCTTTTAAAATTTCTTTAAGTTCATTTACTTCGATCTGTTTTATCCCATCACGCATAAACGCCATAAGCGCACCTCACTCTCAACAACTACTTCAACCATCTCACTTAATTAACTTTACATAATAAAAAGTATAAATTCAATAAATCTGACTTTGCTACCTAGAAAGGTTTTTTGCAATTTCATAAAGCTTAAAGTCAAAATCAGCCTTTTTACTTAATACTTCATGAATCGGATGATAGGTGATTTCTTTTCCTTCTATACCTATTGCTACCCCAGAGATCCCATTTTCCATACATTCTATTACCTTATCGCCCATTCTGCTCGTAAAAATCCGGTCAAAGGAAGAAGGACTTCCACCACGTTGAACATAACCTAATTTAGTGCTTCTAGCCTCAAGTCCAGTTCTCTTTTCAATTTCTTCTGCTACTGCTTCTCCACTTGCCGCACCTTCAGCAACGACAACAATCCCATGTTTTTTTCCTCTATTGAAGCCTTCACTTATTTCATTACATACATCTTCTAAATTCCATTCCACTTCTGGAACTATGATAACGTCAGCGCCACTAGCTACGCCAGCATGTAACGCAATATTACCTGAACCTCTTCCCATAACTTCAATGATACTCGTTCTTTCGTGACTAGTTGAAGTATCACGGACATTATTGATCAAACTGACAACAAGGTTTACGGTTGTATCAAATCCAATTGTATAATCTGTATAAGCTATATCATTGTCAATGGTCCCTGGAAGACAATAAGTCTTTACACCTCTTCCAAATAATGCCAATGCGCCGTGATAGCTTCCATCTCCACCAATGACAACTAAATGTTCAATATTTGCTTCTTTTAATTTAGCAATGGCTTTTTCCTGACCGCTAGGCTCTCTAAACTCTTGTGATCTCGCTGATTGTAGAAATGTTCCACCCCGATGAAGAATGTCTCCTACATCTCGAAGATCTAAAGGTGTAAACAAACCTTCCATTAACCCTTGGTATCCCTTTTTAACACCGAACACTTTATGTCCTCTTACAATTGCTGTTCTAGTTATTGCGCGAATTGCACTGTTCATGCCTTGACTATCTCCACCTGAAGTCAAAATAGCAATATTCATAACTTTACACCCCTTCTTGTATACTCTCCTATTAATATTCACGTAAATGAATTTCAAAATACCTGACTAGACATTACATCTAGTTAACTAAAGTTAAGTTGAGTCAACTATCCCAACTTGATAAAGCCTATAAAGGGAGTACCTATTTCTAGGCACTCCCTGTTTTTGTTACTCAATCTTATTTCTAAGTTTTAATAATCGATACGTATGACTGATGAACACTTTGCAAACAGCATAGGTTGGCACAGCGAGTAGCATTCCTACAATTCCAGCAAATCTACCTGCAACAATTAATAATAATATAATAGTAAGGGGATGAACAGCAAGCTTCTTCCCCATAATTTGAGGAGAAATAAAATTACTTTCAAATTGTTGAACAACAACAATGACGATTAATACTTTAGCCACCATTAATGGTGAATGAATTATAGCTACAATAAGTGCTGGCACCGTCCCAATCCATGGACCCACAAAAGGAATTACATTCGTAAACATCGCAATTAGAGCTAGAATTAACGAGTATTCAATTCCTACGATTAAAAATCCAGCATACATGAGTATCCCTACACATAAGCTTACAAGTATTTGACCCTGAATATATGAACTAAGTTTAACATCCATATCACTTAGTATTTTTCTTCCTTCAATTCGCTGCTTTTCAGGTAACAACTTGAGAACTTGATTAGGGGCTTTTTCTCCTTCTTTTAACATGTAAAAAAGAATAAACGGAATAATGATAAAAATAATTACTACGTTTGCAACAAACCCAATCAACCCAGAAATATTCGTACTAATAACATTAAAGGCTTGATTTATGTATTGAGTCATATTTTCTGAAATTTTATTTAAAGATAATGTTTCTGTTGCTTGGAAACGATTAAACCATTCATTTTCTTGTAACTGAATGAACAATGCCCGAATTTCATTAATTAAATAGGGAAAATTATTAACTAGACTATTAACCTGTCTTTGTAAAATTGGTCCAACTAATAGGATTAGTAGAGATATTAGTCCAACTACCGATAAGTAAATTAAGATAATTGCTAAAGTTTTTGGAACTTTTTTCTTATCTAAAAGATTTACAATTGGGCGAAATAAATAATACAAAACACCTGCTAGTAAAAAAGGAACAAATAACGTTTCTACAAAAACAACGATGGGACGAAAGATAAATTGAACTAGTGTTCCTAAATAAAGAATTAAAAATAGCATAATAATTCCTATTCCATATCGAAACCATTTATATTGGGACAAGATTTACACCTACCTCTTTGAAAAAATAAGCTAAATAAACATAATTAAGTATACCACAAGTCTCTGGGATTTTTTACAATATACTACAAAAAGTGCGTACTATTAAAAAGAAAGAATGGCAATTAATTATAAAATGCCATTCTCTCCCGGTATTAATTATTTTGATAGATCACTTTTTTACAGGTCTGTCGCTTCACTAACTTATGTGGAATAATGACATTTTTAGGCTCCATTGAAGGTTGTTTAATTCTCTCAATAACTAAATTTGTTGCCTCAAACCCTAAGCCAAAAATGTTAATATCGACGGTAGTCATTGGTGGTGAAGATAGCTCTGAAATTAACACATTGTTAAAACTAATAATTGAGATATCTTCTGGAACTCTAATCGCCATTTCGCTCAACATTCTCATCACGCCAAATGTCATAATATCATCTGAAACAACTAGAGCTGTTGGTGGTTGCGATAAGCTCATGAGCTCAATAATCGCATCTTGTCCACCTTCCTGTAGTTCTTGATGAAAAACAACATACTCATCTCTAATTGGGATATTTGCATTTTGTAATGCAAGCTCATATCCTTTTTTATGGTCTACGGTAACAACGAAATCAAGCTCACCACCGACAAAAGCAATATGTTGATGACCAAGTAAAATTAAATATTCGGTCACTGTTTTTGCTGCTTTAAAATTATCATTATTGACATATGTGATACCTTGAAAATCGTCACCATATGGGCGTCCAATTAGAACGAAAGGAAAATTTTGTAATTGTAAATACGGCATAATTCGGTCATTTATTCGAGAATAGAGAAGAATAATTCCATCTACTCTCCCACCTTGAACCATATGAACAACTTCTTCAAAAATTTCATCTTCTGTTTGCCCCGTTGATAAATATAGGCCAAACCCTTCCTGATGTGCTTTTGAACTAATCCCTCGCATAACTTCAGGAAAAAAAGGATTTTGAAATGCCTTATTGGCCGAGCTAGGCATGACAATTCCAATTGTATTTGTACTTTTATTTGCTAAGCTTCTTGCATTAAAATTAGGATGGTAGCCTAGCTTCTCCATTGCCTCCCGTACTTTATCTTTTGTTTTTTGACTAATTCTCGGACTATTAGCAATCACTCGAGACACGGTGGAAGGCGCAACATTTGCTAACTTTGCAACATCCTTAATTGTTACCGCCATAGTTCCCCCTCATTTCTTGCTATATTCTTTTCTTATTTTTAGTTTAGCTATAATTGCAAAGGTTAACAATGTATTTTTTTACCTTTCAATGGTAACTGTTATTGCTTTTGATGAATTATCGAAATTACGCGATGTTTTTTCAATTTCTTCACCATTAATAATAATTTCGATATCTTCTCTGCAATCATGTAATACAAACGTTTCTTTACTCCAAGTTGGATCATAGCTTCCGTTTGATTCTTTTAATGAAATGGTGATTGAATCTATATTTTTTTCAGCAGTAATTTCTTGCTCAAATGTTTCCCCATTTTCATAACCGAATGTTTGACCATCATCTTCATATAGTCTGTAAGAAGCTGTTCCTGTTTCCCTTAAGTAAATATGGTACGTCATCTCAGTCTCTGGAGTAGCTGTCGATTGTTTCACTGTACCATGGGGTATAATTGATCCTTCTTTAATAAAGATCAGTAAAATATTTAACGGAGCTTCGACTAAATGATGCTTATTTCCAGCGAGTCGCTCATCTGTCCAGTAATTAATCCAATTACCTTCAGGTAAATAGACTACCCGATGTTTTGTCGTAGGAGTTAAAACTGGTGCAACAATAACTCTGTCACCAATCATAAATTGATCAGATAAATTAAACGTATTCTCATCTGTTGGGAATTCTAAAACAAGTGGTCTCATGACTGGTACACCCGTTTGGTTAGCTTCACGGAATAACGTGTAAAGATGGGGTAACCACACATATCGTTGTTCAATATATTTTTTCGTTAGCTTCTCTACCTCATCACCAAATGACCATGGTTCTTGGCGAACTGTATTAATTGCGCTATGATTACGGAAATATGGAGTAAATGTACCAAACTGTGTCCATCGTACTAGTAACTCTCCTGATGTATCGTGAGCAAAACCACCAACATCTGGTCCACAAAAGGCAACTCCTGACATCCCTAAGTTCATACACATTGGCAAAGCCAATTGTAAGTGCTCCCAAAAACTGCGATTATCTCCAGTCCAAACAGAAGCGTACCGCTGAACTCCAGCATATCCAGCCCTTGTTAAAAGAAAAGCTCGCTTTCCATTTAATTGCTGTTTCATTCCTTCATAGGTTGCCTCACCCATTAAAAAGCCATATACATTATGAAGCTCGCGATGTGTTCTCGGCTCTCCATCGTTATCGTGCATCACTTTGACATCCATTGTTTTAGTGTCATTGAAGATAGCTGGCTCATTCATGTCATTCCAGATACCATGGATTCCTAAATCCGCATAAAACTTATGCTTTTCCCCCCACCATTTACGTACCTTTGTACTTGTAAAGTCTGGGAACGCACTATTGCCTGGCCATACATCACCAAAATATATATTCCCCTCTAGATACTTACAAAAATGATTTTCACGGACTCCTTCTTGATAAATAGGATATTCTGGATCTTCTTTTACACCTGGATCAACGATCGGAACAATTTTTATTCCAGCTTTATTCAAATCATCAATTAATGCTTTCGGTGTTGGGAAGCGATCTTGGTCAAACGTAAATACGCGGTACCCATTCATATAATGAATATCTAAGTAGATTGCATCGACAGGGATTTTCTTTTGAAGAAAATCATTTACAAGCTGCCTAACTTCTTCTTCAGTTTCATAGCTATAGCGGGATTGGTGATATCCTAGTGCCCACTTTGGCGGGATTGGCATTGTGCCAGTAAGCTTTGTATATTGTCCTAATACTTCTTTTAAAGTTGGCCCAGAAAACACATAATAATCTAGTTGGCCCCCTTCAGCTTTAAATGAATACGTATCTAGTTCTGATTTTAAATCAAAATGAGTCTTCCACGTATTATCAAAGAAAATTCCATGGGACCGCCCTTCTCTTAACGTAATAAAAAATGGAATTGATTGATAGAGGGCGTCTGTCTCAGGGTTATGTGGAGCATAAACATCAGTGTTCCACATTTCCATTTTCTCGCCTCGTTTATCAAGAAAACCAGTTTTTTCTCCGAATCCATAGAAGTGATCATTGTCTTCCATATTCTTAAAGCAAATGACTTCACCATTTTCATTAAAAGCCATCCCTTTTTTACTTTCCGTAACAACTGCCTTTCCACTTTTATCATAAATTGCAATACGAAATGGTGCTTTTGTCACCTTCACAAGAAGTTCTTTGCTCTTAATTACAACTTCATGGTCATGATCACTTATCTCTGGAGTTATACCTGCTCGGTTACTAATGACTGCAAAGCTTGAAGATAAAGAAGGTTGTTGTTTTTGATTCATTGTTACCCTTACAGTGTAATCATTATAAAAAACTAAACTAACAAAGCTGTTTTCAGTAATGAAAGAAACGACATCCTCTTTTATGGTAAAAGACAGTAATGTACCTATATCTTTAAAGTTTTCTCCAATTAATTCTTTTTTTGTACCTGGGTGAATAGCAAAGCTTGTATCTTGCATCTTTAATCCTCCTATAAAAACACATGGTTTATTTTATTAGTTTTTGTTTGCAAAAGAAAAAGATACGGGTTAAGGAAAAATAACACGAGACTCCTTAGCCGTACCTTTTTTAGTCCACGAGTGGATGTATTTATCCCTTTGTTGCTCCTGATGTTAAACCAGATATTAAATAACGTTGTAACATTAAGAAAATGAGCGCAATTGGAATTGCAACTAACATTGCTCCAGCAGCGAACCGCGTAAAGTTGTTAGCAAATTGATCATTTACGAAATTAAACAATCCAAGTGCTAACGTAAAATTGTCAGGACTCCTCAGTATGATCCTCGGTAAGATAAAGTCCATAAATGGTGCCATGAAATTAAATAGCGCTACTACAGCAAGAATTGGTTTTGCAAGCGGAAGCATAATTTGGAAAAAGATCCTAAAATGACCTGCTCCATCAATTTTTGCACTTTCGTCTAGTTCTCTCGGTATTGTATCGAAATAGCCTTTTACTAGGAAGGCGTTCATTGGAATAGACCCACCAACGTAAATTAAAATTAAACCTAGTAAGTTGTCTAAAAGCCCAACGATATTAAGGATGATGTATAATGCAACCATCGCCATAAGTCCAGGAAACATTTGGAGTAGTAAGAATGCATATAATCCATTTTTTCGACCTACGAAACGGTATCGTGAAAATGCATAAGCGACAAGTGATACGAAAAACGTTGAAGCAAGAGATGTAGCAAAAGCAACGATTAATGTATTCTTGTACCATGTTAGATAATTACTTCTCGGATCAAAAAATAACCATTCATAATGGACAAACGACCAATTTTCTGGAATCATTTTTGCACCATAAAGGCTAGTACCAGGATTTAAGGAAAGTCCAAATGCCCAAAGAAGTGGATAGAAAATAACAACAAACATTACTGCAATAATCGCATAGATAGCCGTTAATTCTAGGACGTTTTTTGTCTTTTTTGTCATAGCCATTAGTAGTTCCCCTCCTCTTTAAACGACTTTGTTTTTCTAAATTGGAAGAAGGCAAATGTTGCAACAATTAGACCTAGAATAATTGAAATTGCAGCAGCCATATTAAAGTTGCTCGTTTCAAATGTTAATTTGTAAACCCAAGAAATTAAAATATCTGTTCCTCCGGCATTTTGACCACGTACAGCTGGTCCCCCTTGGTTAAATAAGTAGATAATGTTGAAGTTGTTGAAGTTACCAGCATATTGCATTATTAAAAGTGGTGCTGTAGCAAACATTAGATGTGGAAAAGTAATATTCGTAAACTTTTGCCAACGGTTTGCTCCATCAATATCAGCAGCTTCATACCAGTCTGAAGAAATACTTTGAAGTACTCCAGTAAATAAGGCAAAAACAAATGGGAAGCCTAACCAAGTTTGAATCATAATTAAAGCTGTTTTTGTCCAAAATGGATCTGTTAACCATGGTATTCCAGAACCTAATAGTGGGATAATGATATCTCGATTAATCGCCCCGAAATTATCATTAAATAAAGCTGTAAAAATGATAATTGTCACGAAAGCTGGGACTGCCCAAGGTAATATTAAGACAGTACGAATTAATCGTTTGAATTTAACCCTTGGATCATTTACTAGAATTGCTAAGAACATGGCTAAGGCAATTTGTAGTGTTGTTGCAAGTGCTGTCCAAATAAGAGTCCAAGATAGAACTGTAAAAAACGTTTTGCGCCAAATTGGCATTGTAATTAGGGCTGTAAAATTCTCAAACCCTACCCAACTCAATAGAAATCTTGGTGGGGAGTTGTAGAGACTATAGTTTGTAAAGGCAATAAACACCATATAAAGTAATGGAAAAATTACAACGAAAACTAATAGGAAAAGACCTGGTCCAATTAATAGGTACGGAAATCCATTATCCCAGGCATTACGAAATGCCTCTTTCATTGATGGGATCGTCCAACCTTCTTGTATTCTCTTTGCGTCCTTACGAGCGTCAATGATATTTACAACATAGAACGTTAAAGCAAAGGCTGTCAAAATGAGTGAAATTATCCCCTGACTTAAAAGTACCCTTGAGTCATCAATTCGAGGAATTTCCCCTAATGTAATTAAGCCCCAATAACCGATATTTATAAAGTCATAAAAGGCAATTATGAAAGCAGCAAAGAGAATAAAAAGGATTGAACCTTTAATGTATCTTCGGTTATATAGCTGTCCTATTCCTGGTATGATGGATAACAGGGTAGCTAAAGTCGGATTATGACTGTTAGACTTCTTGTTTTCTTGATTTTGCTGTTCGTTTTTAGACGACATGTCAGCTTCCTCCTGCATGAATAAGTGAGGCGAAAAAGGTAACCCTTTCCCGCCCATAAAACTAATTAGTTACCAGCAGTTAATGCAATTTGTTCTGCAATTTGATCTACTGCCTCTTGTAAAACTTCAGCTACATCATCACCAGCTGAAATAAATTCTAATGCATCAGCCATTGGTTCCCAAACTTGAGACATTTCAGGTACGTTTGGCATTGGCTCAGCGAATTCAGCTTGTGCTAAAATCCCATTTCTTAACTCATCATCAATTGTTACATCAGTACGAGCTGGAATCTCACCAGCAACATTAAAGTAATGTTCACCGTTTGTTGCATTTGTGATGAATAAAGCTAAGTCAGTTGCCCAATA
The DNA here is from genome assembly GCF_001866075.3 of Anaerobacillus isosaccharinicus. Taxonomy (GTDB): domain Bacteria; phylum Bacillota; class Bacilli; order Bacillales; family Anaerobacillaceae; genus Anaerobacillus; species Anaerobacillus isosaccharinicus. Next base: position 3,018,978 of record NZ_CP063356.1, on the reverse strand, counting down.
TTTGTTTTCACTATATTCAGAAACGAACCAACCTTTAACACCTGAGAAAGAGTTTAAGTTGTTACCATCGATTGTTGGTAAAGTAGTTACTTTTAATTTATCACCTAGATCTGCAACATAGTCAGGAATACTCCAAGGACCAGTAACTACAGCTCCTACTTTCCCTTCTCTAAATAGTCCGTTCATGATGTCACCTGTAATACCACGTGGGATAAGTCCATCAGCAAACCAAGATTGGATTAATTGTCCACCTTGTACAGCACCTTCGTTCCCTAAACCGATATCTTCGATGTTATAACCACCATCTGCATCACGACCAAATACATAGCCACCAGGACCAGCTAAGAATGGGTATGTGAAGTAGAAATTCGTTGCTTCCATTAAGAAACCATATTCATCATTTGCTGAATTTGTTAAACCTTTAGCAATTTCAAGTAGTTCATCCATTGTTTCTGGAGCTTCTGGAATTAAATCAGTATTGTAGAATAAACCATAAGTTTCAATTACTGCAGGGATTCCATATTGGAAACCTTCATAGCTAAGAGCTTGAACAGCTCCCTCAGGATACCCAGCTAATTGCTCTTCTGTTACTTCTAACTCAGCAGCAAGACCTTGTAAGTGGATAGAACCCACTCTGTCATGCGGATGGAAGAAAAGGTCTGGTCCAAGACCAGCAGGTCCATCTAGAGAAAGCGCATCAACTTGATCTAACATAGAGAAAGGAGTGACAACAACAGTAATCCCTCTTTCAGCTTCATACTTAGCAGCGATTTCTTCGTAAGCCTGGATTTGACTTTCCTCGTCGTTAACCCACATTGTTAAGCTCTCTGGCTTAGCAGGTTGATCTGCATCCGTTGTTTCATCAGTAGTAGTTTCTCCCGGCTCTGCTGGAGTCGGCTCTGGATCAGCATCACGCTGAGGTCCACAAGCTACTAGCGCTAAAGAAAGCATTAGCATTAGTACCAATGTAAGTATTGTTGACTTTTTAAACATCTTCTTTTTCCCCCTTTTATAATGTAAGGTTTTTAAGTATGTGAAATGAACCGCTTACTAATCATGTCATTATTAAACGAGACACTTCCATAAGCATTAGCCTAGGATTAATTTGTGATAAAATTAAATTCCTATACTAATTTTCTTGGAGCTAATCTCATTTGTTTCTAACTAATTAAGTATTTTGGAAATAACGACAATATGTAAGGCGTTTCATTTTACATCAATAAACAAAGACAAACGGTTGCGCAAATTTCAAAAAGAAAAGCAAGCAGCTCAGAAACCTATGAAATCGCTTGCATTGTTTATCGTTAACTTCATTATACTATGCCTTCTTTATATTTCAAGTATTTTTTCTTATCTTACATATTTTTGTCACGATTACTACTCTTTTCATTACTCAAGAGTGCAATCGTCACCATTAAGTCGTTTGCAGTAGCTTGCAGTCGTTGCACTAATTCGTCCATTTCAATTGTATTAAGATCTTGAATTGAAATATCTTGCAGGATAGTCTCTGTTTGAGACGACAAAGTCGATGTTGTTTCCGCAAGTCCACAAATTGAATGAGCCACTTCATTAATCCCGCCAGAAATCCCTTCGATAGCAGTTGTTATTTCAGCATTTTGTTTATTCAAGTTACTTGTATTTGTGGAGATTTCATTAAAGGTAACCGTTATAGAATTGGCCACACTTTCAGCTTCAGAAAAGAGTTTATGAAACGCTTGAAATTTCTCTGCTACATTACTTGTGTCTTCTTGAATCAATAGTATAACGTTTTTTGTTTTTTGTGAAAAATCATTTGTCTGTGTTGAAAGTTTTCTGATTTCATTCGCAACTACAGCAAAACCTTTTCCTTTTTCACCAGCACGAGCTGCTTCAATTGAAGCATTTAAAGCAAGTAAATTTGTTTGGCTTGTAATCTCATCAATTCCGGTTAAAAACTTCGAAATATGGTCTAACCTTTCCACAACTGCATTCACAACGGGAATAAGGCCATCCATTTCTTTTGAAACTTCATTTACCGAATGATTTAATTTCGAAACGACTAGCATGCCATCGTTTGCCTCTTGATTCATGCGTTCCATATTTGTTTGGATAATTTCTGCAGCAACTGCTATTTCATCTGTACTTGCCGAAACTTCTTCAGTAACAGAAGAGACTGCATTTGTATGATCGACTTGCCCAGCTACTTGTGAATGAATATCACGAATAAAATGCTTAATAGTCGTTGATGTTGCAACATTATTTTGAGAGTAGACCATCAATTCCTTAGTAGACTTTAATACTTGGTCTGCAATCTCCTCATTTTTTGAAATCGTATGATAAACATTTTCCCCCAGCTCTACTAGGGAAAAATCAATATAACCAAATTCATCTTTACGGGTTGATTTTTCTCTGTATAAATAATCTCCTCGTTTAAAGGCTTCAATCCTTTTCACGATTGTACTGACACCATTATTAATATTTCTTCCAAAAAGAATTACCGATATAAGTGAAAATGCTATGGTGATAACAATGCTTGTTAGCAAAGTCGCATTACTTTGTTCTAATGTAGTGAAAAATTCATGTTCAGATGCGAGTTTTTCTTCATTAAAATAAGCAATAATTCTTTTATGTACATTTGCAGTGGTTTGTTCGTTTCTAGAGACAACAGGCGCTATTCTCGTTTTTATCCTTTCAAGTTCTTCTCCAACGAACATTTTAGAAAAATAAGTCTCAGCAATGTCATTATAAGAAATGAGAACTTCTTCTAACCGAGGAAGGTAGTTAGAAAGGTCGTCTTTACTTTGGAAGTACGGGGAAATCTTTACAAATTGTTCATTTGCTTCTACTAATTTTTCATTAACTGTTGCTACATTTGCTTTGGAATAACCAGTTGTAATTAGCTGATAGTTAGTGATAGCGATGGAGTTCATTAAGTTAATATAAAGATGATAATCTTCTTGTACGCTATCAATTTTTTTCACATCATGAAATTGGCTCGTCACCTTTGCATTAAAAAAATAAATAAAGCCACCTGAACCGACAATTACAAATATTAGAAGAAAAATTAATAAAAATAACTTATGTATGACTTTTACTTTACTACGGTTTTCTTTCATGCCATCCCCTCCAAAATGAATCAAAATTGCGCAAACGGTTGCTTAAGTCCTAAAACTATTTTACTCAAAAAAACAATTTGTTCCAACATCTTTTTAGTGAACCTTCTAAAAGATGGGGCTAAAGTACCGTATTCGGTTATTTTCCTTCTCGATTTGCGAGCCTTCGATATTCAATTGGAGATATCCCCTCTACTTTTTTAAATACTCTTGAAAAATAGGTGCTATCGTGAATACCGACTTGTTTTGAAATCGATTCTAACTTTTCATTTGTGGTAGACAAAAATTGTTTAGCAACTTGGAGCCGGTATGAAGTTAAATACTGTATTGGTGTTACACCTACAGTTTTTTGCATGCAACGTGTAATATAATCAGCGTGGAATAATAGCTCCTTTGATATATCAGTCATTTTTAACGTTTCCTGTTTATAATGTTGTTGAATATAATTAATTGTTTGTTTTGTTACTAGTTCAGCGCTAGTGGGAATTCTAATTGAATCTGATTGAAGTTGAAGAATTAATTGTTGAAAGATAATCTGTTCCATTAATCTTTTTTCTGGTCTGTTTGTTTCATTAATTATTAAAAGTTTGTCTAATTCCTGGTAAATGAATTCCTTATTCACAATCTGACCAAATCTAGGAAGATGAAGCGTATGCCTTGCGGGTTCAGTATATGTTCGCTCTTGTTTAACGATCATTCCCCAATTTATCTCACTCATTTTCTTTAATTGATATGTACCCTCGATATTAAAATGAAGCCAATAATAATAGGTATCTACACTACATGGTTTATAACTAAAATGTTCTAAGCCCGGAGTTAGAATTAAGTAATTCCCTTCAACCACATCATATTTAACGTCATTTTCACACATATAAATGACACCTTTTTTTACTAGTAAAATGTCAAAGACTGAAAAATTTCGTTTCATATGCTTCTTTCCTTTTCTAAAGCAATCTTCTCCCCCATTAATATATGTAGGAAATGGGGGCACCTCAAAAGATATAATATCCAAACTATTCTCACTCCTCTAAAGTCGTAAAAGTCCATTTATTATCGTTATTTTGCCTTTAAATTACTATCTGAAACCTTTACAATTAGGATACTGTAAAATTCGTCTTTGTCCAAGTTTAATTGATAATTATGGTAAAAAAGAGGTGAGAAACTGGTGAAAAATACGAAAGATAATAAAAAAGCTGTAAAATTAACGCTTTTTGCGTTAACTTGGCCTATATTCATTGAAATCTTTCTACACATGTTAATGGGAAATGCTGACACTCTCATGCTTAGCCAATATGATGATAATGCAGTTGCCTCAGTGGGTGTAGCTAATCAACTTCTAAATGTAATCATCGTTATGTTCGGTTTTATTGCGACTGGTACTAGTATTTTAATAGCCCAGTATATTGGAGCGAAACAAGAACAAGATGCGAATAAAATATCCGTTGTTTCAATAGCTGCAAACTTGCTGTTTGGATTATTGTTAAGCTTCATTTTATTCATATTCGCACCATCAATATTAAAAGCAATGAACCTACCTCCTGAATTAATGGAATCTTCACTGCTATATTTACGGATTGTTGGTGGATTTGCCTTTATTCAAGCATTAATTATGACGATTGCTGCCATCGTTCGTAGCCATGGCTTTACAAAAGACGCGATGTACGTAACAGTTGGAATGAATTTACTTAATGTGATCGGAAACTACTTTGTTATCTTTGGACCTTTTGGGTTTCCAGTTTTAGGTGTAACTGGTGTTGCCATTTCAACGACAATTAGTCGTTTTATTGGTTTAATTGCCATGTTTATGATCCTACATTATCGAATTAAAGGCAGTTTACCATTTTCATTCTTAAAGACATTTCCAAAACAAGAAATTAAAAAGCTTTTAAAAATAGGGATTCCATCGGCTGGAGAACATTTATCCTACAATACTTCACAAGTTGCGATTACTTATTTCATTGCATCAATGGGGACAATTGCTTTAACTACAAAAGTTTACACGCAAAATTTAATGATGTTTATTTTACTTTTCTCTATCGCTATCGGCCAAGGAACACAAATATTGATAGGTCAATACGTAGGGGCAGAAAAATTAGATGAAGCTTACAAACGTTGCTTAAAAAGCTTGAAAATTGCAATACTAGTTTCGTTAGGAATGGCTATACTATTCTCATTTTTTAGCAAACCATTACTTGGAATTTTTACTGATAACCCTGAAATTATTACACTTGGAAGTATCCTTATACTGTTAACAATTATTCTTGAACCTGGTAGGGCCTTCAACCTTGTCGTCATTAACTCTCTCCGTGCGGCTGGAGATGTTAAATTTCCTGTGTATATTGGGATTTTATCAATGTGGGGGGTAGCTGTTACATTGTCCTATCTTCTTGGAATTGTTTTCGGATTAGGTTTAATCGGTGTTTGGATTGCCTTTATTGTTGATGAATGGCTGAGAGGCTTGTTAATGCTTAGAAGATGGAAATCAAAAAAGTGGAAAAAAATGTCCTTTGTTCAAAAAGAGACAGAAGCTTCTTAAAAAGAATAAATTAAGATCTTGGTTAAGGCACGGCTTCACTCCTAAACCAAGATCCTTTTTATATGCTTGTAACGCTTATTTATCACACTTTGTACAAACTATTGATCTTATTTCAATTTAAATATCTGTTTGTTTTTCTAGCCAGAATGTGAATTATATGAATAATACACGGTTCAAAATTCCCCAATATTATACATTTATCTAATAGGAAATTGATTATTCCAATTCATATGAAGTTCTTCTAGATCTTCATCAAAATCCATCATATCTTGACCAGTGGCCTGCATTCCAGTATGCTGCGTTTGCATTTCAGGCTGCTGCAATCCCATTTGTTGTGGCATCATTCCTGGCTGCTGCGTTCCCATATGCTGGGGCATCATTCCTGGCTGCTGCATTCCCATTTGCTGGGGCATCATTCCAAGTTGGTGCATTCCCATTTGCTGGGGTATTCCTGGTTGGTGCATTCCCATTTGCTGAGGCATCATTCCTGGCTGCTGCGTTCCCATATGCTGGGGCATCATTCCAGGTTGCTGCATTCCCATATGCTGTGGCATCATTCCAGGTTGCTGCACCCCTATATGCTGTGGCATCATTCCAGGTTGCTGCACCCCCATATGCTGTGGCATCATTCCAGGTTGCTGCACCCACATATGCTGTGGCATACCTAATGGCATCTGTTTATTGCTGTTACATCCGCAAGACATTCGTTTACCCCTTCCTCATTTTAAGCTAGGTACTTGTTTAATCGACACTATCAATCTTATGAAATAGGGGGATGTCTTGTGATAAAAACGAAATGGGTTTTTAGGTAATCGTACAAATTGGGCATACTCCCATATTTCAACCGTTTAATTGACTATTAATAAAACCTCTTATTAGCAACCGCTTTTTCCGTTGTAAGTCCATAATATGTAGCACATTTCACTCCTTTTTCATATATTGCTAAAGAAATAATATGAAATGAGTGATTAATATGGGGACTATTATTCCTTACGAATATTACTCTCGTGACGGAACAAGAATATTACTCCGTTCTGCCCACCCTATGGATGCAGGCTCCGTTTTACAACTAAGCTATGATGTTATTAAGGAAAATGATACCTTAGTTACATCCGCTGAGGAGTATATAATAACAGAAGATCAACAACGCGAATTTATCCATTTATATAAAGCTGACCAAGGTAATGTGATGATTTTAGCTGAGTATAAACATAAAATTATCGGTTTATTAACATTTCAAAGAGGAGTGTTTCTAAAGTACGCTCACCACGGCTCGGTTGGAATGGTTGTCGATAAAAACTGGCGAGGAAAAGGGGTCGGTAGAGCTTTATTGACGACTTTAATACAGTGGGCTGATTACAACCCCCTACTAGAAAAACTTTGCTTAGAAGTATTGGCTTCAAATAGAAGGGCAATTGCCCTCTACAGCTCACTCGGGTTCATAGAAGAAGGACGCCAAAAAAGACAGGTGAAGGTGTCAAATGGAAATTACGAAGACTTAATTATAATGGGGAAGTTTTTAGATTTTGAGAATTAGATTGAATTATGAATTATGAAAGACCTTTGTGAATACTTCACAAAGGTCTACATTCTACATTCTACATTCTACATTCTACATTCTACATTCTACATTCTACATTCTACATTCTACATTCTACATTCTACATTCTACTCAACAGTTACGGCTGTGCCGTAAGCAACAATTTCTGCTGCACCATTCATAACACCAGAAGTTTGTAATCGTACTGCTATAATCGCGTTAGCGCCTAGACCTTCTGCATCCTTTACCATTCGGCTAATCGCTACTTTTCTGGCTTTGTCCATCATCTCAGAATACTCCTTGATTTCGCCACCAACAATATTTTTCAGACCAGCCAATATATCACTACCAATATGCTTTGCTTGGATCGTACTTCCTTTCACAAATCCTTTGTAAGCCACAACTTTTTTCCCTGGTACATTTTCAGTAGTTGCTATAATCATCGTCATCTTCCTCTCTTTTCTCTTTTACTCTTTCCATGATTACTATAACCATTAACAAAATAAAACATAAAACATTAAAAGCAATTAAATAAAAGGCAGTAACAACGTTAATAAAAAAATAAATAAACGTTAATATTTGGAATAAAACCATTAAAAATAGCAAAAGCGCCTTTATCCTTTTCATTACTTTACTCCTCTATCCGCTATGTTTAAGATATTCGCTCCAAAAACTTAAAAACCTTTTTGTTAACACCTCCCTTTCATGGTTATGATGATATTAGACAAATAATTTTCATTTTTATGTTAAAATACGATTGTGTTATTATTAACGAATTGAGGGATTATTTTTGAAAATTGTACTAACAACTTTAAATGCTAAATATATTCATACGGCCCTTTCCCTTCGGCTCTTAAAAGCATATACAGAAGCTGATTATAATGTGGAAATAAGAGAATATACGATTAAGGATCCATCTCTTAATATCGTGACGGATCTCTATGATAAAAATGCTGATGTTATCGGCTTTAGTTGCTACATCTGGAACATCGAAAAAACAATTGAAATCGTAAAAATGCTAAAAAAGGTAAAACCAGAACTGAACATTGTTTTAGGTGGTCCTGAAGTATCTTTTGATATCCCATATTGGATGGAAAAAGTTCCTGAAGTAGATTTCGTTGTATTTAACGAAGGTGAAGAAACTTTTAAACATTTGTTAGATGAAATTGCCGGTGAACAAAAGTATCATCTCGTTTTTGGTACTAGTTACCGTAAAGGTAAGGAGATTATTGTAAATCCGCCAAGACCTAATCTAAAATTAAATACGATTCCAACAGCCTATAGGTTTCAAGAAGATAAAAAAGATTTAAATAAACGAATTGTTTATTTTGAAACTAGTCGTGGCTGTCCTTTTAGTTGCTCTTTTTGTTTATCTTCTGTTGAGGTAGGTGTCCGTTATTTTGATATTGAAAGAGTAAAGTCAGATTTACTTTACTTAATAGATAATGGTGCTAAATTGATTAAATTTATCGACCGGACCTTTAATATTAGACGCAACTATGCACTAGAAATCTTTCAATTTCTGATTGATCATCATCAAGGCTGTGTGTTCCAGTTTGAAATCACTGCTGATATTATGCGGCCTGAAGTTTTAGAATTCCTTAACACTCACGCACCACCAGGTGTCTTTCGATTTGAAATTGGCGTCCAATCTACAAACGATGCAACAAATGAGCTTGTCATGCGAAAACAAAATTTTGAAAAACTATCTAGAACAGTTCGAATGATTAAAGAAGGAGGCAAGATTGATCAGCATCTCGACTTAATTGCTGGACTGCCTGAGGAAAATTATGATTCATTTAAAAAGACGTTTAATGATGTATTTGAGATGCGGCCTGAGGAACTTCAATTAGGATTTTTAAAAATGCTTCGCGGGACAGGCTTACGAAGCCAGGCAGAACAATATGGATATGTCTATATGGACAACTCACCTTATGAAATTTTAAAGAATGACATCCTTTCTTTTTCTGAGATTATTCGAATTAAACGAGTCGAAGATATCTTAGAGAAATATTGGAATGACCATCGTATGGATCATACGATTGAATATCTAATTGATACTGAATTTGAATCTCCCTACGATTTTTTCCAAGAGTTTGGAGACTTCTGGGACGACCAAGGATGGTCGAAAATCGGTCACCAGCTAGAAGAATTATTCCTTCGCCTCGAGCAATTCCTAAAAGCACGTGAAACGGCAAATCTCGAACTTATCAAAGGATTTATGATTTACGATTTCTTCTTAAATCATAAACATAAACCACGAAAAACATGGTGGAACTTTACCTTAACAAAAGAAAAGCAAACAAAATTTCTTGAGTTTGTTGCTGAAAATAACCAACTTGTTTCAGGTGACTTTCATGAGCTTGAACTTACAGTAAAAGATCTTTTTAAGCATACGATGATTGAAGTCATTCCATTTGATTTGGAGCTATACTTCAATACAAAAGAAGTGAAACAACACCCTTCTTTGCTTATCACTTATTTTGATCCAAAGGAACTTAAGAGTCGACCATATTTACTGAAAGATTTAAATAAAATTGTAAATTAGATTGACTAAAAAACAGATCAATTACGATCTGTTTTTTTTTATATCGTTCTATGGTACATTTAGTAAGAGGTGAAGTCTGAAATAACTTGTGTAACCACCATTCCAAAAAAAGAGCATGACAAATAAACCACCAAATAGTGATTTTTAAAAAATATTCATTTGGGGTTGATCAAGGTGCAGCTAGCACATGGTAACCATGATTTTTAGCTAGTAAAATCGCTTGTTCTACCGTGATTTCACGGGTTACTGGAAAAACATCGGATTTTATATATAATTCAGCGTTATATGCTTCTTTCTTTTTGAGAATATTGTAGATAGCTGTTAAAAGCATTCGTGCAATCGCAATAATTGCTCGTTTGTGACCACGGCGTCTTTTAAGTTTTAAGTAACGGTTTCGAATTTCTGGGTGCTTTTCACTTTTAACTACAGAGGTAGCACATTGCACTAAAAGTGGTTTTATGTAACATCCAGCTCTCGAAATTCTTACTGACTTTTTCTTACCGGCACTCTCATTATTTGTGGGTGTAAGTCCTGCCCAGGAGCACAGATGCTTAGCTGTCAGAAACACGTCCATATTGACACCTATTTCAGATACCACGGCAATGGCAGAAAAGATGTTTTTAAAAGACGGAACAGTTAAGATTAAATTGATTTCTTCTGTGTAGGACGCGGCAAGAGAAAGAATAATTTTTTCTAGGTCAGCTTTACGCGACCCAAGGTCTTCATAATGTTGTTTAATGACCTTTAATTTTTCAGCCTGTTCAGGAGTTATGTATCCATCAATAGCGAGCTCCAATTCAGGAAGTTTATGTTTCATGGAGCCATGAACTAAAGGTTCTAAATCAAACGAAGTGTCTAATGGATTGTGTAATAACTTTTCAATAATGTTCATGGAGCTTTTGCCGAAGGTATCCGAAACAATATTGCTTAGTTGAATGTTAGACACGGTTAAACTGTTTTGAAGACGATTTTTCTCACTAGACATAAAATTAGTGAGCTTGAAGCGATAACGCATAAGGTCACGAAGTTGCCTAATCTCCAGTGGTGGCATAAAGCTTCCAGCTACAAGGTCATGCTTAAATAAATCAGCGATCCATTTTGCATCTTTTTTATCCGTCTTTTTACCACGGATTGCCTTGACGTATTTTGGATGTGCTAATGTGATGTTACAGGAATCTTCTAGTATATTAAACACAGGAATCCAGTATTTCCCGGTCGATTCCATACAAACATCTTTGCATTCATTTTCACAAAGCCATTGTGACAGCTCCATTAACCCTTTGGTATAGGTTGAAAAGCGATGGCGTTTGTAAGATGTCACGCCTTTGGCGGTAGAAGCAATACAAGCTACTACAAACGTTTTGTGGACATCAATACCACAACAAATAGGGTAAACAATTTTTAAAGCCATAGGGAAAACTCCTTTACAAGAATTGTAGGGATAGACAACATTGACTGATTGCCCAGCAATAAACGAGTAATGTTTATACAAAGATAAGTCTGCGTGCTCTAAGTCACACTTATTTGTGCTTGGAAAGGCAATCTACACATATAAATATGCGGTCACTCCACTACTGAAGCAGCCCACTCACCTCCGCGTGATTTGTAGTTAATTGGTATCCCTATGGCTCTATATTTGCCAAAATAATGCTCGAGGCAAACCTGTTTCATTACGTTTTGTGCCTTGAGCGAAGCGAAAGGAATGGATATAAATATGGAAAAAAACAGCTTACATATTTATTGTTATGGGAGCAGCGTTATGGGGGACAATTGGCTTTTTTGTTCAAGGATTATATGAATATGGATTAACTCCATTACAAGTCGTAACTGTAAGGGTGACATTCGCTGCAATAATTTTGCTAGTTATTTTACTAATAAAAAACCCTTCTTTATTAAAAATTCAAAAACAAGATTATAAATATTTCATCGGAACAGGAATTTTTTCAATTGTTTTTTTTAATTGGTGCTTTTTCACTGCCATTCAAGAGACTTCCCTTTCTGTTGCAGCTGTTCTTCTTTATACTGGTCCAGCCTTTGTAACGATCATTTCAAGGATACTATTTAAAGAATGGCTCACAAATCGAAAACTACTGGCATTATTCTTAACATTAATGGGCTGCACTCTTGTTATTGGTTTATTCCCCCTAGATCAGTCAAAGATCAGTTTGTTCGGTGTTGTCGTTGGTTTAGGCTCTGGGCTTGGTTATGCGCTTTATAGTATTTTTGGTAAATATGCTTTAGCCAAGTATGATTCACAAACTGTAACTGCCTATACGTTTATCTTTGCTAGTGTAGCTCTTCTACCTGTAAGTGGCCTTTGGCAGAATGAAAATTTACTGACAGCAATCCCATTTTGGAGTTATGGAATTAGCCTTGGATTGTTCCCCACTGTTTTAGCTTACTTGCTATACACAAAAGGATTAGAGAAAGTAGAAACGAGTAGAGCTTCAATTTCAGCGACAATCGAACCCGTAGTTGCAACGTGTATCGGAATTTTCCTATTTGGTGATTTATTAACGACTTGGCAGTTGATCGGTATTATTAGTATTTTATTAGCTGTTCTCTTTGTCCAAGAAAAACCAAAAAAAGTTCTCGAAACAAACGAAAGAAAGTGCCAAACTCTATAAAAGAGCTGGCACTTTTGGACATTCTCCAATTTATTTAGTTTTATCAATCTCATTACGATATTCTCTTATATGAGTAATTCTCTCCACCATCGGCGGGTGAGTGTATCTAAAGAGCTTTACAATCGTTGGTGGGTTTACATCTGCTAACCCTTCTACCGATAATTTGTGGAAGGTAGCAACTGCTGCATCTGGCTCATCTGTCAGATCAATTGCGTAACGGTCTGCTTGATATTCATAGGCTCTTGATATTGCATTTGACATAGGACTCGTAGTAAAGCTTAATAAAGATAATATTAATAATATGATTGGTATTGCTGCCATCTCATTACGCTTTAAATTTAATTGTTTACCAACATTATTAATTGTGAATTGATAAAGCTTACTCGTAATAAATAAACCTACAAAAGACAGGGCAATCATGCCAATCAATAATTGTTTGAGATGATTTAAATCGTAGTGACCCATTTCATGAGCCATTACAAATAATACTTCTTCTTTACTTAGGCTCATTAGGGTAGTATCCCATAAAACAATACGTAAATTACTACCGATCCCCGTGACATACGCATTTAAGGCATTTGTCTTTTCCGACATTTTTACTTCGTATACACGGTCAGCTGGGATATCTACTTGATTTGCTAATTGCAAAATTTCCTCTTCCAACTCTTTATCTTGAATTGGGTAAAACTCATTATAGAGAGGGTCGATTACTACAGGTTGTATAAACATTAAAAATAAAGTAAATGGAATAGATAGAAGCCACGTATATAGCCACCATCTTTTTGGACTTTTTGAAATCAAGTACATGATCACATAAACAACAACCGTTAAAAGAAGCGCTTCAATCCAAAAACCAATTAAATTATCCTTCATCCAGCTCTCAAACGTTTGAATTGAAATGCCATACTGTTTACTAATTGAGTAGGCAACATATTTTATCGGAAACGTTATTAGGAAGCTTAGACAAGATAAAAGAATGACGTATAAAGCGGTCTGAAAAAACTTGAACTTAATCAATTGTTTTGACCATCTTGCAAAAAATTGGCTAATTCCAAAGCATATGACGAATAAATAAATTAGCCATTCGAAAGGTGTATGGACAAAATAAAGCACATTTCTCCACTTTGAAAAATCTGTTGAAAGAATCAGTTGTTCCTCATTCATAAACGTATTAGGGTCTGCTTCGGTTCCGATATACGCCTCAGGCAATGGTGTATCAACTAGAAATAAATACGATGACATCGTAACTGCATACAGTAAATAAATGATTAGCACTGAAAAAAATACTTTTTTCATTTCTTTCCCCTCCATCTAAACAGCTAAGCTTGCCCTTCTAGGACAAAGTCTCCTTTATAAGTTTAGATAAACGGGGAGGAAATAGAACTTTATTTTTGATTTGAAAACAAAATGTAGAATGTAAAAGGAATGGATAACGCTTTAAAGTGCTAAAACGTTACATTCTACATTCTACATTCTACATTCTACATTCTACATTCTACATTCTACACTACTTCTTCGCGTACGCTACTAAATCGGTCATCGCTTTCTCAACGACACCTATTAAATGCTCCATTTCAAACATTGAGCTTGTTTGTTCCTCGATAATGGCTGTATTGGTCTCTACCTGTTCTTGGATTGTTTGAAATATCCCCTGTATTTCTTCTAAAATTCCACTAACATGGCTAATTGAACTCTCACTTTCAGTTGCAAGTTTTCGTATTTCCTTTGCAACTACAGCAAAGCCTAGCCCAGCTTGTCCGACTCTAGCAGCTTCTATACCTGCATTTAATCCAAGTATTTTACTTTGGCTACTCACCTGTTTAATAATATTGATAACTTCAGCCATGCTTTTTACCTTTTCAATAGAGGCTTCTGTCGTATCTTGCGTTTTAACTGTTGATTTTTCTACTTCCCTTGCACCTGTCGTAACTTCTTCTGTTTTTTGTAACATCTCTTGTAAATTTCCATTAATCGATTCGATTGTGCTTGTTAAATGATCTAAGGTTTCTTTATTCTCCAAGTAAAGAGAAATCGTTCTTCGTGTTAAACCTAAGATTGGCCGAATTGCATCAGGATCTCCACCAACCCCTAAATTTGCTAAACGCTCTCCTTTATAAATAACCGGCAAATTAATACCGGGTCGTGGTGCACTATCCCCCATTTTCTCTTTAAGTTTTTCAGCTTGTTCTTTTGTAACAACCCCTTCAGCAATAACTCCGTCCATGACCTTTTTCCCTACGGAATGATGATCACCAATCCGTTCACGATCATAAGCTGCAAAAATCGTTCCTTCTTTATTAACAAAAATTAAGCGATAACCTGTTTCTTCACTCACTATTTGACATATATGTTGCGCAAACTCATCTGTTAATAAATTTTTCATTTTTTATGCCCCCCCATATTAGAACGCTTTCAATATGTAAAAAGATTTAATCTCATATGATCATCATATATGTTAATATTTTATCAGAATTTGGCGAATTATCTATGGTATTAATCACATTTTTATTAATTTTCATCCAAAAATTTAATAAAAAAGACTCAAAAGTGATAGAGTCACCCCACTTCCTATCTTTCAGGATTTATCAACCCATAAAAAATAGGATCATTACTGAGGTGAACTCAAACTTTTAAGTCTTCCTTACTCCTTACTTTAAATAACCATTCCGCCATCTACATGGAGAACCGTTCCATTAATAAAATTTGCTTCATCAGAAGCTAAGAAAAGATAAGCATTTGCCACATCTTCTGGTTTACCTAGTCGCTTGAGTGGGATCATTTCTTTCATTTTGTTACCAACTTCTGCTGGTATAGAACTAATCATATTTGTTTCAATAACACCGGGTGCTACCGCATTTACCGTTATTCCTTTGCTACCTAATTCTTTTGCCCATGTTTTTGTCATGCCAATAATCCCAGCCTTTGTAGCTGCGTAATTTGTTTGACCTATATTGCCATAAATACCAGCAATTGAAGAAGCGTTAATAATTGTCCCGCCACCTTGTTCTATCATATATGGCATGACAGCTTGGGTACAAAATAAAACCCCTGTTAAGTTTACATCAACAACACTGTACCAATCTCTTGGTGTCATTGCGCCTAGCATTTTATCGTTTGTAACGCCTGCATTATTTATTAAAATATCAACTTTCCCAAAAATATTTATCGTAGTATTGACCATATCGTCAACACTTTGCTTTTTAGAAACTTCTACTTGTTGAAATAGTGCGTCGCCACCTTTTGCCTCAACCATCGTTAAAGTTTCTTCTCCACCAATATAATCGATATCGGCGATCATGACTTTTGCACCTTCACTTACAAATCTAAGAACTGTTTCTCTCCCAATTCCACTTCCGCCACCAGTAACGATAGCTACTTTTCCCTCTAATCTCATCTAATACTTCCCCCTTCATTTATTGATTGTCGGCATGGTACCCTTTCATATATTCCATTTGTTTAGGACCTTCGGCAATAATAGAGAAATCTGTAAACTCGTATTTGTTTCCATCAATTGTTACCGATACATTCACATACCAATCACCAGCCATAGCTAAAGGAAGATCTACCTCATATAGACCTGTGTCCCCTTTTTGCATTGTTCCCTCGATTGGGTGATTCATCATTTCCATATTGATATAGATGTATACTTCCTGTGCATCAATTGCTTCTCCATCTTTATTTGTTAGCTGAACCGAATAAGTGTGGAAACCTTCTGTAGAAATTACTTGTCCATCATTCAAAAACATAACTTCTATCCCACTATTTGGCGCTGTAGTGCTTGTACAAGCAGTTACTAACATAACGATGATGAAAAGTGTCATAAATAAGTTAAACTTTTTCAACCTTAAGTCCCCTCATTTCTAGTATGATTGAAAATGAATAGTATGTATGCTATCTTTGATAGGTCAAAAGTCCTTTTAAAAAACTACAAATCTATTTTATCATTTTAATTAACTGAGGTATAGGAGGTATGTAAATGATTAACAAAATATCCATTGTACTTATTTTATTCATTTTAGGTGGAATTGGTTATACCCTCTATGGTTTTTTTGCCGTAGATAAAAATCCAGATATTGTCACATTAGAGAGATTCAATGGTGAAGAGCCTATTATGCTAGATCAATATATTGGCAAAAAGAAAACCATTCTGCAATTCGTAGCTGTTCCTTGTGAATGTTGTAGTTTTTCAATGCCATTTATTCAACAATTTGCGAAAGAACAAGATGACATTGAGGTCATTACGATTATATTTTATGGGAAGCGGAGTGAAATTCAAGATAAGTTTGAAAACGAATATAAAGCAACTCATTTGTATGGCTTAGACTTAGATCGTAGTATTGCTAATCATTACGGAGCAACTGTCTCTCCGACCTATGTTTTCCTTGATGAGGAAGGAAATAACTTAGGAGCTTATCCTTACATTATTTTAGATGCTGAAGAACTTTTGCAGCGTTATGATGATGCATTCAATAAGTTCCATAACAAAGGAGAGTAGTTATGGATTATCTTCTCGCTTTTACTGCAGGAATATTGTCTTTTACATCTGCATGTATTTTGCCTTTAATTCCAAGCTATTTAGCTGTTATTACTGGCCTATCCGTTACTGAATTAAAAGATAACCGACACCATCGCACACAAATTCTTGTTCGAATTAGTATGTTTATTTTAGGATTAATTATCCCGTTAATCTTACTTGGAATGACAGCCTCAACAATTGGTTCGGCAGCACTCAGTTATTCTCAAAACTTCTCTAAACTATTTGGGTTCATTGTTATTTTGTTTGGACTCCACTTATTAGGATTGTTAAAATTCCAATTTTTAAATAAAGAGCTTCGTTTAGACTTCCTATTTAAAAAGAAGAACAGCTTATGGAGTGTTGCATTAATGGGACTCGCTTTTGGATTCGGGTGGACCCCTTGTATTGGGCCGATGCTCAGTTCAATCTTAATTATGGCTGCTGATTCCGATACAATGTGGCGAGGTGGGCGATTACTTTTCGTTTATGGTTTAGGTTTAGGACTACCATTTTTACTTATCGGGATTTTAAGTACATTAGGCTTTCAATTCCTTAACTCACTAAAAAAACATATGCGGATTATTTCGATCATAAGTGGTGTTCTCTTAATTATTTTAGGGCTATTACTTATTACAGGGAATATGGCATATATTACACCAGCTTTCTAAAAGAAAAAGCATCGGTTCGCCGTAAGCGTCAAATAATGCCCACCTAGTTTTTCAGGTGGGCATTAGTGTATTCTTTATTTAAGTTTAGCAGGGATCCTGCATTCATTTGGAATGGACTTTGACCACGGAAGGAATTGGTCAAGTGCTTCCTGATCATCTAGGTCTATTTGTGGTAAGTGTTCAAAAAGATAAGTTAAATAATTTAATGGATTTAATTGATTCTCTTTGGCAGTTTCGACAATGCTGTAGATGACCGCACTGGCGGTTGCTCCTTTCATCGATTGGGCAAACAACCATGCTTTTCTTCCCATAACGAATGGTTTAATTGAACGTTCTGCTCTATTATTATCGAGTTCAAGTCGCCCGTCTTTCATAAAGACAATGAGTTTTGACCATTGGTTTAAACTATAATTTATGGCATCGCCTAATTTGCTTTTAGGTGGAACTTGAGGGCGTTTGGATTTTAGCCATGCCAAATAAGCGTCCAACACAGGTTGACTACGTTTTTGACGTTCTTCTTTTCGCTGTTCAGGACTACAATTTTCAAATTCCTCTTCTATCTGTTTTTCAATTTTAAATAATTGCGTACAGAAGTGAAGACCTTCAGCTGCGAGACTCGTAGATTTATCTACACTTGCAGGCAAAGATTTGAGCGTTTCGTCGTATTTACGGCGTGAATGCGCCCAACAGCCAACTAACTCCACATCCTTCATATCATGGTAACCTGCATAACCATCGACATGAAGATAGCCCGCAAATCCTTTTAGAAAGGCTTTCGGGTGTTTACTATGGCGAGAAGTTTGATAGTCATATAAGACAATCGGTGAAACATCCCGACCAGATCGATACAACCACATATAGGATTTGGAAGTTGCTAATTTATCAGGTTCTGCTAAAACTTGAACGGTTGTTTCATCTGCGTGCAGACGGTCAAGATGAAGCAGTAACTCATGCAGGCGATTGTATAACGGTGAGAGCCACTTTGTTGCACCATATATTACCCAATTGGCAATCGTTTGGCGTGATAGAAAGACACCCAGCCGTTCAAATTGTTTTTCGATTCGGTACAACGGCATTCCTTCTACGTATTTTTGATTCATGATATATGCCATTGCAGAAGGAGAAGCGAGACTTTTTGGAAAGACTGCCGCAGGCATTTTAGCTGTGACAACCGGCGTTTCTATTCCTTCGCGTTCACATTGACGGCAACTGTATATATGTCGAACATGTTCAACGACTGTTACTTGAGCAGGAATAATTTTTAGCTCACGTCTTGTTTGCGTACTCATTTCATGTACAGTTTCACCGCAACACAAACAGACCTGCTCTTCTTCGGATAAACGATAATGGATCGTTTCCGTAGGCAAGTTTTCAAGCTTCGCATCTCGTTGTCCTACATGCTTCTTTCGATTATAAGTAATCGTTTCAAGTGTAGGTTCTTCCATTTTTACATCCGCTGTGATTTCAGCTTCATTAAAAAGAGGAAGTTCGATTTGATCCGGATTTGTTTTTTCACTCGAAGCCCCGAATTTCTTTTGTTGGCTTAGTCGGAATTGCTCTTCCAACCATTTGATTTTTGCCTCTAGGACTTCTTTTTGTTTTTCCAAATCCGCATTTTTCGCTGCGAGTTCTTCAATTGTATCTAGTAGTTCATTCGTCGTTTTTCTCATATAAATAGAATAACATATAGAGAGGTGTCGTGGTTGATCAATTCTCTCTATATGATAAATTTTGCACTCATTTTTGGATGGGCTTGTTTTTGTTCAAGTGGAAGTCCATCCAAGAGCCAGTTGAATTGGCGAGGACTGATCGATAGCGGCTTAGTAGTTTGTTCATCTGGCCATTGAAAAACGCCTTTTTCCAGTCGGCGATAATATAACCAAAACCCATTATGATCCCAATGAAGGATCTTTAGTTTATCTCGTTTGCGATTACAGAACACAAATAGATTGGAAGAGAAAGGATCCAATTGGAAACTCATTTGAACAATCGCTGCCAAACCATCAATCGACTTTCTCAGATCTGTTGCACCCGCCGCTAAATAGACTCGTTGAATAGGTGTTTTACTTAACATGGGATTGAAGAACCTGAAGTACTTCATTTAAAAGTGAATGGCTGAAGCCTTCTTTAATTTCGATTGAAACATCGCCTACCTTAACTGTTAAAGTAGCTGTTTCTTCAATCGAGTTGGATGAATCAATGGCAACCCATTGTGTAAGAGGATAAGCGACGTGAGTCGGCTCAGTTTCCAATCTTTTCATCCAGCTATACATACTTTGAACACCTACTTGATTTTGTTCACACCAAGCTTTGACACTTGGCACTCCACTGGATCTGTAGGCGTCGATGCGATCTTCCCACATTTGTTTACGTTCATCTACTGACATAAAAAACCTCCTAACAATTGATGTTAATGTGATTATCACAAAACACGGTAATTATTAGAAGGTGTGGAGTATTTGACGCTTACGGTTCGCCGATGCTTTTTCCTTTACATTATACTATACTTTGAAAAAATGTTGTTTATCGTCTTTTTCATAAATACGAAGGGCAACAAATACGATTGGTGCCAATAATAATCCCCAGACGCCAATGAGACCGTAACGAATAAAATCGAAAATATACTCCTGGGGGAACACTTCTTTCAAACCAACTTGAATTGCAAACATTCCTGCAATTCCAACCGCAAATGCTACAACTTTTCTAATAAGGCTACTACTTATCTTCATATTGACTAATTTTCCTTCAAGTAGATAACCAATTCCTGCCCCTAATAATATCCCTGCAAATTTAAATCCTTCTGCCTCTGGGAAGATGAGTAACATAATAAAAGGTGCAATAATCACTAATAACCACTGAAAGCCAACTCCTAAGCTCGAGATAAATTTATCCATAAAGATCGCAGCGATTATTATTCCTAACCCTAAGCATATCCCTATAATGATATCAGTTGGCCAATGTAAACCAGAATATAGCCTTGAAATAGAAATAAGTAAAATTAAAATAGCACTACATATAATAAAAGCCATTGATCTACTCTTGTATGCAAGATAACCCCAGAGAGTCATTGATCCTTGAGCATGACCACTTGGAAAGGAATCAAATGGATAATGACTTCCAACCTTTGCCGAATCGAGAAACAAATTGTTAACCCCTTCTGCTCCGATCGGTCTTTCTACTGCAAAATAAATTTTCATAAATGAATTTACGTACATTGAAAAAATGAAAATGTAAAATAGCCGAAAACCTGTTGTTTTGGAAATACACCAATAAACAAGAGGTAGAATTAAAAAGTAAAATTCTTCATCCCCTAAAAAAGTAAAAATTCTTGCAAACTCAGTTAAAAATGGATGTTGCAATTGTGTGAACCACTGTAAAATCTCAAGCTGATTCATAGATAACCTCCTAATAATTATTTGGTAATCAAAATTCTAAATCCTTAAATCGTCGCGGCACTAGACTTGATGCTGCTATTGAATTTACTCGTCACTCGTTATTAATCGCCCACCCATTGTTTCACATAATATCACATGATTTTTAGCATGTTTGATGATATCGTGAATTGTGATAAAAAATACTATTTCAATGGTCAATTCATTATATAATAAACTTATAAAAATACTTATAGAAACGAGGGTGGAATGGATGGAAATACTATTTAAAAAGAAGTCTTTCTTTCTAGCAGCATTCCTCCTACTTATATTAGTAGGGTGCAATAGTTCGCAAGAAGATGCTAATCCATATAATTTCCCTGATTATGTCTTAAATGCAAATTACCCTGGTGCAATGGCTGCTTATGAATATGCTGTAGATGCAGAAGAAGGAATCCTAGAATATATCCCTTGTTATTGCAATTGTTACATTGATCCATTTAACCACAACAATGTCAAAGATTGCTTCATCTCTAATACAGAAAGTACCGATGAACTGATTGTCTATGATCAGCACGGCGTTGGCTGAGGGATTTGTATCGAAATTGCACTGGATGTGCAAAAACTACATGAAGAAGGCTTATCAGTTGTAGAAATTCGAGAATATATTGATGAAGAATACTCAAAATACGCTGAACCAACACCAACACCTTACCCGCCTGGGCATTAAAAAACAAAGGCTATCGCGACTTCTGAAGCGAAGCCTTTTTTTATAGGCTTAAATTTGTAAGTCTCGAATCGCTTAAAGGAACTGGTGCTGGACGGGCAAAAAAGTAACCTTGAGCTAGTGGAATTCCAATACTTTTACAAAATTGTGCTTCCTCTTTTCGTTCAATTCCCTCAGCAAGAAGGATAATATTATAATCATTAGCAATTTCAACAATATTACTAATTTTCCCCTGTTTATCCGTATCTCTGTCACAGAAATCAATGATGGAACGATCAATTTTTGCGAAATTCGGCCTTAATTCCTTTAAAACTTCTAGTGTCGCATATCCAGCACCTAAGTCATCTAAAGCAACTTTCATTCCATGCTTTTTATACACGTCAAAAATGTTTTTTAAATGTCCCACGTCCTTAATTTTTTCTGTTTCAACAACCTCAAAAACTAAATCCTTAGGATCTACTTCATACTTTTCAACAGCAGAAAATGTACTTTTTAAACAATGATTTGGGTCATAGATTGATGATGGTAAAAAATTTATAAATCTCTTTATACCTTTTTGTAGCAACTTTGAACTTGTTTCGATAGAGGAAAGTCTAGCCTGGCCGTCGAGCAATGACTGTAGACCAGCTCTTTTGGAAAACGAAAATAATTCTCCAGGATTAAACGTTATCTGGTCGGAGTCTGGCCTCAGTAAAAACTCGTAACCGTATACCCCTAACGTTTCTAGAGAGACAACTGGTTGAAGAAAGCTAGTAAAAAGTTGGTCATTGATGACATTCAATAGGTCTCTATTCTTCACCCGTTCAACTAATTCAGTGAATGGGATCGTGACCCCTTCAACATCAACTTCAGGTGACTTTGCCTGACAAAGCAATTTATTTTTCGTTTCGCTATTAAATAATTCTTCAATTTCTTGCAGAAATAAAATCAAATCCTCTACTGTTGAGTACTGAAATTTAACTTGAATGTTAGTACTTTCATTGGGGATTTTTAAAGTAGAGAGCCTATTTTTAATCGCGGTAATAATCGGTTGTATAGATTGCAACTCAAGAATTCCTTGGTCATAAATATCAATTGCTCTTGAACACTTTTGACAATTTTCCATATCCTCAACTCCAAGCTCATTGTATTAATTAATAGATTTGATATTTCTATAAATTAGACTACAATTTATTCTTAAGTCTCTTAAAACGTGGTTTCGTACAAATATGTTAATGAATTTCATTATTCCGTATTATCGACTTTATGTAGTTTGATAAGCTCGTTTTGGTAATTATGAAATTTACTCATGTATATGACTTTTATGATATATATATTTTTAATTATTGTCCATATAACAAACTTTAAATAAAACCGATTAGGCTCTCTAGTAAACATCTACTATAAATTTTTCTACCAACTAGCTATTTCTGCATTGTTATCCCTTAAGTCAAAAGTGGTTTTTCATACTAGTTTGTTTATACAAAAAAGACGACTAAAGGGGGAGAACACCGATCAGTCATCTTATTTATGTTTATCGTATTCTTCTAACAGCTTTTGTGCGGCTATAGTAACTGTCATTCTACCTTCTTCGATTTGTTGTTTATAATCGGGCAAGGTATTTTTTATGTTAGGGTGGTCGTAAAAACGGTTTAAAAGCTGAGATTGGAGCGTTTCACGTAGCCATAAAAACAATTGTTCTTGTCTACGTACATAAAATGTATCGTTCCTTTTTGTATGTTCAACATAGTTACCAACAACATCCCAAATAGTATCTATTCCTTCTCCATTTAATGCTGAGCAAGTATATGCCTTTGTTTCCCATCCTTTTGTGGCAGGTGGGATGTAATGAAGAATTTGATTGTATTCTTCCTTAGTAGTTAAAGCTTTCAACTTGTTATTTCCATCAGCTTTATTTATAAAAATAGCGTCTGCCAACTCTAAAATTCCTTTTTTCATTCCTTGGAGCTCATCGCCAGCACCTGTTAACATTAAAACAATAAATAGGTCAACCATCGACCTAACAGTTATTTCGCTTTGTCCTACACCAACAGTCTCTACAATAATGACGTCATACCCTGCTGCCTCACAAACGAGCATTGTTTCTCGACTCTTTCTGGCTACACCCCCGAGTGTTCCTCCTGCAGGAGTTGGCCTGACAAAAGCATTTTTATTTCTCCCTAATTGCTCCATCCTTGTTTTATCACCAAGAATGCTCCCTTTAGAGATCTGACTACTCGGGTCAACTGCAAGAACTGCCACTCTATGTCCTAAATCACATAAGTAGCTTCCAAAAGCTTCAATCAACGTACTTTTCCCCGCACCAGGTACACCGGTAATCCCGATCCGGATCGACTTTCCTGTGTAAGGTAATAATTCACTGATTACTTTTTGAGCCAAATAAAAGTGTTTCTCAGCATTACTTTCAACCAGGGTAATTGTCTGAGCCAAAATCGCCCTATTGTTTTCTAATACACCTTTCACAAAATCATCAGCCTCTAATACTCTCTTACGTCTGGGAGCATTCCCTTCTTTATCCATGTAAATCTCCCCTTTTTAAAATGTAGAATGTAAAATGTAGAATGTAAAATGTAGAATGTAAAATTATTTTTAGAACAGCTTCGAAGCTTGGCAAAAGCTAATTCTAAATTCTACACTCTACATTCTTAATTCTACATTAAATTTGTTCGGTGATTTTTTCTAAAACTTTTAGAGCTGCGACTGGGATAACTGTTCCTGGTCCGAAAATTGCTGCAGCACCTTGTTCATATAGAAATTCATAATCTTGAGAAGGGATAACACCACCGATAATTACTAGGATATCTTCCCGTCCAAGTTTTTTAAGTTCTTTCACTATTTCAGGTAGTAGGGTTCTATGACCTGCTGCAAGAGAACTCATTCCAATAACATGAACATCATTTTCTACAGCTTGAATTGCTGCTTCTTCTGGAGTTTGGAATAAAGGTCCGATATCAACATCAAAGCCTAGATCGGCAAAAGCAGTTGCAATGACCTTCGCGCCACGGTCGTGACCATCTTGGCCAAGCTTTGTTATCATAATTCTTGGTCGTCTTCCTTCGTTTTCCGCAAACTCATCTGCCTTTTTTCTAACTAAATCAATTTGTTCTTCTTCAGCAAATTCTGCTCGATATACTCCACTAATAGATCGGATCACCGCCTTATGTCTCCCAACAACCTTTTCGTAGGCGTCAGATATTTCTCCTAAGCTTGCTCTGGCCCTGGCTGCTTCTATAGCAAGTGCTAGTAGGTTTCCTTCTCCTGTTTCTGCTGCAGTCGTAATCGCTTGAAGGGCACCATTCACCTTCTCTTCATCGCGGTTGTTTCTTAGTTCCTCTAGCCTCTTAATTTGAGCTTCTCTTACTGCGCTATTATCTATATTTAAAATTTCAATTGGATCTTCTTGATCAAGGCGATATTTATTCACACCGATAATCGTTTCCTTTTTCGAATCGATATGAGCTTGGCGCCTTGCTGCCGCTTCTTCAATTCGCATTTTCGGTAAGCCAGTTTCAATCGCCTTTGCCATACCCCCTAACTTTTCTACTTCTTGAATGTGACCCCATGCTTTTTCTGCTAACTCTTTCGTTAACGACTCTACATAATAAGAGCCACCCCAAGGGTCTAGCACATTACAAATCCCTGTCTCATCTTGCAAAAATAGCTGGGTATTTCGGGCAATACGTGCTGAGAAATCTGTAGGTAAAGCAATCGCTTCATCTAAGGCATTTGTGTGCAGAGATTGGGTATGACCTAAAGTTGCAGCTAGTGCTTCAAGGCATGTTCTAGCCACATTATTAAATGGATCTTGCTCTGTTAAACTCCACCCTGATGTTTGGGAGTGGGTTCTTAGTGCTAGTGACTTCTCACTTTTCGGGTTAAATTGCTTTAGAAGCTTTGCCCATAAGAGTCGTGCGGCTCTCATTTTGGCCACTTCCATGAAATAGTTCATTCCAATTGCCCAGAAAAAAGAAAGTCTAGGTGCAAATGCATCGATATCAAGACCTGCTTCCATGCCAGTTCGCACATATTCAAGTCCGTCTGCTAACGTGTAGCCGAGTTCTATATCCGCCGTTGCCCCTGCTTCTTGCATATGATAGCCAGAAATACTGATACTATTAAATTTTGGCATGTGCTTAGATGTATATTCAAAAATATCAGCAATTGCCTTCATCGAAGGTTTTGGAGGGTAAATGTACGTATTTCTTACCATGTACTCTTTTAAAATATCATTTTGAATCGTCCCTGTTAACTGATCTTGACTAACCCCTTGTTCTTCTGCAGCAACAATGTAAAAAGCCAAAACAGGTAAAACAGCACCATTCATTGTCATGGAAACACTCATTTTATCAAGGGGGATCCCGTCAAATAAAATTTTCATGTCTAAAATTGAATCAACTGCTACACCAGCTTTTCCTACATCGCCTACAACACGGGGATGATCTGAGTCATATCCACGATGCGTGGCTAAATCAAAGGCGATTGAAAGCCCTTTTTGTCCCGCAGCTAAATTCCGGCGGTAAAATGCATTGCTTTCTTCGGCCGTAGAAAAGCCCGCGTATTGTCGAACGGTCCAAGGCCTTGATTTATACATCGCAGGGTATGGTCCACGTAAAAATGGAGGAATTCCAGAAACATAATCAAGATGCTCCATTCCTTCTGTATCTTCATTTGAATAAAGAGGTTTAACATAAATTTGCTCTAATGTCCGAAATGCTAGTTGTCTTGAAGGAGTAGGTTTTTGTTGTTCAGTATTAGTTGATCCCTTTTTAAATGCAATCTTTGTAAAATCAGGATTATTCATTAACCATACCCTCCTTTTCACCTTGTAGTTCTTTTAACAATTGATAGCAATTTGTGCCAACGTGAATAAAGCCATCCAACCCTGAGTCTAATAATTGTTTCTCAAGCTCTGCCTCTTGCTTCCCGGCTATAAATAAGCGAATATCAGGTCGCTCACGCTTTACTTCTGTAATGATTTGTAACGCTTGTTCTGCATAGCTTTCATTTTTTCCACAGATAACAGCAATCTTTGCTTCAGTACTAATTGTCGCTTTTATTGCATCTTCATTCGTTACGAATCCATTGTTTTTGATAATCGTAAATCCACCCGTTTCAAAGAAACTAGCAATAAAATCAGAGCGTTGTTTATGATGTGAAAGAGCGCCAATACTTGTTAAAAATACGTTGAATGGTCTTTTTTCCCGTTTCTTCTCATCACTTAGTTGACGGAGTAATTCAAATGCTTCTGTTGCCCGATATTCTTCTAGCCTTTCAACGGTGATAGCATTACTGTTTCCTAAGGATCCAATAATCTCGTCTACTGAAGCACCTGTTTCCCACGCGTCGATTAGGTCACTCATTAAGGTGTCGTGACGAACAGCAATCTGAACCGCTTTTTTCTCTTTCACTGATTGAATTCGTTCTATAACAACTTTCTTTAATGACTCATCATTCAACTTTTTATAGGACTCATCACTATTTGGATACATGGTTGATCCAACAAAGATGAGTTTACGCTTTTCGATGTCTACTTTTTTCTTCGCCGATGTTTCTTTTACTTGCTGTTGTGGGATCCCTTTATTGATCGCCTCAAACATACCACCCGATCCTTCAATTTGTTGAAATAGTTCCCAGCTCTTATCAGCAATTTCATTTGTCAGATGTTCAACATACCAAGAACCACCTGCTGGATCCATCGTTTTAGTTATAAGTGCTTCTTCTTGGATAATAAAATGAATATTTCTAGCTGTTCTTCTAGAGAAATCATTAGGTAATGTAAATGCTTCGTCAAAAGAACTCACATGTAAGCTATCAACACCACTAACTGCAGCTGTGAATGCTTCTACTGTTGAACGTAGCATATTGACATACGGATCATAGACAGTTTTCGTCCATTGTGAAGTTCTTGCATGAACAGTTAACTGTTGACTTTCTTTATTGCCACCAAAAGCATCGATAATATTCGACCATAGCAATCTTGTACTACGGACCTTTGAAAGCTCCATAAAAAGGTTTGATCCAATTGACATTGAGAAACAAATAGATGGAGCAATTTGATCAATGGTTAATCCACGATTTTGTAGTTCACGGATATAATAAACAGCCGTTGCTACCATAAATGCAAGCTCTTGTACCCCATTTGCTCCACTATTATGATAAGGACTTCCATCGATAAAAATCGTTTTCAATTCTAGACCATTTTCATCTTTCCATCTTATGATTTCAGCCATTTGATCTAAGTAACAATCCATATCGTTTGGTAATGAGCCTTCCTTTATTAACATCGCTAATGGATCAACGCCGATACAGCCTTTTAATTTTGTAAGCGGAAGATTATTTTTCTTGAAAAATGATGCGAATAAACTAACGATCGATACATTCGCACCACACTGCATCATAAAAGGAAGATTAGTTACATCAATATCTTTAAAAATTGTTTCAACATCTTCTAAAGAATAGATTGCGGCCCCTACTGTATTTACGTTACTAGTGTCTGCACCTACTTTTAGATTTTCATTTATTACGATGTTTATTGCATTTACACCTTTTTGTAAGTCATTTTTTAACCATTCGTTTAATGTTTCGCAAAGAGGGTGATTCATCTCTTGAGCGACTAACCAACTCTTTTCCTCTCCTGTATGAGCTTTTCCTCTCACAAAAGGAAACTCACCTGGCACCGTCTTTGTAAACGGCAAATGTTCGATATCCCTCTGTTGATACATCGGTTGGAGAACAATGTCTTCATATGTTTTGGTTAAGAGCTTTGAAAAAGGAGCACCTTTTAACGATTTTTCAACAGCTATTTTCCATTTAGAATAAGTGGGGATTGGATAATCACATATTTCTTTAAGTATATTTTCATTGCTTTCCTCGGAACTCATAATGGTCACCTACCTAAAGTTTAGAGTGTAGAGTGTAGAGTGTAGAGTTCTGAAGATAGCTCAATGATGAACTATCTGTAACTCTTAGACTGCCACCTCTAAGACTAGCAATTTGGTTAGTGCTCCTGGGATAAGGTCTCAGGAGCACTAATTTGTTTTTTTATAGAGGATGTTCAAAAAGTGATACCCGTCGACTCCTTTACGAACAAGCACTTATAGTGGGATATTTCCATGTTTTTTCTTTGGTAGTTTCTTCTTTTTATTTCTCAACATTTCAAGGGCACTAATTAAACATTTTCTTGTATCTCGAGGATCAATCACATCATCAATCATTCCGTTAGATGCAGCAACATAAGGGTTGGCAAATTTATCACGATACTCTTGTATTTTTGCTTGCCTAGTTGCTTCTGGATTTTCACTTTCTGCAATTTCCTTTGCAAATATGATATTTGCCGCTCCCTCAGGGCCCATTACTGCAACTTCGGAGTTTGGCCATGCAAATACTAAATCTGCTCCTATCGCTTTACTATTTAATGCAACATACGCTCCGCCGAATGCTTTTCTTGTAATAACGGTAATTCTCGGAACTGTAGCTTCTGAGTATGCGTACAAAATTTTTGCACCGTGGCGAATAATGCCACCATGCTCTTGATTAATTCCAGGGATAAAACCGCTTACATCTTCAAACGTAATTAATGGAATGTTAAAGCAATCACAGAAACGAATAAATCTTGAGCATTTATCTGAGGAATTAATATCAAGGCCACCAGCCATAAACTTTGGTTGATTTGCTACAATTCCTACCGTTTCTCCATTAAGTCTAGCAAATCCAACAACGATATTTTTTGCAAAAGAAGGTTGAACCTCCATAAAATTTCGATCGTCGATAATTGCAGCAATTACTTTTCGAACATCATACACCTTTGTACCATCAATAGGCACAATATCAATTAACTCATCAATACGTTCGTCAATTGGCTTTTCTACTTCTGGTCGTTTTTGTGGTGCTTTTTCTTCGTTGTTTTGCGGTAAAAAACTAATTAACCTTCTAACTTCTTCTAACACTTCTTCTTCTGTAGGTGCCGTAAAGTGAGCATTCCCACTTACCGTTGAATGAACTTTTGCCCCACCTAAATCTTCAGTGTCTATGTCTGCGCCTGTTACACTTTTAATAACTTTTGGCCCTGTAATAAACATTTGACTTGTTTTTTCGACCATGAAAACAAAATCTGTAATTGCAGGTGAATAAACAGCTCCTCCTGCACAAGGCCCCATAATAACAGAAATTTGTGGAATAACTCCTGAGAAAATCGAATTTCTATAAAAAATATGACCATAACCGTCTAAAGAGAGAACCCCCTCTTGAATCCTTGCACCACCTGAGTCATTTAAACCAATAATTGGCGCACCATTTTCAGCGGCTAAGTCCATGATTTTTGCAATTTTTGTTGCATGCATTTCTCCTAAAGCTCCACCAAATACTGTGAAATCTTGTGAAAAGATAAAGACGATCCGACCATCGACTTTACCATACCCTGTGACTACCCCTTCACCAGGGGCGTCGGAATTTCCTGATGTTAGGGCTAATCCTCTATTTTCAATAAAGGGATTAATTTCAACAAATGTCCCTTCATCAACAAGTAGATCAATTCTTTCCCGGGCAGTTTTTTTACCGCGATTGTGTTGAGCCTCAATTCTCGTGTCACCACCACCGTTCTTTACTGTCCAACGTCGTTCTTCCATTTCTTCAATTTTGTCAAACATATCCATCTGTAAGTCAACCTCCTTTTAAAGTTAGAGTTAAGTGAGTAATGCTTCGAAGCTTTTTAAACTCTTACTAGGAAAAGTGGTTGACCGTATTCTACTAATTGTCCATTTTCTACTAGAACTTCTACAATTTCGCCATTCACTTCTGCTTCAAGCTCATTCATTAATTTCATCGCTTCGACGATACAAACGACGGAATCATTTTTTACTTGATCACCTTTTTTCACATACGGAGGCGAATCTGGTGAGGCAGCAGCATAAAATGTTCCTACCATTGGTGACGTAATTTTATGCAAGTTTTCTTCAACTGCTGGTACTGGAGTAGAAATTGGCTCCTCGTTTTTTACTTCTTGTGGAACTGGTGGCGATGGCGGTGGTGCTACAGGTAGAGTACTTTGGGCAACAGGTGCAGGCGATATCGCTTCCACTGTTTCGCTCGTAGTAACTACTGCACCCTTTTTCCGAATAACGACCTTCTCATTATTTTCACCTTTTACAATTAACTCATCGATATTTGAACGGTCAACAGCACGAATTAATTCCCTTAGATCATTTACTTTAAACATTTTTATACCCTCCTAGGCTTAGTCATTATTTAATAGATGCTCGTATGTTTTTAATGCATCCTTCGTCAAAATTGAATGAAGAACAAAGTCTGCATAAATATTTGCAATATCTACAATAGAGTATTTCCCATCAGTCTTATACCACTTATAGGTCCAGTTGATCATACCGAATATAGCCATTGACGTAATCGGTACCGGAAGCTCTTTTCGAAATTCTCCTAGATCAATTCCTTCTTGGACAACTTTGAACATCATTTCCTTATACTGATCGCGTTTTTGTTTTATTTCGAAAAAGTATTCTGGTGCTAAGTATAAACTTTCTTGATAAAACACAGTAACATGCGGCCGATACATGTCGAACATCATAACAAACGATTTAATGATTGCATTAAGCCGTTCAGTCGGTGTTTTCCACATTTCATAGGCTTCAGTAGCTTTATCAAGTACATAGGTTATAAAGTAATCGTGGACATTGTATAATAGCTCATCTTTGGATTTGAAGTAATGATAAAATGTTCCTTTACTCGTTCCACTTAATTTCACAATTTTATCAACTGTCACTGCATGGTATCCGTTTTGCTCAAAAAGTTGGAGCGCTACATCTGTTATTTTCTCTTTAGTAGGTTTATCTGTCACAACGTCGCCTCCACTCTTTTTTGATTTTACGGTTTTTAGCATCATAAATTCTAGTTTGAATTGCAAAATTAAATAATTTTATTAACTTCTAAAAACTTCGTATTAAAATTTCCTTTAATAAAGTCTTCATGTTCGAGTAAGGCAATATGGAAAGGGATCGTAGTTTCGACACCAGTAATTAAAAACTCATTTAAAGCTCGTTTCATTCTAGCAATGGCTTCTTCCCTTGTTTTCCCATGGACGATTAATTTAGCAATCATTGAGTCATAAAATGGTGGTATCGCATACCCTTGATATGCAGCGCTATCAACTCGAACGCCAAATCCGCCTGGTGGGTGATAGCTTTCTATCTTCCCAGGAGATGGCATAAAATTTTTAGCTGGATTTTCCGCATTAATACGGCATTCAATCGACCATCCATTAATCACAATATCTTCTTGAGAGATCGAGAGGGGGTAACCGGCCGCTACCATTATTTGTTCTTTTATTAAATCAACACCAGTAACCATTTCAGTCACAGGGTGTTCTACTTGAATTCGTGTATTCATTTCCATAAAATAGAAGTTTTTATGTTTATCTAGTAAAAATTCTACTGTCCCAGCACCTGTATAATTGACAGCCTTTGCAGCCTTTAATGCTGCTTCACCCATTCTTACACGTAAATCTTCATCTAAAGCAGGTGATGGCGCTTCTTCGATTAATTTTTGGTGACGTCTCTGAATGGAGCAATCCCGTTCTCCTAGATGAATAACATTTCCTTGTGTATCTCCTAAAACTTGAATTTCAACATGACGTGGTTCTTCAACATATTTCTCTAAGTAAACACCAGCATTTCCAAACGCGGTTTCTGCTTCTTGTTGAGCCATCGAAACCGCTTTTTGTAATTGATCCTCGGTTTGGGCAACGCGCATTCCTTTGCCTCCTCCGCCTGCAGTTGCTTTTACAATGACAGGAAACCCAATTTCACGAGCGGTGATAAGAGCTTCTTCCACATTATCAATAATTCCATCTGTTCCTGGAACAATTGGAACGCCCGCTGCTTTCATCGTATCTCTTGCAACAGCTTTCGCACCCATTTTACGAATAGCTTGGGGGGAAGGCCCGATAAAGGTAACATTTGAATCACCACACATCTCAGCAAAATCAGCGTTTTCTGCTAAGAAGCCATAACCAGGGTGAATTGCATCTACTCCAGTAATTGTTGCTACACTTAATAAATTTACTTGCTTTAAATAACTTTCTTTAGAAAGGTGAGGCCCAATACAATAGGCTTCATCTGCTAACTGGACATGTAATGCGTCTTTGTCTGCTTGAGAATAAACCGCAACAGTTGCTATTCCTAGTTCCTGACAGGCTCGGATAATTCTAACGGCTATTTCGCCCCGATTGGCAATTAAGACTTTTTTAAACATCCTTTCACCTCATCTCATAAAATGGTTAACATTTTGGGTAAGAGCCTCACATTTTTCTAGCTGAACAAGTCGACCGACTAGTCAGTCTATTACCTATCTGAATTTTACGAAAATAATCATTGATTGTCAATAGTTTCCTTCGTTGTCGTCCCATTATACAAATTTTTCTGACAAACATTTTCTTTCAAGTACAAATATCATGACATCTATAAATTTTTTTAGTTTTTGTAAAAAGCATCACAGTGTTAATTCTTATACTATGGGATTATTTAGTTATATAATTATTTCATCATTAGTAAAGAGGTGGTCATTGTGCCAGACCATGGATCATTAAAATCGATAAACATCGGTAAAGTGCAAGTACTTAATCAAACGATAAAAACCGGTCTATTGAAAAGTCCAATTCATGAAAACGAAATAATATTAGTTACTGACTCAAATCTATTTGGTGATGAACAAGCAGATTTAATCAATCATGGTGGACCAGATAAAGCAATATGTGTGTATAGTTATGATCATTATTCTTATTGGGAAGAGGCTCTAAAAACCCCCCTTCCTCTAGGTGCGTTCGGAGAAAATTTCACTGTACATGGTTTAACTGAGAAGGATGTATTAATTGGTGATGTATTTCAAATAGGTGAGGCTATCGTTCAAGTTAGTCAGCCTAGACAGCCATGTTACAAACTTGCAAAGCGATTTAACAAAGAACTTCTTCCATTAATAATTTCGAATACTGGTTATACCGGCTACTATCTTCGAGTTCTTAATCCAGGTAAGATTTCATTAAATGATTCGTTGACCTTCTTGGATCGTCCATCCCATAACATTACAGTAGCGTTTGTGAATGAAATTAAGTACCTCGATAAGGAAAACAAAGAAGCGATAGAGAAACTAGTGCAGCTTCAAGAACTAGCCGAAAACTTGCGAAACTCGTTTTCAAAGAGATTATAAAAAAGATACTGCCGTGCGTCTTATGATTAAGATGTAAAAAGCCTTTAATCTCTATGGATTAAAGGCTTTTTTACTATTTACCTGTTTCTTTAAATGTTTTAATTCGGTCCGCAATCTCATCACGAACTCTTTGAAAAAACGCCCATTTTTCTTCATCTGTGCCTTCCGCTTTGGCAGGATCATCAAATCCCCAATGAACTCGTTCCTTATTTGTAGGTGTCGCAGGACAAACATCGTTTGCGTGACCACAAAGAGTGACAACTAAATCTGCCTTTGCTAAGATTTCTGGATCTATCATATCAGAGGTTTGCTTTGTAATGTCAACTCCAACCTCATTCATTGCTTTTATAGCATTTGGATTTACGCCATGTGCTTCAATTCCCGCAGAATAAACATCCCATTCGTCTCCTAAATAATGATGACCAAAACCTTCAGCCATTTGGCTCCTACAAGAATTACCTGTACATAGGAAGTAAATTGTTTTTTTAGACATGTGAGTAAAATCTCCTTTTAATTCGTTTTTTATTAATAACGACATTACTTTGCAAGTTTAGCTTCTGGAAACCAATGTCGTGTATTATTGGCAATTTTAACTAAATAAAGCATTAAAGGAACTTCAACAAGAACCCCTACTACCGTTACTAATGTTGCTCCAGAATTTAATCCAAATAACGCAATCGCTACAGCAACAGCTAGTTCAAAGAAATTACTAGTTCCAATCATGGCAGCCGGTGCGGCAACACTGTGCTCCAGACGCCATTTTTTTGCCCAGAAATATGCTATTACAAAAATAACTAACGTTTGAAAAATAAGTGGAATTGCGATTAGACCAATATGAAATGGGTTATTTAAAATGACTTCACCTTGGAAAGAGAAAATAATAATTAAGGTAAGTAATAATCCAACCATCGTAAACTTACCAGCTCGTTTCAGGTAAACTTTTTCAAACCATTCTTTGCCTTTATTTTTTATCAGTACGACACGTGACAGATAACCTGCAGCTAATGGCACAACAATAAATAATACGACTGACAAAATAACTGTTTCATAAGGAACAACGACGTTATTAATACGAAGTAAGAACATAACAATAGGACCATAAGCAAAAATTAAAATTAAATCATTAACAGAGACTTGAATAAGTGTATAACTTGCGTCTCCCCTAGTTAAATAACTCCAGACAAAGACCATTGCCGTACAAGGAGCCGCTCCTAATAAAACTGCGCCGGCAATATATTCAGTAGCGAGGTCTCCAGATATAAACGGAGAAAAAATCACTTTAAAAAAGACCCACGCAAAGAAAAACATTGTAAAAGGCTTAATGATCCAGTTAACGACTAACGTTATCACTAATCCTTTTGGCTTTTTCCCAGCATTTACAATGCTCGCAAAATCAATTTGTGCCATCATTGGATAAATCATTAACCAAATTAAAATTGCAACAGGAATCGACACATTGGCATACTCAAACTTGCTCAACGTTTCCGGAACTACTGGTAGCCACTGTCCTACTGCAAGCCCAACAAGAATACAAATAGCTACCCAAACCGTTAAATATCGTTCAAAAAAACCAATACCTTGCTTTTCTTTTTTCTCTTTACTCATTTCTCTCACTCTCCCTTACTAATCACAGCTTATTTTCTTTCCTAGTTTCTCTAATTGGATTATTTTTTCTTCTTGGGTCGGAAGATGTTCAGTGATTGAAAGGATTACCTCATAAAATGTGGATTCTTTATTTAATGAGTAGAAAATCCATTGGCCTCTTCGGGTTTCATTTACTAGTCCAGCATCTTTTAATTTTCTTACATGTTGACTAATCGATGGCTGGCTCATATTAAATAATTCTACAAACTCACAAACACAGCAGTCACTTTCTTTTAGTAAAAGGATCATCGTAAGTCTTGTTTGATCACCTAACAATTTAAGTATCGTGGCCATTTTGTCTATTGCTATTTTCTCCATTTAGTAATTCCTCCCTTACACTATTTTTATTATATAATTATATACTTATATGTCAATGAATAATATGTTAAACTAATGTAAAGAAGATTTTCTCTTATATTTATCCTTTGAATCTGGGTAAAGTATAAAGGCATTTATTTAAAATCTGTCTTTAGTTTAAGAAAATCTAACTTTATTAAAACCTATATTATTTGAAGGAGAGATTGAAATTGAGTAGAAAGATTGAAATTTTTGACCCTGCTTTATGCTGCCCAACCGGAGTTTGTGGAACTGACGTAGATCCAGAATTGACTAGAATAGCGAGAGACTTTGCTACGCTTCAAAACAAAGGCTATGACGTAGTTAGACATAATTTAGCTCAGAATGCTGAACCATATGTATCAAATCCAGAAATTAGTCTTTTATTAGAAGCTGAGGGAGTTGACGCCTTACCTGCAACTGTCGTTGATGGAAAAATTTTAAAAACACACAAATACCCAACAAAAACAGAATTAGCATCTTGGCTCAATATTGATGTAAGTGAACTAGAAGTAAAAAAGTCATCATTAACGATTGATTTAAAAACAAACTAAATTCAATGCAGAATGTAGAATGTAGAATGTAGAAGGCAGAATGTGAATTAGTTTTATTACAAGTAAATAGGCTATAAACGTTCAAAATTAACATTTATCACCAAATAAATCTCGATAAGTTTTTACTATCCACCTTTCACTAATTTTGAATTTTAAATTTTACATTCTACATTATTAAAAGAGAGGTTGTTATATATGGAATTATTTCACCCATCGAAGTTAGCTGAAACGAGGCATTTTTTCTTTACTGGTAAAGGTGGCGTAGGGAAAACCTCTACTGCATGTGCAACTGCTGTCGCTCTTGCTGATTCCGGCAAGAGAGTATTAATTGTTAGTACTGATCCTGCATCGAATCTAGAAGATGTATTTGGTATCCCTCTTTCAAATAAACCGACTGCAATTCATGATGTTCCTAATCTTTTTGCTTCTAACTTGGATCCCGAACAAGCTGCTAGAGATTATCGGGAGAAAGTAATTGGACCTTACCGTGACAAGCTTCCAAAAGCAGCCATAGATAATATGGAGGAACAGTTATCTGGTGCTTGTACAGTAGAGATTGCTGCTTTTGATGAATTTACAAATTTACTTTCAAATAAGGAACTAACATCAGCTTTTGATCATATTATTTTTGATACAGCTCCTACAGGGCATACACTAAGATTGTTACAATTACCAAGTGCCTGGTCTTCGTTCCTTGAGGATAACACAACAGGAGCCTCTTGCTTAGGTCCACTTTCTGGTCTTGGTGCAAAAAAAGAACTCTATAGTTCGACTGTACAAGCACTTGCTAATGGGGACGAAACAACGCTCATACTAGTTTCAAGACCAGATTATTCTTCTTTACTAGAAGCTGAGCGTGCTTCACTTGAGTTAGCTGAGCTAAAAATAAATAACCAAACTTTAATTATTAATGGTGTTTTTCAATCATCATCAAACGAAGATTTAGTGGCTAGACAACTAGAAGGAAGACAGCTGAAAGCATTGAGTGAAATGTCTTCCTACTTAAAAACAATTCCGACCTTTAAGCTTCCTCTAGTTCCGTTTAATTTAACTGGCTTAAATGCATTAAGAAGTTTTTTTACACCTACTTTAGAAGCCGTTAATTCAATGAATGAAGAGTTAACAGCTGAAAAAATTGCTGGTCTCCAAACATTGGTTAATGAACTCGCTAAAAAAAATAACGGTGTTATAATGACCATGGGCAAAGGTGGCGTTGGTAAAACAACGATTGCTGCGGCTCTTGCTGTAGCTCTTGCTGAAAAAGGACATAAAGTTCATTTGACAACGACTGATCCTGCGGCTCATCTAGGGATCGTTTTAAATAACGAAAATACAGAAGGCACTATTTCTGTTAGTCGTATTGATCCGAAAAAAGAAGTTGAGATTTATAAGAATGAAGTATTAGACAAAGTGAAAGATAGTCTTGATGAGGATGGTTTTGCGTTCTTGAAAGAAGAGCTAAATTCACCATGTACAGAGGAAATTGCTGTGTTTCGTGCTTTTGCGAATATCGTAGATAAAGCCGAAGATGCCTTTGTAGTGATTGATACTGCTCCTACTGGTCATACTGTGCTTCTTTTAGATGCTGCAGAATCGTATCATCGAGAAGTAACGAAGCGTTCCAATGGAGATATACCTGACTCAGTGAAAAAATTATTACCTAGACTCCGTAACAAGGATATGACAAACGTCGTGTTAGTCACCTTACCAGAGGCTACTCCTGTCTTTGAAGCTAGTCGACTACAAGATGATTTAAGACGGGCTCAAATTGAACCTGAATGGTGGGTTATTAATCAAAGTTTCCAAAAAACAAAAACAACAGATCCCATTCTTCAAGGC
Source organism: Anaerobacillus isosaccharinicus (assembly GCF_001866075.3). GTDB lineage: Bacteria > Bacillota > Bacilli > Bacillales > Anaerobacillaceae > Anaerobacillus > Anaerobacillus isosaccharinicus. The sequence goes on along the minus strand of NZ_CP063356.1, from coordinate 2,980,767 downwards.
CGGGCTAATGCAGAGGAACAGTGGATCAAAAAAGTAAATGGTCAGCTTGCTACCCATTGTGTAGTTGTGCCATGGCACGCAGATGAAATCAATGGTATTAACGGATTAAAGCAGCTGTTATAACATCGAATAAATAATATAGAGGCTGATCGAAAAAGAAAGTGTCTGTCACCATGAACGTTATTATGTAGGTAATGCGCGTGAACATTGCCCTCATCTTACGTAAACTATGAGCAGACACCTTTTCGATCAGCCTCAGTTATATTTTTCTATATAGAAAAACTTGATTCCCTTTTTCATTATAAGTAATATGGTTAAATGATGCTTTTGTAAAAATAATTCCTCTTCCACGCTCTTCAAAATTCATAAGATCAAATTCTCGTTTAATACGGGTCTTCCAATCAAAGCCATCACCTTCATCTTCAATTGAAATCATAAGATGGGTTTTCTTAACCATAATGTTAATTTTAATTTTTTTAGAAACCTCAAATTTATTCCCGTGCTCAATGGCATTGTATACCATTTCGTTAAAACCAACTAATAAGCTATTTATTTCAGAAGTATACGGTTCAAGCCATTGAGTTAGTTCACTCACAACGCATTCAACATCATAGCAATCACTTTGAATAACATATTCTCTTTTATCTAGCGGATCACAACTATGTTGTACGATAACGTAAGTAATATCATCTTTATTTTTTTGTTTTTGAAGCATTGGATCAATTACAGTATTGATTACTTCCTTTAGTTCCTTAGGTGGTAAATAAGCATTCTCAAGTACTAATTGTTGTAACCGCTCGATTCCAAACATTTCTCCATTCATTGAACTCTCGACAATGCCATCCGTTGTAATAACGAGTGTCGTCTCAGGTAGTATGCGGATGGTTTCTTCTTCGAATGAAAGTAGTTCCATTGGAATCGCAGCACTAATTGGGAGTCCACCTAATTGTAAATTTTCTAATTGACCTTCGTGAATTAAAATTGGCGGAACTTGAATTCCTGCATTGCTATAAGTTAATTCATTGGAATTTATATTTAGTACTGCTACATAAAGACAAGCATAATACTCCTCTGGAAAACTCTCTTCAATAAAATGTTTTGCTAGGAAGTTAAGTAACTCCTTTGGAGAAACGTGCTCTGTTTGATTATGAACATAAAGAAAACGATTGATTTTTTGGCGAATAAAGACGTTAATAAATGCTCCGGCGATGCCACTACCTGATATATCAACAATGTAGAAAATCAACTGTTGATTCAACTTAATAAAGTTGTAATAATCGCTTCCTATCTTATGTGCTGGTTCATAAAAAGCTTCTAAATGAATATGATCAATTATTGGAAGACTAATAGGGAAAAAATGACGATGTAATTGCTTAGCCCGTTGGATATTAGCTTCTATGTCCTCGTATGCAATTTCTAATTCTCTACTTTTCTTTTCAAGCTTCTTTGCATAATTTTTCATTTGAAACTCTGCTTCTTTTCTTTTCGTAATATCTTGGTGAATTCCGACATAATGAGTTATTTCATCATTGTTTAACTTTATTGGGCTAACTACAGCAGAGACAAAATAAAAACCACCATTTTTTTTGCGGTTAATAAATTCCCCCCTCCAGGTCCGCCCTGCTAAAATCGTGTCCCATAATTCTCTGTAATCTTCCTTTGTCTTTGTTCCCGATTTTAATAAACTTGGTGATTTTCCTTTTATTTCACCGAATGTATAGCCCGTTAACGTCGTAAACATTGGATTAGCATATTCAATCTTATTCGTTTTTGCATCAGTGATCACAATTGAAACTGAACTTTGTTCAATAGCCTTAAGTAATTTTTGGTTTTCTAGTCGAATCTTTTCGTGTTGTTGTTTTTCATCGCGGGATTGTAATGCGCTATAAATTGCGTCAATTAACGTTAATGTCGTTAATTTTTCTTGAACTAAGAAATTTTCTCCTCCAGCTTTCATTACTTCAACAGCTAGGCTTGTTTCATTTCGATTGGAAATAACGATAATTGGGTTGAAAATTTCATTTTGTTTAAACAGCCTAATTAATTCAAGAATACTAAATTGTTGAATAGAATCACACAATATAATGATATCAGTCTTTGAATTTTGAAAAGCATTAGTAAGGCTATCTGTATAAAGGTTATCAAGCTCAATATTTGATATAAAAGAACAAGAAATTGTTGCATCCTCTTTTATTAAGTTTTGGATAAAAGAAAGCATTCCCTCATCTTTACCAACCATTAAAACTCTTATTGCAGCATCCATTTGATAATGCTCCTCAAAAATTACATATTTTCGATTTTAATTACTTTGTTTAAATGAATCATTTTAAACATATTTTGAATATAATCATTTGTTACATTAACAATACTTAGTTCTCCACCACGTTCTTTTAACTTTTTTTGAAATAAAAGCAATTTTCCTAAGCCAGAACTATCAATACTTGTAATCTTTGAAAAGTCAATTATGATCTCGTTAATACCTTCATTAAATAAATTTAGTAACTCTTGCTTTAATGTTTGAGAATTCACAACATCAATTCTTCCTTCAGGCTTAATTGTTACTTTGTTATCACCACTTCTTACTAGTTCCATCGTCAATTCCTCCAAAATTATTATTGCCTCTAACCATAGTTACTAAAAAAAATTATTCGATATCTTGATTTAGTTCAAGTGTAAGTAACAATTCATCGATTTCTAAGTTAGATAAAACCTTATTCTCGTATGCCTCTAGTACGATTTGCATTTCTAATGAAATATATTTCGATAATAATGAACTTAAATACATCGCTTCGTCCTTATCCGTAAAGTATGTCTTACATCAATACTAGCAAAATCCTCTTCAGTAGTTAATCATTTCATTTATAAAGACACTCGTTTTACTGTAGTTATGTGAATATTTCGTGAACAGAATTTCAAATTCACTTTTTAATGTTCTTGTTATAAAAAAAACTTTCGCCAATTACTATGGCGAAAGTTTTTTATAAAATAGCCTATCATCCCAAAGGTAACATTCTTGATTGGGTGGTAATTCAGTCCTAATATTCATCTAGACTGATCATAAAATCAAAACCTTGTTCCGATACGTGAATACCATCTTTATATTTACTTATTAATTCATTATACTTTTCTACTAGCATCATAAAATGTTTTTTATTTCCAGTTACTAGTGCTTTGTCAATCTCTTCTTGAACTCTAGACTTTTGAAATCGGTAAATAGATACCTCTAGAAACATTTGTGCAAATAAGGAGTCAATTATTTCTAGAGAAGGCTCTCTATGGTTATTCATCAAAGTTAGTTTCCGTAACATTTTTTTGTTGATTGCATACTTTTCCATATAAAAAACCCCCTTTTTATAATTATACTTAGTTTTCACTTTATTTACAACTTTCAAAGTTTTTAGATAATTAATTTTATAATACCCTTATATTAGAAAAGCTAAACCTGAAATCCAAAAAAATAGGCAACAGATGCTTCCAAAACTGAAAAACATCTATTACCCATATTTTATCATTTTAGTGATTTTACAATTATCCTTAATGAATTTAGTTGTGTCTCAAAAGACATACTCGGTACATTTGGTTTTTCAACAGTCATCTCAGGTGTGGCAGGAAAATGTACAAAACCAGCTTTAATCTGACGTTTGTTTAAGGAAATAAAATTTAAAACTCCATAAAGAGTATTGTTACAAATATATGTGCCAGCAGTATTGGAGACTTTTGCTGGTATTCCATTTTTCACTAATTCATTTACCATTGTTCTTATTGGAATTGTGGAAAAAATACCATCCGGGCCATCTGGAATTATTTTTTCATCCACAGGTTTTTCGCCTTGATTATCTCCTTTAAGACCCTCTCCTGCTGTATCCTTTACATTAATACCTATTCGCTCTATTGTAATACTTCCTCTCCCAAACGCTAAGCCACAACATATAACCACATCGGGATTAACTTCATTTATTTTAGTTATGAGTGTTTGCACACAATGGTCATATACGACAGGTAAAGTACAGCTATGAATTTCAAAGCCTACAAGAGTTTCTTCTTGGAGAGATTTTACAAGGGCAGATGTCGGATTTACTTCCATACCACCGAAAGGCTCGAAGCCTGTTACTAAAATTTTCATTTCACTTCTCCTTCTTTTTTAGCATTTAAAAATTCAATTAACCCCTTTTCTACTCCAACGAGATGTTCCATCATTAATTGTTGAACAAGTTGTTCATCTTTTTGTTTAATGGCATAAAAAATAGCTTCATGCTCTTCGATAAGTTGTATTGCTGTTTTTTTATTTGAAAATAACCAAAGTTTTCGCGAATCATACATCGTAGCTCTAATCGTACTTGAGATACTATTTAACATGTCCACTATGTAATTATTATTAGAGGACTTTGCGATTGACATATGAAATTTCCAATCTGTTTCTTCACCAATCTCTTTATCGTTTATTCCTTGTTTCATCTCATCTAAAATAGTCTCTAAGCCTAACAAGTCTTCTTCAGTCCTGTTAGTAGCAGCTACTCTTGCAGCTCCCAGCTCCAAAATGCGCCGTATTTCAAAGATTTTTTTTATCTGATCGATGTTCACTAACCCTTGCAATGTTAATGACGGAAGCGTAAATTCATTAGGTTGTTTAACAAACGTCCCTAATCCTTGTTTTATTTCGATTAATCCCACTGCACTTAATGCACTAAGCGCTTCTCTTACTGCCGCTTTTCCAACTGAAAATTGTTCGGCAAGATTTGGAACTGAATCTAACTTTTCCCCATGTTGTAATTCTCCTGATTGAATCATTTGCCGAAGCTTTTCGGCAATTTCTTCTGATAGTTTCTTTTTTTCTATTTTGACAATTTTCAATGCCCAAGCCCCCATTTTATAATACAAAAACAAGAATAGTTTCTTATATTATAAATGAATGCGATATAAAATGAAAATTCCCAATTTATCCACAGAGTTTTTGTACTGACTGTGCTATTTTTAAATTATTAATAACAGAATTGGCCACTAATCCAGAATGACTTGATCTCAAATTTACTTTGAAAGAGGTAGCCAGAACTATGAAACAATTAGAGAAGGTGCAAAAAACATTTTTCGAGGACTTATCTTCTGATTATCAAGAATTACTCCTTACCTATGGAAATAAGCAGGTCTATAAAAAAGGGCACTTGCTTTTTCATGAAGGTGAAATCGCAACAAAAGTGTATTTAATAATAAGTGGGGAAATTAACCTACTTAATCGGACAGATAATAACTATCCCCTCTGTTTTAAAGTAAAGGGAAAAAATGATTTAGTTGGTGTGTTAACCATCTTTTCAAATGGAAAGTATTTAAGTGATGCAAAAGTGACCGTAGACACACTACTGGTTGAGTTTCATAGGGATACATTTGAATATTTACTCATAAATAATAATGAACTTGCAGTCTCATTTATGAAATGGTTAACAAAATATAGTGATCTTTCACTAAATCAATACCGCGATGCCATTGTTTGTATAAAAAAGAGTGCCATATATTCTAGTCTTATTCAGCTTTGTCAAACCGGTGGTCTTAAGAAAACTAATGGAATTCACCTAAAAAAACGGAACACTATAAAAGCTTTAATAAATTATGTTGGTCTTTTGGAGAGCGAGATTATGCAAGCTCTAGAGCAATTTGAAAAAATGAACGTAATCACAATTAACAATCGCTTTATCATTGTCCATGATATAAAATATTTTAGAGAACAATTAAATTGTGATGCATGCTCATGCACGAGTTGTATTAAATAGTTTTTCTGCTTGGGGGGGAGAATGAATGAATAATAAACTAGAGAGAGAAACATTCTTCGATGAATTAAGTAAAGTAGATCGTGATTTTCTTTTAAAACAAGGCACAGAAATATCTGTCAAAAAAGGGAACTCTTTATTTTTAGAAGGAGACTTACCTACACATATTTACTTGATTAAAAGTGGTAGAGTGCGATTAAGTAAGACAAATGTAGAAGGGAAAATTTTATTTTTTCAACTAAAACAAAAAGATGATTTTGTCGGAGAGTTAAGTTTATATAATAACCTTAGATCTACTTGTAATGCTGATGTCATTAAGGATGCAAAATTAATTCGATTTGAGCGAATAGTTCTTGAAGAGATTTGTCGTCAAAAAGGTGCTTTTGCATTAGCTTTTATGAAGTGGTTTTCAAAACATAGTAACTCACTTCTTGCACAGTTCCGAGATTTAATTTTTTGCGGTAAAAAAGGTGCTCTTTTTTCAATCTTAATTCGTCTAAGTAATGCTCACGGTAAAAAAGTAGAAGAAGGTATCTTAATAGATAAAAAGCTAACAAACCAAGAATTGGCTAACTATATTGGTGCTACAAGGGAAAGCATTAGTCGTTTATTAAAGGCTTTAGTTACCGAAAAGGTTATTTCTATAGATGCAAAATATATCACTATTCATAACATTGAATTTTTGCAAGAAGAGCTCCGTTGTGAAAATTGTCCTAATGAAGAATGTACAATATAGAATTTAGTATTTTTGTAACAGATATTCAATTTGAATACCTGTTTTTTGTTTAATCAAATCAGATGTCAAGTTCTTTATTAAATTGTTATACTATAAATATGTTATATGTAACGAATTGATTTAGAGAGGCTGATAAAGATGAAATATCGAAGAGAAGAAATATTGCGCTACGAGTTCACTGAAAAAGTGATTTGCGACTTTAAAATAATAAATGATTTACCAAATGAAAGTAACTTTCTTGAAGGACAAGTAGTTGATCTAAGTCCTAGTGGTTTAAAACTTTTTTCGTCTGTAGACCTTCCAACTGAGAAAAAATTAATACTTTACGTAGAATTTACAATTAATGTTGAGCCAATCAGATTTTCTGCAGATTTAATTTGGAAAAAGAATGTTGGGAATGGTTTTCATTACGGTTTGAAGCAACAAGGAACTTCTGAAGACAAGCAATTATTAATAAATGAGTTGAAGTTATATGCAAAAACCAAGAGAAATAAGGGGAAATAATTCTTCAACAAAAAAAGGAAAGCAAAAGATGATTACAGCCACTCGAATTTACCACCCTCGCCATGTTTTTTACCACCGAATGCCAAGGATTTTACCATGTAACGCCAGTGTATTTACCATTGAATAAAAAAGTCCTACAGATTAATAGTTTTATAATCTTGTAGGACTTTTCTTTTGTGTTCAATTAGTTTATTTGTTTTTGAAGTACTCCATGATCATCTTTCTGGAACCCTCCCAAATATCATGTTCGGTCCAGGTATAAGGTAAAGGCTCCTTTCCATAAACACTCAAAAGCTTTCCTTTTAGTTCTTTAGGAAATGGATACCAGTCATTGTAACCACTCCAATAATAGTACTCTTCTAATTTACGTAGTTCCTTTCTCGTTAAAGTGGCCATATTAAACTTAGCTACCTAATCCATGACGCTCACGCATAGATACTTCTCCGTCTATTAGAATTTGATATGAATCATGGATAATACGATCTAGAATAGCCTCCGCAATTGTTTCATTCCCCAATTTTATATGCCAACCACTAGGGTCAATTTGTGAACAGAAAATAGTCGAAGCTATCTTATGACGAGATTCTGTGATTTCTAATAGAATTGCTGCTTCATTCGTTGATAAATCTGTTAGTAACCATTCATCAAGGATGAGTAGATCTACTTTCGTATACTTTTTAATCAATTTTCGATAGCTTCCATCTGCAGCTAATTTTGCGAGAGACAGTTCATCTAATAATTCCGGTAAGCGAATGTATTTAACATTATAGAATTGTCGACAAGCAGATACTCCAAAGGCAGTTGCTAAAAATGTTTTTCCCGAACCAGTAGGTCCTTTCAATATGATATTGTGACTGTCATGGATATAGGTACCGCTGGCCAGTTTTAATATCAAATTTTTATCTAATCTTCGGTCTTCGTGATATTCCATATCTTCGATACAAGCATTTGAGTTTAAAAAAGTGGCTGTATTGATCAAGCGTTGAAGCTTATTACTCTTACGACGGGAATGTTCTAAATCGACAAGTAAACTAAAGCGTTCTTCGAAACTCAACTTTTGAAACTCTTTATTAGTTGATTGTTCCTTATAGGCTTCCGCCATTCCACTTAATTTCAATTCGTGTAGTTTGGTTAATGTCTGCTCATTCATCATTTATCCGTTCCTCCATAGTAAGAAGCTCCACGTGTGAAGCCATAATTATTTTTGCTAATATCTGTTTGACGTTTCAATTCTTGTTCGGCATCACTTTTTTTGTTGTTCTTTAAGATCGTTTGAATACTTTTGACCGTAGGTCTTTTAGTCATAGAAACTACCATTTTGCAAGCACGCTCAATCTCATATTTTGTGTAATTACGCTCAGACTTTTTCAAAGAAAATATAGACTGTAACGCTTGTTTTTCATTTTGCGAAGTATCTAAAAGATAGCGAATAACGCTTAAGGTTGATGCACCAATACTTTCAGCCCATTCTATTGCAGTTTCTGGCGTTTGATCCACGTATAACTTATGATTATCAGGCATGTGGTCACGAAGGGTGGAAGATTGTCCAAACTTCCCGTATAGTCGTTTATGTGATGCCACACGCATATGATTAAAAAAGATTTCAACGAGGTTATCGGAAAGTTTCACCTCGACTTCTCGATTAATATATTCGTACGGCACAGAATAAAACATGCTCTCGATAGAAAGATGATAGTCAGGGCGTACTTTTGTTTTTTTCCATTCAGACATTTTAAAATGTGCGATTGGAAGAGGAGAAAGCGCAAATTTCTCCTCTTCTTCAAATGCTGACAATCGAGAGCCTTTTTTTCGAGTAAAGGGACGGCGATTGAATTCATCTAATTTCTTCCAAACTTCCTCGTTCAATTCATCAATACTAAAGCAATGTGTATTTCTTAATGCTGCTATAATCCATGTAGAGATAACACCAACGGAACCTTCAACACTTGCTTTATCTTTCGGAGTACGAACACGTGCAGGCATAACGACTGTATTATAGTATTCTGCCATTTCTCTGTAGGTAGGATTCAAAATCAATTCACGTGTGGTATGTTTTGTTACACTCGTTTTTAGGTTATCCGGTACAACAATTTGTGTAGATCCTCCAAAATACTTATACGCACTATTGTGAGCATTAATCCATGACTGTGAATCCATTGATAAGCTTGCTTCCGCATAAGAGAATTGACTACAAGGCAAAGTCGCAACGAAAATATAGGCTTTAACCTTCTCCCCAGTATCTCTATCAATGATAAAAGATGTGGAACCTGCCCAGTCAACTTCCATTATTTCACCTGGTTTTCTGCGAATACGCAATGTAGCTTTGTACTTGTCAGCGTACCTGCTATAGTGCCGCAAAAAACTACGGTATGAGTACGGTATTTTTTGACTGGCTCGACATTCAGCTTCATACTCATGATGCAGAAGCGAAAGTGTCACATTAGGTTTGGCCAACTCTTCATGAATATAGTCAAAGTTCAATGGTTTTCGACCAGAAGCCTCCAAGCTCTTCTCTGGAAAAAGAAATTCCTCAATCCACTTATCCGTCATTTCTTCCTCTAATGGACAATCTAATCCTTTCTTTTCGGCTAGGGAAATAACCTCTGTTATTTTTTGGCGAGAGTGACCTGTACTGGCGGCAATGCCCCTAAGACTGATCCCCTCATCGTGCAATTCCAATATCTTTCGATAATGAATCATACAAAAATACCTCCTATATAAAAAATGGCACACTCGAAGGTGTGCTCACTAATTATACAAAAGGCAAACTGGTAAACAGCGTGGCATTTACTGGTACATTCTTTGTCATTCGATGGTAAGAACTATGTCACTGATGGTACATTTCGTTGGCTGTAATCAAAAGACAAATGTCTTTGTTTTCCTTTTTTTAAAACCATTCTACTACGTAGATCATTATTTAATTAATTGATATCCTACAACTTTAAAGCCATGCCCTTTCAAAAAACGGATACTTAAATTCTTAAGCACAGGATCAGAAGCTACTACAACTACTTGACAGCTAGAAATTTGATCGTGATGCCGCTTTAAATAAGCATATGGCAAATTAAAAGCCCCTTGAACTGGATTATGTGATGCATCTTGATAGTCTCTAACATCTAAATAAACAATGTGATTACCAGAATTTACATTTACTCCATCCATATTAGGAACATACCAAATTGGAAAGTATCTTTGATATAGATAAAATAAACATAAAATTAAAGTTGAGATTAATATTATATTCATTGGCACTCACTCATCCTATTATTTTTACATTTTTGTCACAAATTCTATTATAGTAAACTCTCAACAATTCGCCAAGTGTATTGTATTAAATTATGTGTGTAAATATTTATCAGGCATTTTTATGAACAAGCTTTCTAGGCAGAAACTGGATAACAGCGCGACTAAAAAAGTCGTCTGACATTTACATACTTAGTTGAGCAGGAACTCTTATAGGTGTAATTGTGTGTTATTCCCTAAAAATTAAGTTACTTTACTAAAGTAAAAAGAGTTTTAAGTTGGACAAGAAACGAAAATAGCTTCCGCGTCTAAACTTAAAACTCATTAAAAATCTAAACTAATTTTTTACAACTTCTTGCACACTCGAAGAGCGATTTTGATTTAGAAAATACGTTTGAGCAATTCCAAAAACGCCTCCAATCACCCAGTAAAGTGATAGCGCAGATGGAAAATTTATCGCGAATACTAAAATCATAATTGGCATGATATTATTGAAAATAGCTAACTGATTATTTGCAGTTTGTTGCGTAGCTGCCGATACTTTGAGTTGTAAAAACGTCATTAATGCAGCTAAAACTGGTAAGACATAAAAAGGATCAGGTGCACCTAGATCAAACCAAAGGAACGAATGTCTTGCTAATTCCTCTGTGCGACTGATCGCATAATAAAAAGCAAGTAGAATTGGCATTTGTATTAAGACTGGTAAACAGCCACTGCCTAGTGGGTTAACACCCTCTGATTGAAACAATTTAAGAGTTTCTTCTTGAAGTTTTTTTTGTGTCTTTTCATCAGTTGCTGTATATTTCTCCTTTAAGACATTAAGTTTTGGTTGTATCCCCTGTAATGCCTTCATGCTTTTCGACTGCTTAATCATTAATGGGAGAAGCGTGAGTCGAATAAAAATAGTTACAGCGATAATGGAAAGCCCATAATTATTTCCAAATAATACCGCTGTTTTTATAAGTAACCATGAAAATGGATACACAAGAAAGTGATTAAAGAAACCCGGGCTTTCTGCGGTTATTGGTGAAGCTTCCATTCCACAACCTGTTAAAGCAAAAATAGAAAGTACCAGTAAAAAAGAAAAAAAAGCCTTTTTAGGTATAGCTGACGTGAGCAATTGGATTTTTGAATTCATAAATAAATTCCTCCTCTAGGTTTATAAAATATAATTTTGCTGAGAAGGAATAAGGTTGATCTTCGTCTAAAACATTATTTCCAATTTCTTTTGTAGGTATTTTCCGAAAAACAATGTGAAGTCGTTCAGTAAAAAAACTAATTGGAATTTCTACTTTTTTTATAAGTCCATTTAATTCTTTTAGTTTATTTTGACGTTTAAAAGAAGGCAGATAGCTAGACCTAAAGATAAACGCCATTAAAAGTACTATTGAAAGTAATAACGAAAGCCAAATAATTGATAGATCAAAAGGGAATTCCACCAATGCTCACCTCCTTATTGTTCATAGTGTTTTTCGTTCTGTAGTAACTCTATTATTATCGAAAGGTTGTTACGTAAAAGAATGATATCATAAATATGGTACCAATTCCTAATAAAAGCAAACTTTTATTTACCCATTCATTTGGCCTATCGTTTTTGCCTTTAAATGAGGCAACACCAACGTAAACTAAAAGAGCAATTAACACTATAAGTATTGCATCAATAATCGGTCCAAAAATACTTAATTCAATATTTGCTTTTCGATAAATATCAATGTTTAGAAAAAGCGCTGCAATCCATGCCGCGAAAAGAAAAATTGCAATATAGATCGATACACGTTTCATTACGACACCGTCCTTCTTTTAATTGTTGTTGTTAGTTTATTTTTTCCAATAAAAGAAAATACATAACAAAACAGTTAATTTAGTTTTTAAACTACACTATATTTACAAAAAAAAGCCACTTTTAATGAAGTGACTTAGTGAAACTAGCTTTAGGACATTGTAATTTTTTATTTCAATATTAATTTAGTTTCGTGTTGTTTAAGTTTTGTTAAGAATACCTCAAATTCACTTGAAGGTAGAGGTTTGCTGTATAAGAACCCTTGCATTTCATCGCAATGATGCTCATTTAGAAAGTTAACAATTTCAACTGTTTCTACGCCTTCAGCAATTACGTTCAACTTCATATTATGTGCTAAATTAATGATCGATGTAACAATGGCTTGGTCATTATGATCATTCATTAAATCTCTTACAAAGGACTGATCAATTTTTAATGTGTCGATTGGAAAACGTTTTAGGTAACTTAAAGATGAATAACCTGTCCCAAAATCATCAATTGATATTTTTAAACCTAGTTCCTTTAATCGCTCTAATGTATTTAAACAATCGTAGCGATTTTGCATTAAACCATTCTCTGTAATTTCTAAATCTACATACTTTGCTTCTAAGCCTGTTTCTGCTAAAACCCTCTCCACTTTACTAACAAAGTCAGGTCTTTGAAATTGCTTTGGAGAAATATTAATACCTACGCGAATGAATAATCCTTTTTCATCTTGCCATTTCTTTATTTGCTGACAAGCTGTAAATAAAACCCATTCTCCAATTTGATCAATTAAACCTGTATCTTCCGCTAGCGGGATAAATTCATTTGGTGGCACAAATCCTAATTCAGGGTTTATCCAGCGAATTAGCGCTTCAACACCGATTATTGTTTTGCTTTTTAAATCAATTTGCGGTTGATAGTTTAAGAAAAATTCCCTTTTTTCTAATGCAATACGAAGTTGAGCTTCTACTTTTAATTTTTCTGAGTAAGATGTATTCATATTTTCAGAAAAAATTTGATAGGTACCTTTCCCACGTTCTTTTGCATAGTGCATAGCTGTATCGGCGCATTCGATTAATTCTTTAAAGCTAGTAGAAGAATCAGGATAAGTACTAATCCCGATACTCGAAGTGATCATTAGATCATTCTCGTGCACCCTGAATGGTTTTTTAAACAGGTCTATTATTTTTGCAGCAAAGTCATGTATTTGCTTATCTGATGTAATGTTTTTTTGTATAAATGTAAATTCATCGCCACCAAAACGATACAAAGCTATAGAATCAGTTTCGAGCTTAACTAGTTTATCACTAATGCTAACGATTAAATCATCGCCGACCGTGTGCCCAAGTGAGTCATTAAAAAACTTAAATCGATCTAAATCTAGAAAAAATATAGCAAATTTATTCTGACTCATTTTATAGCTCTCTAATTGCAGTAAGATATCTTCTTCAAAGCAATGTCTGTTTGGTAGTTGTGTTAACTGATCACAGTTGTACATCCTTTTTAGCTTGATTTCAGCTTCTTTTACATTCGTAATATCTTGATAAATGATGATGAAGTGACTTATTTCTTCTTCATCTTTAAAAATTGGTGAGGTATAAGAACGATAGAAATACGCTTTTCCATCTCTAGTAGATAATTCTATCTCTTCACTAGCTACCATTTTTTCAATTACTTGAGGACGTTTCCCTGAATTCTCCCATTTGATATTTAACAGACCGTCAGTCAAATATCCTTCGTCAATAAGCTTTTCTACCAAGATACTCTGATCTTTTGAATAGATAATCTTTCCATTAGGTTCAGTAATAAAAATATTAACCGATTGCCCTAAAATGTAGCAAAACCGATCAATAATTTGCTTTAATTTCAGGGCTCCATCGGGACAATTTCCTACTCCAAATTGTTGAAAAAAATCATTTAAATTACATAACAAATTAGAAGGCTCTACATGCTCGTGTTGATTGTGGGTTTCATTTTTCATACGTTCCTCCTAAATGTTTTCCTAACTTTGATGATACCTCTTACCAGTTTTCTTTTCTCCCACACCCATGCTTAACTCATCAAGGCATTCATGAATGGTGGCAATCTTTGAATCTAATTGATCAACAATCGAACTAACCTGTAATAACCGACCATTTCTAACATTTTCTAGTGCATCCTTAGCTAATTTAAAGCAATCATTATGCAACTTCTCCATTGTCTGGAAAGTAGGTTGAGAATTAATCATCTTATCATTTTTGATCATATTAAACCAAGTTGCTAAACGACTATCCTGAAGATTGGCGATATCCCCAGATTGTAAGTCGTGTAACTCAATCATTGAGTTATAAATCCACCATTTCCATGTTTCATACTCCGTCTTCATTACTCGTAATAAATTCTCTCCACTCAAACGAGGGATTGACTTTAAGACTTCCTTCCTCAACTCATTAACTTTATAACTTGCATCATAAATCGTACTACCAGTTTCAACAGTCACATTTTTAATCTCGTCGACATGATTTAATACTTCATTTATTCTTGAAGTGATATCTTGTGTGGCAGCAGATTGCTCCTCGGCAATAGCAGCGATATTTGACGTTGCACCACCTACATCTTCAATACGAGTAATAATCTGATCTAAAACGTTTATGGCATCTCGTGTTTTATCTACCCTTTCCTCAAGTTGAGTAGCCATTCGATCGGAATTTTGATCAACGACCTTTGCTTCAAGTTGAATTTTTTCGATTGTAGAAGTTATTTTTTGTACAGAAGTATTTGTTTGTTCTGAAAGCTTCCTTACTTCGTTTGCTACTACTGCGAACCCTTTACCATGCTCACCTGCTCTAGCAGCCTCTATTGACGCGTTAAGGGCTAGTAGGTTCGTTTGTTCTGACACATCCCTAATAAAAGAAACGACTGTCGTTACATTTTGAATTTCTTGAAGGAGACTAGTAATTTTATCTTTTGTATCTTTAAAATCATCGGTCATTGATAGAAAGCCATTTAACGACTCTTCTATTACTTTTTGTCCATTATTTGCTTGACGAATGGTTTCTTCAGCGTTTTCAGAAACATTAATAGCATTGTTTGCTACTTCTTCAACAGAAGAAGAAAGTTGCTGGGCTGCTGCAGCAACAGCTTCAGCTTCCATAATTGTTTCGTCAACCACTGCTAATAATTCCTTCATTTTATTAATTTTTGTAATTAACTCCATAACTGAGCTTATATTTGAGACTACTTTAAAGTCATTGCCTTCTTGATAGGATTCAAGGACAATTTGAGAGTCTAGCGTAATAAACTTTATAAAACTTAATAAAATATCTGACAGTTGTTCTGGTTGACCGCCATATTCAGAGATGATTCCTGGTATTAAGTACTCGTAAACACGGATATATGAACCAGTATAAAATTCTGGTGTCAAACGAATTTTACTATGGATATCACCTATTTTTACACGACCGGCAATAAATTCTTGATCAATTTTTGATCTTGGAATTGACTTCAAATATTGGACAAATGTTTTAGACAATCTCTCTTTTGTACTATACTGGTCAACAATGCCTTGTAAGTTAGCATATTTCTCAACCATCTCATAATGTCTAGTTGTAATATCTTCACTAAATTTATCGATAATATAGTCAACTTTTTTTATATTTTCGAGATCCCCGTTATTTAGCTGTAAATATGATAGTTTTTGCTTCATTCGTTCGGTAGATTGTATATCTGAATCTGTAAATGGTCGAACTTTTTTCTCTACGTTAAATTTTTTTGTAAAAAACATGGTAGTGCCTCCCCAGTATACCTATAACTATTAGATTCCAACTAAGTAACATTTTCCTATATAGATAGGAATCTTACAAGTAAATTCTTAGGGAATTTTGTAGATAATCAGAGAATGTTCCTAACTTCTTCAAATCTAATTCACCTTCACCTCACGTTAATTTCATCTAATTTTAAAACGTACACAGCTAATTCACAGCATTGTCAGAAACCAATAATGAATAGTTAAAAAATTCGTTATATTATTAAGTTAGGAGAAAAAATTGGGAGGGAAAGCTATGGAAATAAAGCTTCTAGTAACATCTTGCATAAATTGTAAATTATTTGAAAAGCGAGTTTTAGAGGCTGTGGAGACAAAAGGATTATATGTTGATATTGAAAAAGTTGACTATATTTCAGATGCGATCAAGTATGGTGTCATTTATATGCCAGCCTTAGTAGTCAATGGAAAGGTTGTTTCGAGCGGAAAAGTTTTATCAACAGAAGAAATCTCTCGCTTAATTCATTAATTGCAAGCTTTTTCTTTTTTCAAAGCCCAGTTTTTATTAACCACATATATCGTATATCCCTACTAATGTGAGAGAGATTGAGTTCCAATCACTTTAATATAAAAAGATGTTTTTCTTTATAACAAACGGGAATAATACAAATAAATTCCTAAAATATAAAGGGAGATGAGATCTTGGAAACAACAAATTTTAATTCTCCACATATCCAATCAGCAACATATGATGACATAACCCACGCACTATATATTCGCTTTACCAATGGTGAATATTACGTTTATTATGACGTCATGCCAATTGACTACATCGGTTTTCTTTCAACAGAGGACCATAGCTGGTACGTAACAGACCGCTTAAACCGAAAGTACGACATGAAAAGGCTACACTAATAAATAGTGGTAGGGGCTAACTTCATATGCTTTAAAATTTAATTTTTCTTTATTTTTAAAGCATATGGAAAAGGTAGCCCCTATTTATGTCTGTATTGTGAAAGTTTTTTTACCTATAGAAGAAAAATTAATTGCGTACTTATAGGAAAACAAACTATACTAAAACTGATGGAAAATTTAAGAGGAAAAAGAGGGATTTACAGATGATTATTGGAGTACCTAAAGAGATAAAAAACAATGAAAATCGTGTTGCTATTACCCCAGCGGGAGTTCTTTCTTTTATTAGTTCAGGTCATGAAGTTTTTATTGAAACTGATGCCGGTGTTGGAAGCGGTTTCACAAATGAAGACTATATTGAAGCAGGAGCGACAATTTTAGAAACTGCTTCTGATGTTTGGGGCAAAGCCGACATGGTAATGAAGGTAAAAGAACCTCTTGCGTCAGAGTATGATTATTTTAGAGAAGGTTTGATTTTATTTACATACTTACACTTAGCTGCTGAGCCTGAACTAGCAAAAGCGTTAACTAGCAAAGGCGTTATCGCAATTGCCTATGAAACAGTAGAAGTTAACCGAACATTACCTCTACTTACTCCAATGAGCGAAGTTGCAGGCCGCATGGCTTCACAAATTGGCGCTCAATTTTTAGAAAAACCTAAAGGTGGTAAAGGAATTTTACTAGCTGGAGTTCCTGGTGTTAAAAGGGCAAAGGTTACAGTTATCGGTGGTGGAGTTGTAGGTACAAACGCAGCAAAAATCGCAATGGGACTTGGTGCTGATGTAACAATTATCGATTTAAGTCCTGATCGCTTACGTTACCTTGATGATATCTTTGGAAGCAGCATCAATACACTTATGTCTAATCCTTTAAATATTGCGGATGCTGTCCGAGAATCTGACCTAGTGATTGGCGCTGTTCTTATTCCTGGAGCAAAAGCACCAAAACTGGTTTCAGAAGAAGTGATTAAGACAATGGCTCCTGGGTCAGTTATTGTTGACGTTGCTATCGACCAAGGTGGTATCTTTGAAACAGTTGACCGCATAACAACTCATAGTGAGCCAACGTATGAGAAGCATGGGGTTGTTCATTATGCGGTAGCCAACATGCCTGGAGCAGTTCCACGCACATCAACTATTGCATTAACAAACGTTACAATTCCATACGCATTACAAATTGCCAATAAAGGTGTTTACACGGCAGTAACAGAAAACAAAGCATTAGAACTTGGTGTAAACGTAGCAAATGGTTCAATTACTTATGAGGTAGTTGCAAGAGACTTAGGTTATGATTACGTTCCTGTTCAAGAAGCTCTCCATATCCGTATCTAAACGAACAAATTATGGCATTAATTTTAACTATAAAAAATAATGAACAGAGCATGTATCGCGCTGTTCATTATTTTTTTTATTCTACTTGACCATTAACTTTTATGTTTGATTTATAAATTTGTTTACTTCACCTTTTTACGTCGTCTACTAAGCATTGTAACTGTCTTGTTAAGCTATCTAATTCCTCAAAAGAATTCATAATTGCTTCAATACGAGTGTGTTGTTCTTCAACATGAGCTAAAATTTCTTCTGTTTGTGAACTTGAATGCTGTGTGACACCCGAAACAGATGCTACCTCTTCTCCAATTGAAGCAGATGCTTGTTCAAGCTTCTTCAACATTGTTTTAACATTTTCTGCCTGGTGAGCAACCTTCGATGTATTTCCTAAGATTAGTTCAAAGTTCTCTTTCGTTTTTTCTGTTGCTAAAATACTAGATGAGACTGATTGCTCCCCAGCATCAATTTGCTTCGTAACTTCCATTGTTTTCTCTTTAATTTCTGTTAGAATTTTAGAGATTTCTACTGTAGAGTTTTGTGAGTCCTCTGCTAATTTACGAACTTCTGATGCTACAACAGCAAAACCTTTTCCATGCTCTCCAGCCCTCGCAGCTTCAATAGCTGCATTTAACGCTAATAGATTGGTTTGGTTAGAAATGTCACTAATAGACGAAAGTATAGCGCCAATTTGCTTTGTTTGGTTGTTTAATTCCTTCATCAACTGACTTGCTGCATTCATTACTTCGTTCACTTGCGACATATGAGAAGAAAGTAAAACGACATGAGCATTACCTTTATCTGTTATATCCTTTGTTTCAGATGATAGACCTCCCATTTGTTCAGAAATCTTTGAAACACTTGCAACTAGGTCATTTGTATTATTCACTGATTCATTCATTTCTCCAACACTTGCAGCTTGAGCTTCTATACCTCTTGTTACTTCAGCAAATGCTGTTGTAATATCATTAGAGATTGTTGCTGTTGCACTAATATTTCCTTTTAATGTTTCACTAAAATTGGAGATGACTTGAACTGAGTGAGTTACTTCCTTTAAAAGTTGGTCCACTTTCTTTTTTCCGTGTTTCATTTCTTCATGCTGTTCATCCATTTGCTTTTGCATCTTTTCCCCAATTCGGGCTTGGGCAATTAACACACTTGTAATAACGATATACATAATGTTCATTGATAAAAAAACTTTATAATCAACACCAAAAAACATTTCATCCCGAAAAGCCCAAAAAAAGTAATTAGACAAAACTAATCCAGAAACTGCTGCTGCTGCAATCGAGCGATAATTATGATAGAGAGTCAAAAATGCTACTGCAACATAAATCATTAAGTAATTTGAAAATTTTGGCGAAGTCGTTACCATGACAAAAATAAGAATACTAAAACAAATGACGACTATGTATTGAATATTCTGCACTGAAAGTCTTCTAAAAGTCATAAATGTTATTGATCCCACGGCTAAAATACCGGCTACACTATAAGCAATAATTCCATTAAATGGGACTTGAGATAAAAAGTTACTAGCAAGCCCAAGACTAAACGCAAACCATAATAATTTAGTAAGTAGCTTATTGCGATCTTGAATTATTTGTAAATGTTCGGCCATTTGATTCTCCCCTTTGACTAAGAAGCTTTTATATGTTTAATGAATGAAACGTCATTCATTAAACTAAAGTTACCACAAATTTCAGAAATTTAAAATTAGTTTTTTGATAAAGTTGCCATAAAACACTTCTTATTTTTAAAATAGCTTAATTTTTGATAAAATTCAACATAATTCATAGAATCTAAATAGCTGACTTATAGTGGGCTTATCCAGCTATAAACCAGCTTAAGTTTACTTACAATTTTTTAATTGACTAAAATTAAAAGCAATCGCCTAAACTACTCACAACTTTTAACTGTGCATGTTGAAGTTCACCTTTAAGAGGATCAATGTAAATACCTTTCATCCCCATTTGAATTGCTGGAGCAATTTCATTAATAAAGTTATCCCCAACTGAAACAATTTGTTCTGGATCAACTTCATATTGTTCGATTAGTTGTTTGAAAATCTCTACAGTTCTAGATGGTTTCTTAGCCGAAGTGACAATATGTTCAAAAACTCCGTCTAAATTCAATTCTTTTAGTAGACGTCCAACATCGTCAATATCACTATTTGTAACAAGAACCAGCTTTTTTGTTTCTTTTAATTTAATTAGTCCTTCTCGCACACCTGGAATTTGTTCTAATTGAAACAGTTCTGTAACCATGTATTCTTTTGTTTCAACATAACGGGGATGACAATCTTTCACCCCATAATGCTTAGCCGCAGCAAACGGTAGCCACCAACCATCACCAATTGCAATCATTTTCTCAAAATCAAAGGTAAGCTGTCCATGATAAACTTCAGCTAGTTTCTCGTCAGACCAAACTATGCCTTCCCATGTTTCTACTTTGACAACCTTTAACGTAAAAGGATCTAATGTCAAAACCGTATCACGTTCAACATCATATGCCTTACCAATCTTAACTGGGTGATTACCTTCCTTCATTTTTTGGTAATCTCTATTGAAACCATCTTTGTTTTCTTCAGCTACGTCTAACAAGAGACGTTCTGCATAATAATCAAAATGATCAGTTCCTTCATATAAAGTTCCATCTAAGTCAAATACAAATAATTGGCCTTGTGAAAATATTTGCTCCATTATATAGTGCACTTCCTTTCTATATGTACCTAAAAAGAGTAGTATATTCTTTCTAATAAAACAAGTAACTTGACTGAAAGTAAAAGAGACTGATTAATTAACCAGTCTCTGGATTATTTTATATAACTCGCTGTGTTGCTATACAGCGCTGTTTGTTTTTCTCAACAAGCTCTTCACTGATTTGTGCTTTATACGCACGTTCAATGTCAGCTTTCGAAAATAGTCGCTTTGAAATGGTTATGGTTAAAAAGAATATATTAAAGACCATACCAAGACCTCCCTTCAATTAAAGCATAATTAGGTCAAGCCTTTCACCTTTTTGTACCAAGCTAAAACTGGAAAGCAAATGATCATTGACATTAAAAAAACCTCCTTTAGACTATTTTTTAGAAACATATTATAAAAATTTAATTTGTTGATGATCGAATTGCTTTGCTTTTACTGATTGTAAATGGGACTCAATCTTTTCCATATGATATGCTTTCTTAATTTCTTCATTTGTAAATTGTCGCTTTGAAATTTTGACTGTGATAAAAAATAAATTCAACAACATATAGTTCACCTCCCCACAAAAATATAAATATATGATTGATCAGTCGTAAATATTCTAAAAGAATTTTTTTGACTGGTAATCCTTTGTTCTTTCTAACTATAGTTTAATGAAAAAAAACATTTTGATAACAGCCGTAAGATGGGATTTGTTTCAGTCTCCAGGCTGAAAGCTAAAAGAAAAAACCACAAGAGAATCCTCCTGTGGCATTAGATACTATATAAATTGTATCTACTTTTCTTCATAAAAAAGCCACAGGATTCATGCGGTCCTGTGGCTAGAATTTATAATCATAAACAAACATAGTTAGAGATTATTTACTAAGCTTCAGATACCGAACGAAAGATATTAAATTGTTTAGAAGTTTTGCCATTGCTTTTTGACATGATCATTTCGCTCAGCTCCTTTCAAGTAAATTTATCTTACATAGGAAATTATATCCAATAACTATGTATTTGTAAACATTATTTTTTAAAATCTTCATAATCATTTTTAAAAACACTTGATTTCTTTAAGTTTACCATGCTTTTGATAACTTCACTCAGTTTGCTTTCAGAAACTGGTTCACTTGTTACTGAGATAAATCCTTCTTTTCCACCTCTCAAAAAAAATAGCGATAGCTGGTCGACCTTCTGCTTATATTCTTGCTCAAATGCCATCTTATATAAAAATAACTGAGGAGCATAATAAGCCGTTAGTTGTTCATAATTTTGGCTACGATTTGTTTTTAAATCAATCAGATGATATCGACCGTCTTTTTCAACTATCTTATCAATCTCACCAATAATCAGTGCGCCTTCAATTTCAACAATAAATGGCCATTCATTTTCTACTGTTTTACCTAAATTTAATTTCTCTAGCTCACGGTAGTTCATAATGAGACTTTCCATCGCCTGTTCATAACGTTGCTTTTCTATTTCATCTTCAATATTCGCTAATGCTTCTTCTTTTGCATCATCAAGATCATATCCATAATCAAGAAGTTCACACGCGCGATGAACGGCAGTTCCAAGTGTAGCACCCGATAAAGACTCCCTAATATCACTCATTTGAACTATATCTGATGTATCATCCAACCAATGATCTTCGATTTTAACAACATATTTGTCATAATATTTCAAAGGATCGTTCATGAATGTCATGACCTCTGATACCGAAAAGCTTGGTTTGATTAGGTTTCTCTCAATGATTGTAGGAGGTTGATAAATTGCACCTGTGTCCTCCCATTTGTCATAAATCGGAACTTCTATTGTCTCGTTAATGAGTCCTTCAATCTGGCCGTTTTCTTCTATAGCCTCTAAGAGCATAGAATACCAGGAATCGCTTGAAGCTTTATCAACGGTCGATAAGACCAAATAATCTTTTGCCCGCGTTACTGCAACGTAAAAAAGTCGCTTAGCTTCCTCTACAGCTTGATCCTTTGAGCGAGCTTTAATTGAATTAAACGATGGTGAAAATTTATCATCTGGCTTCTTGATTAGATCTACTTCTTTTTTGTAATGCACTGCAAGACGGACATCTTTGTCAAAACGGATACTCCCTGAATCGCCTTTTGAACCTTTTGCTAAGTCTGGCAAAAAGACAATTGGAAATTCCAATCCTTTTGAAGCGTGCACAGTCATAATATGAACCATATTCCCTTCAGCAAGCTCTACTTCTGCTTCACCTTCTTTTTCAGACAAAGCCGCGAGTTGTTTTACTTGTTTCAGTAGCTCGTCTAAAGAAGACGTTTGAAATTGAGTTAGTACATCCATAAACTTTTCCACATTCTTAATAAGTTGAATGTTATTTCTTTGTAATAGGAGCATCGCCTTTAAACCTGAAATTTCAAAGAACTCATCTAAGTAGTCTTTCAAAGACATTTGAGGAGTATAAGGAACCCACTGCTCATAAAACTGTTTTAATTTTCTTAAAGCCGCCTTTAGGTTCTCATCCATCCTTTCATCGTTTAAAAACAGTCCTTCGTAAATGTAAGACGCTAAACTGATTTCCTCCTCTAGGCATTCATCAATCGTTAAAAAGCCTTCCACTGAAACACCGAATAATGGACTTCTAAGTAATGATAAAATGTAGAGTGGCTCCCATGGTCGATTGAGCCATTGGAGAAGAGTAAGCATATCTCTTACCTCTTGTTTTTCATAAAAACCAATTCCTCCGTAAACAACATAAGGTACACCTTTGTCTTTTAATGCTTTTTCTAACTTCGTCAATTTTGTCCTTGCCTGAATAAGAATAGCAAAATCACGCCACTGTGGTGCCCGCCATGTATCTTTCTCAGCAACAATGTCTTGTTTTTCTTCAATTAATCCAAGCATTCGATTTGTAATGACTTCATATTCAGACAGCTGTCCTTCTTGCGTTTCCTCGGTGACTTCTGTTTCTTCGCTGGCGTCATCCACTGGTATTTTTATTAGTTCGACGCGACATTTACGCTCTTGATCACCGTCACGATGGCTATCAATGTTTGTATAATTTATTTTATACGAGAGATAGGAACGTTCTTCTTCACCGCCCATAATTTCGTGAAAGGCATGATTTACAAATTGAATAATGCTATCGCACGTCCGGTAATTTGTACTCATATTGATAAAGTCACTATTTGGATCTTGCTTTGAAAGCTCGACAAGCTCTTTCATTAAGCTAACATCAGCACCTCTAAATCGGTAGATTGACTGCTTTCCATCGCCGACGACAAATCGGTAGGCTGGTTGAATAAATTTGAGCATATTCATTTGGAGCTGATTTGTATCTTGAAACTCATCGATCATCATATGCTTAAACTTTTTCCGACAAGCTAGTTGAATAGCTTCATGTTCTAATAAAGTGATCGCCTTTTGTTGCAAGTCAGAGAAATCAAGCGCTGCCCGCTCTCGCTTTCTTGCATCATATTTTTCGTGAAAGACAGCTAGCATATGAGCAAAAAGCTTAATAATTTCTTTAACTTCTTCAATGTCCTCTTCTGATGGACCCTCGAGGTTCGTCATCGCTTTTTTTAATGGTTTAAAGTAATATTCGTACAAGTCAAACAGTGGCGGGCTACTTTCTTCCCACGTCTTACTCACTTTTTTCGGCATTGCCTCTTTTAAGTCTTCAAATATGGTTTCTGAGTTTTCAAAGGAAGACTCACCAACCGTTGAAAAATGCTCGATTATTTTTTTCTGAACCTTTTCATTTTCATCAAGTTCCATCACAAATAGTTTCGCATTTTGATAGAAATGCTGCAATGCAACTTTACGCGCTTCCTTAATTGTTGCTAATTGTAGGTCTATAATTTCCTCACTATCGAAGAATGCCTCAATCGATGATACTGAGGTAACAATTTCCTTTAACTGACTATAAACGGCTTTTATCGCCTCTTTTAACTGGTTCCGAGTATAAAAGTTGTATAAAGGTCGCCAATTCAGATGATACTCAGGCGATTCATACATTTCTTCAAAAATCTCGATTTGGATTAACTTTGCACCGACATCATCAAGAACAGTAAAATTCGGTGTTACTTCTGCTTCAAAAGCATACTCATGAAGCAACTTGTGACAAAAACTATGAAAGGTTGTAATTAACGCGCCATCTAACGCTTCTTTTTGCTCCTGCCAAAATTGACGTGCTAATTCTTGCTCGTGAAGGGGGTAAACATTTTTCACGGATGAACGCTGCTCTTCAATACGCCCACGGATCCTGTCCTTCATCTCCCTGGCAGCTTTTTCCGTGAAAGTAATCGCCACAATCTCTTCTACAGAGGCGCCAATAGGAGAAGATGGATTACCTAGCTTTTCCTGAAGCTTCTGTTCACAAAGATGAACATAGCGTTCCGTTAGTACTCGAGTCTTTCCTGAGCCTGCACCAGCTGAAATCACAACGAGTGGCATTTCGCTTAAAATTGCTTTTTCTTGCTCTGGATTAAACTTCATTTCCATTCCTCCTCTCCTTCTTCAATTTGATCTTGAGTGACACGACAAACAGGTTTATACAAACAACTAGTAATACACTTTAATGGTTTAACGGAAAAGTTTTGCGTGCTACCTTCCCAAAGCTCCCTCAAGCGTTGTTTCAACTCATATTTTGCGAGGAAAACTTCACCTTCTAATGTTTCTTCTTTCGTCGCAAAGCGAGTAACTGAAAAAGGATTACTTTTCTCAAAATGCTCCTCACGCCAAACGCTGTTTCCTGCTCGTTTTAGCGGCTCTTTTAATGAGATATACGATGCTCCATGTGCCGTTAGCTTTGCTGGTAGTTGAGGAAATGTATTCGTTAGATCGATGGTGTAGTGGCCATTCTCTAATCTATTTTCCATCGCCACTAAATAAAGTGGAAGTTGAAGCTTAAGTCCAGGGCGAACCTCTTTTTCGAAATTCAGTGATGCTGCTCCCGACTTATAGTCATAAATCACAAAGCCGTTTTCATCGATATCAATTCGATCAATTTTTCCCGACAACGTAATTGTTGTCTCTTCATCTATTTTTAAATCAAGCTCAATTGCTTCTTCTAACCTAAAGAGATGCATTGATTGGAGTTGCTTATTTTCCCAAAAATGCTGTTTCTCTGCAAGCCACCATCTCTTTATCTTCTTTTGCCATTCTTCTTTTTCAATGGAAAGTTGTAGCTTAGAAAAATCTAGATGTCCAGCCTCCACAACTGCCCATTCCTCCTCGAAAATTTCCATTAAAGCAGCATCAGCCAGCTCTTTCATATCATCCGTAAAGGTGGAGAACGGCTTGCCCACTAAGTTTAGCTGCTTATAAAACTTCTCAATGATCGTGTGGAGCATTGAACCAACATCTCGAAAATCTATTATCACACGTTTTTCTAAAGGTTCTTTAATCTTTAAAATTCGTTCAAGCGCATATTTAAATGGGCACATTGCATAACTTTCGAGCATTGTCACTGACAATTTGTCTCGCCTGAGTTTCTCTTTCCATGGAGGGGAGACCTCTTCTTTTCCTACCTCTAAATATGCGAGCTTTTCCACAAATCTTTCTAGTTGTAGTGGTGGATTTGGTACTTGTTTTCCAAGTCCTATATGGTAGGCGATCTTTGCTTCATAGTCTTCTTTTGAATAACTTTCTCTAAAAGCAAAACGATTTGCCGTGCTATATTTTCTTTCTTGAATTTGGCTTTTCCAATGTTCTAAGTAACCAGATGGTAAAAAGGGGTTATGAGGATCGACGCCAACTACATATGAAAATGATAGCTTGGAAGCTAAACTAAATAACTGCTGAAAAAATGCATCATCTTTTTTTCGAAATAATTTCCCGGTTGGGGCTGCAAAAGGAATTGGAAGTTTTTTCAAATCACTTTCTTGTAAATAACCACTTAGCTTATGGCCCTTTGGAAATGTTCCTTCATTCATTCCTAACACGTAAATATGCGTTCCTTTAAATAAAGCGATATCGCGGAATGAATAAAGCTGAACGCCTTGTATAGGAGCTCTGTCTACAAATATCGAGCCGCTTTGTAGTCCTTCATTTAACCACTCAACAAAAATATGATAATGAACCTCTAGCTCTTTAAGCCCTTGATTTGCTAACATCTCCATTTTTTTAGAAATATGATCAAATAAATAATCAAACGCTTTCCATTCAAAGCGGATTTGTTGAAGCTTTATTGTACAAGTTTCGGAAATTAGCTGTTCTCTCCAAGTTGTGAGCAAATGGCTTTTTTCAAGTAAATCCTTGACAGTAGATAAATAAAAATATAAACCTGCTTTTTTTGGAAGAGCTTTTCGGAATTCCACATAGAAGTTGATTTCTTCTTTCAACTGTTCATCTAAAAAACCAGTTTCCACGTAGGCTTTCTTTTTTGTCATATAATCGAAGCTTGGTAGAAACTGAAGTCTTAATAATGTATCAGTAAGATCGAGAAAATCCCATCGACTTGAAAATCTTCCATTATGCTTAAGCAAGGAATGATGGATAAATTGAAACAGTAACGAATCCTTCATCTGTTTCTTTAACGGGCGCTTTAAAGGAATTTGCTTCTCTTTCGCTACTTTCACTACCCTTTCAAGGTAATTCTTTTCATCAGCTAAGAGAATTGCGACTTCTGAAAGTGGCGTCTCTGCAAGATTATCTGAAATTTCTTGGAGAACACCGTGAATTTCTTCTTCCAACGTTGTTGCCGAGCTCACTGCAACAGAAGGTGCATTCCCTATCATAAGGGCTTTTGAGTTTTCAATTTCAAAGCCTAAATTTTGAAGTTGAGTTTTCGTTTCTTCTAAAATCTCAGCTTCTTCTATCGCAGGTAAATAAACGGTTATATCAAGACCTAAAGAAACGAAATAGTTAATAACCATATACTGAAGCGTACTAAAATCTAAATAACCATCAATGACGATACCACCTAGGTTTAAACTTTCAAGTCGCATTAGGGAAACAGCTTTATGGATTCGATTTTCCGGATCGAGAAGGCGTTGTTTTTGAACCCACTCAGTTTCATATTCTTGAAAGACAGCTTCCATTTCCTTAAATTGTGAAGGTAAATCACTGATGGTTAACCCAATTCGTTTTAATTGACCATACGTCTCGGCATAGGCTTTCGCTTTATGACGAAGCTCTTCGGGTTTTTGTAAGAAGCGCTTTTTATCTCTTGCGATTAATTCTTGAAAAAACAACGTCCTTTCACTCTCAGACACTGGAAAAAAGTCAATGTTAGCCTTTTTTAAAACTAAGTCGGCTAAATCATCAAATGTTTTAAACGCCATTCCTTTTTTTTGTTTTCTTGCTTCTTGAAGATATTTATTTGAAGGAAGTATGTAATAAATTGGTTTCCCTAGTTCTTTTTGCTTATTGAAGCTTTCTGTAAGCCGATCAATGTTTGCTACTTCGGTAATTGGAGATGATTTTACAACTAGCATTTCTTCACTCCTTATCATGGAATATGTACCATTATACTAATAATTTCCAACATATTATACTCACACTAATTAAGAATATACGTTCTTATTTATTTTACCATTATGAGTTGTAAATTCTCAATATAGAAGTGTATAAAAAATACAAAAAAGACGACACAATGGCATGCATCGTCAAACCTATTCTAAGATGTCATTACGTGGTGCCCAGAGCAATAAATCAATTCAAATCAAAATATTGGCCGTTCACCTCATAAATAATTAATTCTGCAATATTTGTTGCGTAATCAGCAATTCTTTCAATGTAGCGGGAGATAAACGCAAGCTGCGTCACTTGTTCGATTGCTAGCTGTTCTGATACGACGATGTTAAAAATCTTTTTAACGAACTGGGCATACATTTCGTCTACTTCATCATCAAGAGTTGCAATTTGCTGTGCTTCCAGAACATTGCCGTTCTCATAGGCCACTAACGCTTTTGAAAGCATTTCGCTTGCTTTGTTTGCCATTTCGATTAACAATGTTGTATCAATTTTTGTTTCTGTTAGAGGAATTCTTTTAGCTGCCTTGGTAATATCAACAGCTAAATCACCTACACGTTCAAGGTCACTTGAAACTTTGAAAGCTACAATAATCTTTCTCAAGTCAGAAGCTACTGGCTGTTGTCTGGCAATTAACAAGGTTGCTTTTTCATTTATTGCAATTTCTTGTTGATTTACTTTTATATCATTTTCCTTAATCTCGTTAAATTGCTTTACATCATTGTTAATAAAAGCACTCATTGAAGCATTAAAAGCTTCATTCACTTGGGTACCTAATGAAAGGATATCCTCTTTTAAAGCAGTTAAACCTGAATGAAATAATTCTCTCGTTTGCATGATCGTTCTCCCCTTATCCAAATCTTCCAGTAATATAATCTTCTGTACGCTTATCTTTTGGATTCGAGAATATCCGGTCTGTATTATCATATTCAATGACTTCCCCATTAAGGAAAAATGCTGTCTTATCGGAAATCCTTGCAGCTTGTTGCATGTTATGTGTAACAATAATAATCGAATATTGTTGTTTTAACTCTTCCATCAACTCTTCTACTTTAAGTGTAGATTTAGGATCAAGAGCACTTGTTGGTTCGTCCATTAATATTAATTCTGGTTCTACTGCTAAACATCGAGCAATACATAATCTTTGTTGTTGTCCACCGGAAAGACTGTATGCATTTTCGTGTAATCTGTCTTTGACCTCATCCCAAAGAGCAGCACCACGCAAACTTTTTTCAACAACTTGGTCAAGAATTTTATTATTCTTAATTCCATGAATTCTTGGACCATAGACGATATTTTCATAGATTGATTTTGGAAATGGATTTGGTTTTTGAAACACCATTCCTACTTTTGTTCTTAACTCTTCAACATGAAATTTCGTATCAAAAATATCTCTACCTTGATAAATGATACTACCAGATGTTTTTACTCCTTGAACCATTTCAACCATCCGGTTCAATGTTTTAATAAACGTCGATTTCCCACAACCTGAAGGTCCAATAATCGCTGTAACATCATTTTTGAAAAAATCTAAGTCAATATTTTTTAATGCTTGATCTTTTCCATACCATAAATTTAATTGATTTACTTCATAAACTTTCTTCTTATCTAATTTCACAATTATTTCTTCTATATTTTTTTGGTTTATTTTTGGATGAACTGCGACAGTCATATAACATCCCCCTAAAAATTAATATTAATAACGTTTTTGAAATTTGTTTCTAATCAACACCGCTACAGAATTCATAATTAATAACATTCCTAATAGAACAATAATTCCAGCAGCAGCAACGTATTGAAATTCTTCTTGCGGTCTTCCAGTCCAGTTAAATATTTGAATTGGCATAACTGTAAACTGACTCATAAGATTTTCAGGGACAAAGGCAATGTAAGTTAAAGCACCAATCATAATAAGTGGGGCTGTCTCACCAATCGCTCTTGAAAGAGCAAGGATATTACCAGTTAAAATCCCTGGTATCGCAACTGGTAAAACTACCCGGCGAATAGTTTGCCATTTTGTTGCACCCATTCCAAACGACGCTTCTTTCAATTCTTTTGGAACTGCACGTATTGCTTCTTGTGAAGCTACAACGATAATTGGTAAGATCAACAGCGCCATGGTCAAACCACCCGCTAATACACTACGATCTAACCCTAACCCACGTACAAACAATGTAAGACCTAATAAACCGAATACTATTGAAGGAACACCAGCTAAATTTGAGATGTTCATTTGGATAATTTTTGTGAAAATATTTTTGCTTGCATATTCTTCTAGATAAAGAGCAGTTCCAACACCTAAAGTGAAGGCAATTGGTGCCGTTACTCCCATCATCCAAATCGTTCCATAAATCGCGGCCTTAATTCCTGCATCACTAGGTCGTCTTGAAGCAAAGCTTGTTAGAAAATCCCAATTGATATAACCAATTCCTTGAGAAAAAATTCGAAATAAAAGGATCGCTAAAACTAGTAATCCTGTAAGAGTAGCTAGTAAGAATAATAACGTAAAAATTTTATTTTTTAATAAACGAGTAGGAATATTTCGGATCATTTGACTTTGCTTTGTTATTTCCATCTTTTAATATTCCTCCCTGAATTTTCGTGAGATAAAGAAAGCCAATACGTTCATAACAAGTGTAAAGACAAATAATGTCATACCTACTGCATAAATACTGTAATATACTGTTGAACCGTAGGTAGCATCTCCTAAACTAACTTGGACGATATAAGCTGTCATTGTTTGAATTGCGCTTGTAACATCAATGGCTGTTGTTGGATTAGCTCCACCTGCAACCGTTACAATCATCGTTTCACCAATTGCCCTTGACATTGCAAGTACAAACGAAGCAATAACTCCTGAAAGAGCCGCCGGTAAAACTACTTTTATTGCTACTTCTAATTTCGTAGCTCCTAATGCATATGCACCCTGCCTGATTGAATTAGGAACAGAACTCATCGCATCTTCAGATAATGAGGCAATCATTGGGATGATCATAATCCCTACCACAATTCCTGGACTTAAAGCATTATAAATTGATAAATCAGGAACAACTTGACGAAGCATTGGTGTTACGAAAGTTAAGGCAAAGAAGCCGTAAACAATTGTCGGAACTCCTGCTAATACTTCTAAAACAGGTTTAATCACTTTTCGCATTTTTTCTGATGCATATTCACTTAAATAAATTGCTGCACCTAGACCAATTGGTATAGCCACTGTAATGGCAATGGCTGTAACTAACAACGTTCCGGTAACTAAAGGTAAAATACCAAAGTTAGGATTAGAATGCATTGGGTGCCATTCTTTACTCGTAATAAACTCAATAAATGATACTGTCTTAAAAAATGTAAATGTTTCAAATAAAAGCGTGAATACAATACCTATCGTGGTTAAAATTGATACAACTGCACAAACAAGAAGAAACTTTGGTACTGCATTTTCGGTAAACTTTAATAAAGATCTTTTTGAATGATTTTGGGCGATTAACTCGCTCACTGATTTTTCTCTATTCATTTCCATCCCCCTAACCTGTGGAAAACATAACGGTAGGGGCGACGTATGCCACCCCTTACCTTTTCTATTTATTCAAAACTATTTTGCGTTTTTAATGATTTCTGCGTTTTTATCATAATCTGATTGAGGCATATTAATATAACCAACTTCTAAAGCTAATTCTCCAACATGCTCATTTAAGAATGTTAAGTAATCTAATACTTCAGGGCGTTTTAATGACTCCTTATTTACATACATATACATTGGCCTTGAAAGTGGAGCATAAGTACCATCATTGATTGAATCTTCTGTAGGTACAATTGGACCATTGCCGTTGTCTATAGCTACTACTTTTAATTTATCTTGGTTCTCATAGTAGTAAGCATAACCAAAGTAACCTACTCCACCTTTACCACCAGCTACTCCCATAACAAGAACATTGTCATCTTCTGAAAGTTGAGCATCTTTACGAATGTCTGTTTTCTTTAAAACTACTTCATTCCAATAATCATAAGTACCAGAATCATGTCCTGGACTAAAGAATTCAATTTTAATATCTGGCCATTCTGGGCGAACATCTTTCCAAGTTACAATATCTGATCCATCTACCCACATCCTGTTTAGCTCTTCAACTGTTAAATAGTCTACAAAATCATTATCTTTGCTAACCACTACTGATAAGCCATCAAACGCTAGTTTTAATTCAATATATTCAATGCCATTTTCTTTAGCAAGTGCTGCTTCTTCTTCTTTGATTGGGCGAGATGCATTACTAAAATCTGTTTCACCGATTACGAAACGTTTAAAACCACCACCTGTACCTGAAACACCCACTGGAGCTTTTACGTTTGGCTGAACTTGGTTGTACTCTTCAGATACCGCTTCAAGAATTGGGAAAACTGTTGAAGATCCGTCAATAGCAATTGTTCCGGAAAGTTTCTCTTCTTTCTTTTCCTCTTTTTGCTCACTAGCTTGAGAAGAGTTGCTCGCTGTTTGAGTGTTGCCTTTGCTAGCTTCCTCCCCACTTCCACATGCAGTAGCTAATGCTAATGCTGCCACTACAGTTAATGCTAACATTGAACGTTTGAATTTCTTCATTTGGTAATTTCCTCCCGAAATTGTTTTCTTTTTCTGAAGATGAAGTCTCTTAAACTATCTCCTTCACAAGTTCTAATTTACTCCTCTAATTTGAAGCTAGAATAAACGTGGTGTAAAGAAATTGTAAATAGTTTTGGCTAATTGTAAATTCGAAAATAGAAACTCGAAGATAATCTCGATTTTTAGTGCATATGAAATTTACAATTGTTAAAAAAATATTTATTACTATTCTTAAGGGTTAATTTTACTTAGATCAAAAAAGCTAAAACTAAATTAATTAATCTAGTTTTAGCTTTGCTATCCTTTTAATTATTGAGTTTAAAATGGTTTGTCATTTCTGCTAATGAGTTTGCAAGTTCATTTAATTTTACACTTACCTCATGAGTTTTTCTCATTTGTTCATTTTGCTCTTCGGAGGCAGCCAGCATTTGTTCAGAGTTAGCTAAAGTCTCCTGGGATACCGAAACAAAACTTTCAGCGGCAGTTTCCATTTTCGGTAATGAAACTGTAAGGTCTTTTAATCTATCTTTCATACTAGTAATTTTTTCATTTACCAATTCGATCTCTTTCATTAAATGATTAAATGAGGTTTGCGACTCTGTAGCAATAGAAAGATGCGCTTGAAAATTCCCAAACATATTTGCAAACTCATTAGTAGCTCTAGATGATATTTCTTCCATTCTTTGAATTGTGTTTGTGATTTCCTCTGTTGCACCCGATGATTGCTCCGCTAATTTACGTACTTCGCCAGCAACAACTGCGAATCCCTTCCCGGCATCTCCCGCTCTTGCAGCTTCAATTGTAGCGTTTAATGCTAATAACTTCGTTTGTTCTGCAATGCTTTTAATCAAATCTACGACTGTTGCAATTGACATTGAATGATCTTTTACACTAGCAATCGTTTTTGTCATTGAGTTAAATTCAGTTTCAAACTTTTTGGTAGTATTAATCATTTCAGTGACGCTTTGTCCACCTTTTAATGCAGATTTATTCATATCGGTCGCACTGCTCGATATATGTTCCATATTATCTAAGACAACTTCAATTTGCGTTTTCATGTCTTGGAAAGAATGAATACTTTCTTCTGAAGTATAGGCAGTTTGTTCTGCTCCATTACTTACAATAGAAATAACATCAGATAATTTTTCATTGTATTCAAGAGCGTGATCAGTCGAATACTTTAAATCATGGCCAGTTTGCGATAATTGTTTAATCGTTCCATTTATTTCAGAAATCATCTTTTTCATTTGTTTCATCATTTGGTTGAAACTCCTCACTAAAGAGACAACTTCAGGTACTGAAGAACTTATTTTTATATCTCGTGTCATATCTCCCGTTCTTACTTGTCGCATTACATCTCTAAGGCTAATTAACGGTCTTGTTATCGATCTAAGCAAAATCATGATTAGCAAAATAGAAGCAATTGCACTTATGCCAATCGCAAATAAAATGAACTTCCCTAAATTTTCAATAGGACCCAGATAGTCATTTGTAGGAACTATTAATATGATTGTTCCTTTTAACTCTTGGACTTGCTTGAATGCTAGTGTATAACTGATACCATTTATATTTGAATGTAAAATTCCATTATCTTTTTGTAAAATATTCGCTATCAAATTTTCTGAAAATAAGACGCTTGAATTTCTACTAATTGGAAAAGGTGTGGCCACATCATCTTTGATCAAAAAGAAATCAGGATCTAAACCGTCCTGGATTAACTCTGCTGCTTGATTTGGAATTACCCTTTTTTCAAAACGCTTTAAAAATCCTTCTTCATCACCAATATAAGCGTACATTAAATTTGCTGCTACTTCATCTGCAACATTTACTTCTCTCATTCTATACATTCACATAGAAAAAAACTGACGATTAAATTACCCTCGCCAGTTTTTTCTATTTATACTAAACTTCAAATGTTAACCCTTTTTTTGCTAGAACAACTTCACCGCTAAAGACAGCTTTCGCTTCATTTACTAATTGGCTATGTTCTCCAAAGTGTGGCAAGTGTGTTAGGACAAGTTTTTTTACAGAGGCATCTTTGGCAATCGTTGCAGCCTCAGTACTGTTCATATGGCCATAAGGCTTGCCGTCTTGATGGGCGTAGAAGCTTGTTTCGCAGATCAGTAGGTCACAATTTTTAGCAAAAGTGTTAAACTCTTCTTTATAGCTACTATCTGCAGTATATACAATTGTTTTTCCTTTTAGCTCAATTCGCATTGCATAGCAGCGTGCCTTATGCTCTGTTTCAAGAAAAGTAATAGAAATTGGACCAATCTTTGTTTCGTGCTCATCATTATAAATAAACGATAAGGTATGTGGCGGCTTTGCTAACTTTTGAAACTCACTTTGGTCATAGGGATGTCCGTAAATAGGCAATGGCTTCTCAGTTGTTTTTAATGCCAAGGCAACTTGTCTACTATACTGTAGCGGTCCAATGTCAGCAATATGATCATGGTGATAATGTGACAAAATGACAGCATCTAATTCTTCCAACTTGCAAAAATGCTGCAGCTGTGAAAGTGCACCACTGCCACAATCAACTAACAATTTAAACCCTTCATGCTCTAATAAATAACAAGATGTTGCTTCATTAGCTTCAGGATAAGCACCCCAATGACCGATTATTGTTAATTTCATAATTGCCTCCTTTTTTAAACCCTCATATCCATGAGTTTCTATAAATATATCAGATAATTTTTAATATTTCATTTGCTTAATTCGGTATGCCCAATAGTGCCCCCAGATAATCAATACTACGGCTTAAATTATCCTAATTTTTGTAAGTATTTGTTTTATAGATCTATTCTTATGAACAATTCATAGTTAATAATAAAAAAAGCCCTAACCACGAATGGTTAGAACTTTTCATAAGCTATTAAGCCTCTTGTGCTACTGGGTATACACTTACTTGCTTTCTGTCACGACCAACGCGCTCAAACTTAACCACGCCGTCAACTTTAGCGAATAAAGTGTCGTCTCCACCTCTACCTACGTTTACACCTGGGTAAATACGTGTACCGCGTTGACGAACTAAGATAGACCCGCCAGTTACAGTTTGACCATCAGCACGCTTTGTACCAAGACGCTTCGAGATTGAGTCACGACCGTTCTTTGTACTACCTACCCCTTTTTTCGATGCGAAAAATTGAAGGTTCATTTTTAACATGAGAATTCACCTCCTAGGTTTCCCTAATTTTAATATGTTTACCGTACTGCTCAGCAATTGAAGTGAGCGAAACAACCATTGCTTCTAAAAGAAGCTGTACTTTCTCATAAGTTTGCTCTTCCAAACCGATTGGAACAGTGCAGCGGAGAAAGCCACCATCGTCACCCATATCAACTTCTAACTGAACATTACATAATGTATCAATTGCATTTACAGTTCCAAAAGAAACAGCTGAAGCACCAGCACAAACAATATCTTGCCCATGTGGACCGGCATCTGCATGCCCACTCATTTCAAAGGAATTAATTTTATGATCATGATTTCGAGAAATAATTACCGTAATCATGCCATGTCCTTACGCGTTGATTTTTTCGATTACAACTTTAGTGTAAGGCTGACGATGACCTTGCTTACGACGGTAGTTTTTCTTCGCTTTATACTTGTATACTAACATTTTCTTAGCGCGACCTACTTTTTCTACTTTCGCAGTAACAGTTGCTCCTTCTACGAATGGAGCTCCTACTTTTAAAGCATCGCCACCAACCATTAATACGTTGTCAAAGCTTACCGTTTCACCAACCTCAGCATCTAATTTTTCAATGTAGATTACTTGGCCTTCTTCAACTTTAACTTGCTTACCACCAGTTTCAATAATTGCGTACATTTACGTGCACCTCCTTAATATACTCAGACTCGCCATGAGGGGTGTTTTGCTAAGAGCAAATACTTCAAAACCCTTTAATGAGCGGTTATAGCTCTTTGGAGGTTATCCAAATAACTAACAAAAAATATCTTACCATTTATTGAGGGGAGAGTCAATGTTTTAATGTAGAATGTAAAATTCAAAATGTAGAATTAATTGAAAGCTAAGCTTCGTAGCGAAACTCTCACCATTCTACATTCTACATTCTAAAACTACATTCTACTCACAACATCCTCGACGCTACCGACGAATCGGATGGCAAAGTCGTTTGGAGCTAACTCCTCGTTTGGTTTTATGAAGATTTGATAATGAAGTGCGTTTTCTAGGCGTTTCACATGCTCGTCTTTTGTGCCTTTTATGATTGGAACAACCGTTGGTGGGACTTCAACAAGGATCGCGTCACTATCCATTCCTTTGTATTCCCATAGTGCCCTTTCTACTTTATGAGCGATGGCTTCGTCTGAAAGAACCTTTCCTTTACCATGGCAGGTAGGGCAAGTGGATGAAACGCTATCTTGGAGGTTTTGACGAACCTTTTTCCGAGTCATTTCTAACAGCCCTAGTCCTGTGAAACCTAGTACATTTGTTTTTGTACGATCATTTTTAAGCACCGTGTTAAAAGCACGTAATACAGTTTCTTTGTCTTTATCATGCTTCATATCAATGAAATCGATAATAATAATTCCGCCTATATCTCGCAGGCGTAAATGTCTGGCGATTTCTTTAGCTGCTTCAATATTTGTTTTTACGATTGTATCTTGTAAGTCTTGTTTGCCAGTGAACTTCCCAGTATTCACATCAAATACTGTTAACGCCTCTGTTTGATCAATAACTAAATACGCTCCGCTCTTTAACCACACTTGCCTACGCATCGCTTTTTCAAGCTCTGCCTCAATATTATAGTAAGTAAATAAACCCTCTTTTCCTTGATAAAATTCTAGTTTCTCAAGTAATTCAGGAAAAGGAGTGAACATTTCTTTTAGCAGCAAATAATCTTTCATCGTATCAATGATAATTTTTTCTACTTCATCAAAGTTTATGTCTCTAACTACTTTTTCTAAAATTGAATTATCTTCATAAATGAGAGAAGGTGGCTTTAGATTTTTCCCTTCTTTCCAAACTTCTTCCCAAAGCTTGCGTAAGAAAAACAAATCTTGCGCCACCTTTTCCTTTGTTAAACCTTCAGTAGCTGTTCGAATAATCATTCCTTCCTCACCTTGGCAAAGATCTGCTCCAACTGTTCGCCACTGTTCACGAACTTCTTCAGTTTGCATTCTTTTTGATACACCGATGTAACCTGCGTTAGGCATGTAAACAATATATTTACCCGGAAACGAGACAACTTCAGAAAGCCTAGGTCCTTTTTTCCCAAAGCCTTCTTTTGTAACTTGGACTAATATTTCTTGACCTACAGTTACAAATTGAGAGATTGACCGTTCCTTTTTTACTTCTTCAGTTTCTGGTGATTGCTGAAAGCTAACTAACTCGTCTCGATATAAGAATCCATTTTTATCAAGGCCAATGTCTACGAAAGCTGATTGCATTCCTGGAAGAACATTTACTACTTTCCCTTTATAAACATTCCCAACAATCTTATTAATATCTGGTCTTTCAATTAATATTTCAACGGCTTTTTTATCTTCTAATATAGCAAGACGCCGTTCATTCGTTAACATATTAAAGATGAATGTTTTCATTTAGATCCCTTCTTTTTTCACCATTCTTGTGGAAAAAACCAGCCATTATTCGTATGGCTGGTTCAATTTTACGTTATTAAATTATAGCATTTATAATACGATATACCAAATATTTACGGTGGTGTAAGTTTGGCTATTGGTTGGCTTGCCATCTTTTGTTCAAAAAAGGCTTTTAAGATTACCTTTTCATAAATTGATTTTTTAGGAGCCACCGAAAGATCATTAAGAACAACCTTATGTTTAACACCGCGCCTAAATGTTTTCAATACCTCTTGGACAGTTAGTTGCGGTGAAACACCAATTGGAACTGTTGCCACAAATGGTTCGTCCGTTTTATAGTACCTTTCCATTAAGAAACGCATATAAGCATAACTTCGCTGCTTCCAATCGAAATAGTGACTAAAGAGAAGAAATATAATAACAATCCAAAGATTTAAATGAAATGGAAAAAAATAAATGCTCGTTATTGTAAAAATAGCCAATAATAATAGCGAACTCCTCAATGTAGTTTCAAGACTTCTTTGAAATGAATACTTCGTAGAGAAAAATAAATACATAAGCTTACCACCGTCTAATGGCCAAATCGGCAGCAAATTAAACAACAAAATCATCAAGTTATGAGTAATGAACATTTGATGATCATTACTCGTCCAGAAATCAAAAGGAAGTAACAGAAAAGATAACACGATTA
Organism: Anaerobacillus isosaccharinicus; assembly: GCF_001866075.3. GTDB lineage: Bacteria > Bacillota > Bacilli > Bacillales > Anaerobacillaceae > Anaerobacillus > Anaerobacillus isosaccharinicus. The sequence continues at coordinate 2,941,800 of NZ_CP063356.1, read as the reverse complement.
ACCAAATATGCTGAATTGGACCAGATATAATGACAATGAATTCTTCTTTTAATGGTCGATTTCCGTATTCTTCAACTTCAGCTACACCACCAAAAGGTAGGAGCTCAATTTTTCGAATTCGCCACTTAAAAAAATGGGCCGCAATACTATGACCCATTTCATGAATGAAAACAATACTAAACACCATAATGACTTCTTTAAAATAACCCGTTAAAATACCAATACCAATGACAAACCAAAATAACGGATTAATTTTTATTTTTTTTAAAAGTGATAGCATATCAATCAAATGAAATCACTTCAAGTGGATTGATAAAAGTTTCTCCTTCTTTTAAAGCAAAGTAGTAGAAGCCTTTATTGTCTTGTAACGATACTGTGCCAATCTTACTTCCTGCCTCAACGTGATCATAAATACTGACCTCAACCTTATCAAGCATCGCATACCAAGATTCACCACCGTCATAATGAGCAATAATCACTGTTTTCCCTAAGTTCTCTTCTTCTGCTACAAAGCGAACCATCCCGCTTCTAGCAGCTTCGACATTTGAATTAGAAACTGTTTCGATCATAATACCCTTTCCATCTTGATCAAAGCTTCTAGTCACTCGCCCAGTCGCCGGAACGGCATATGCTAGATTATGTTCTTGATTATCAAGATTATCTAAGGCGACATTTCTTGTCGTCGGAAGAAGTGCTAACGGCTTTCCAAACTGGTCTTCATACCAATTAGCAACAGTAGCAAACTGAAATTCCTGTTCGTAGGAATTTTTCACAAACTGCCTCGCTCCTTCAAATTGTGGTAATTGCGTTCGAAATAATATTCCTATCACTAGAAATAAACAAATAGCAGCTAACACTTGCATCATTAAAATGTCCTTGCGAAAAAACTTTTCTTCAGGCTCCCCAGTCACCCTTGATTCACTAGGAAAATAGTAAGCTGAATCGTCTCTAGACTCGCTATGACTTTGATAATATTGTGGTTGTGATCTCTCTCTTTGACCAATACGACTAGTCATTTTTTTCCGTCTTGCCTGAATTTCACGACGAATTTCATCAACCCTTTTCGCCATCTATTGTCATCCCCTTTTTTAGTTTAGAGTTTAAAGTGTAGAGTGTAGAGTTTTGTATGTATGTCAAAGAGGTCAGTTAATTTCAAATTTAGAAAAGTGTGTTGAACTGAAATGCCTTGTTTACAATTCATAATTCATAATTCATAATTCTCTAGTTAATAGATATGACTTGTCCGGGTAGGTTATGCTTATTAGTTTTCAGTTTGGGAGTTTAGTTTTTGGGGTCATTCGATGGTTAATGGAGAATTTAGAATGTAAAATGTAGAATGTTGTTCTAGATACTACGAAGCTTTACTTTCAATAACTCTTAACTTTAAACTCTACACTCTAAACTAAAAAAGAGACTAACCACGGGGGCTAATCTCTTAAGATAGTACTTAGTTAAACAATTCTTCGGCGGATATATGCACTTAGGTAATCGATGATTGTAACGACGACGATGATGATGATTAACATCATCCCTACTTGTTCCCAAGCACGCTGATTTGAGGCAAGGATGATTGGTGCACCGATACCACCGGCACCAACGATACCTAACACTGTAGACGCACGAACGTCGATCTCAAAACGATAGATCGCATATGATGAGAATTCTGGAATAACTTGTGGAATTACACCGTACCACATTGCTTGAAGTCGGTTCGCTCCACTTGCTTTTAATGCTTCAACGATACTCATATCGATGGATTCGATTACTTCAGAGTATAGCTTTCCTAACATCCCGATCGAGTTGATACCGATCGCTAATACCCCAGCATAAGGTCCCATACCTACAGATGCTACGAAAATAACAGCAAATAATATTTCTGGGAAGGCACGAATTCCGTTTAGAATCCCTTTACCAATGCTAGATAAATGTCCACTCATGTTTTTAGCTGCTAAAAAGCCAATTGGTATTGCTAAAATGGAACCAATTAAAGTTCCAGCAAATGCTATCGCTAACGTTTCGAACATATAGCCAATATACATAGGAATTCTAGCTTGTACAGTTGGATCAAAGAATGTATCGAAAAACAAACGTTTGAACATATCGAAGGCGGATAACTTGGAGCCTCGATAACCTAAATCGGTTGTAGAAATAGCGATATAATATAAGAACATCATAAATATCGTAATAAGTCCAAAATTTATCCAATATTTGGTGCGATCTGGTCTTTGAATGTTATATTGTTTATCTAAATTCATTACACTAATCTCTCCCTTATACGGGTACTGATAACATCAATGACCGTTACCGCTAAAAATGTCATGATGATGATTGTAGAAACATTTGCGTAATTAAATAAGTTTAATTGCTGGCGAAGAATTTGACCGATACCACCAGCACCTACAAATCCTAATACGATGGACGCACGCACGTTAATTTCAAGAACATATAACGAGTATGACGTAAAGTGTGGTAGAATTTGTGGCATTGCACCGTATCTAATAACTTGAAACACATTACCACCAGTTGCCCTAATAGCCTCTAATGGTCCTTTGTCAATTGATTCAATGGTTTCACTTAATAGTTTTGCCAAAATTCCAAGCGAGAAGAAAAATAATGCCCCTACCCCAGAAAGTGGTCCAAGACCAACAACGGCTACTAAAATCACAGCTAAAAGTAATTCTGGGATTGTTCTAAGTACGTTCATTCCAAAACGAACTGCAGTATAAAGATACTTATTAGTATTGATATTTGAAGCCATCAAAAAAGCAAATGGTAAACAAATCAATGTAGAAAAAGTTGTACTAAGTAGCGCAATATTCCATGTTTCTAGTAATCTAAAAGATACCGTTTTATAGTAACTCCAGTTTGGCGGATAAAGGTCATCCTTCACAAAATCAAAGGCATGTGGTAGTCCTGAAATAATTTTGTTTGGATATGCTTCGGTCACAAATGCCGATAGCCCGTATAAAAAGGCTATGACAAGCATAATGATCGTCATTCTCGTTTTTGTTTGACGTGGAATAATAGGAATGCGACCGTTATTCGTTTTTAGTGGATTGGTAACTGGTTGCATTACTTCTCATCTCCTCCGAGAACATCATCTTCTTTAATTTTACGGCCGTAAATTTCTTCAAACGTTTTTTCCGTAACTGAACTTACAGGACCGTCAAATACAACTTCTCCGCCTCTCATTCCAATGATACGGTCTGCATATTCCATCGCCATATCAATAAAGTGAAGGTTAACGATTGTTGTAATGTTATCTTCACGATTAATCTTCTTTAAGTCTTTCATTACTATATGTGAAGTTGGCGGGTCAAGACTTGCTACCGGCTCGTCTGCCAAGATTACTTTCGGTTTTTGTGTTAAAGCTCTTGCTATACTTACACGTTGTTGCTGTCCACCACTTAACTGGTCAGCACGGATATATGCTTTTTCAACAATTCCAACACGATCTAAGCTTTCTAATGCTAGCTTAACATCTGCTTGTGAGAATAAACCTAATAAACTACGAAAAGTGCCAGTATGACCTAATCTTCCAGATAAAACGTTTCGAAGGACTGAAGTTCTTTTTACAAGATTGTAGTTTTGAAAGATCATCCCAATTCTAGTTCTTAGCTTGCGTAATTGCTTTTCCTTGTATTTTAGAGTGTTTTCACCATCAATAAGGAGCTCACCTTCTGTGGGTTTCACTAGTTGGTTAATACTACGGATAAGGGTAGACTTACCTGCACCTGAGAGTCCAACAACAACGATAAACTCGCCATCGTTTAATTTTAAATTTACATTTTTTAACCCTTGATGTCCGTTTGGATAGGTTAAGGACACATTTTTAAATTCAATCATGAAATAAACCCCTCATCTTTTATAAGATAATAAAATCATTTTTATAACCTGTTCATCATCAATTCCAATAATTAACATTTAAATTCAGACATCAGACCTCTTAACTTATTAGAAAAACTTAGCTTATCCAACTACAAGTGCGCTGAGCTTTTCTTATACTTTAATATTATTAAACTAACTATTCTAATTCAACAAAATTTGACAAAAACCCTTTAAAAAAGGGAGAAGCATTATGCATCTCCCTCATATTTCTTAAAAATTATAAATTATTGAGATAATTGGTCTTTGAATAAACCAAATACTTCACGAACGATATCGTAATCTTCTGAAGCAGCTGGAGCAATTGCATCCCAAGTATATACTTCATTCATAACTGTAATCATTTCTTCGTCATCGTTAAATGCTAAGAATGCTTCACGAATTGCATTTTTCAATTCTACTGGAAGACCTGCACGAACAGAAATTGTATCGTTTGGAATGTCATCTGTGTAACCAATTATACGGATATCTTCCATAATTGTTGGATATTCACCTTCTAAGCGAGTACGAGCGTCATTAAAAGTTGTAGCGAAGTCAGCAGTACCATCTAATACAGCTAGGATTGCATTGTCATGTCCACCTACAACAATTTGAGTGTAGTGATCATCTAAGTTCTCAATTCCTAAGCCCATTAAGTGAGCAGCTGGGAATAAGAAACCTGAAGTTGATAATGTATCAGCATAAGCCCAAACTAATCCATGATTATTTACTAGATCTTCGATAGTGTGGATATCTGAGTCAGCAGCAACAGCGAATTGTGCATTATAAGAAGCAGAACCGTTACGAACAGACTTTAAGATAACTTCTACTCCAGCACGATCTTCAGCTTGTACAAATCCAAATGGATTTAAGAAACCAATGTCAATTTGACCAGTTCTCATACCTTCTACTAGACCTACAAAGTCTACCATTACTTGAGCTTCAACTGGGATTCCAAGAATTTCACTTAATTTTTCTTCAAGTGGCTTAACAGTGTCAGCAATTTTGTCAGCTTCTTGTGATGGGATAAAGCCCATTGTCAACTTTGTTGGCATTTCTACTGTTTCTTCTTTTGCGTCCGTTGCTGGAGATTCTTCTTTACTAGTTTCAGAAGATCCACATGCAGCAAGTGCTAACATTAACATTGCAGTTAAAACTAAAAGTAAATACTTTTTCAAGATCATGACCTCACTTTGTTTTTTTATATTTTCTTGCAGAAGTATAGTAACACAAAATTCAACATAAAAGGACATTTTTACAATTTCTTTACAAACTCTCAATCTAATTCAATTTTGAGTTAATCTCTATGAAAAATCCCCTATCAAATTTCGACAACTATACTCACAATTACTACTATACAATAAGTGTTTTCCTCTTGTCTTTATAAATTTGTCAAAATAAAAAAGTTTTACTTATCTTAATTTTCATAATTTTTTTTTAAACTTCACTTAAATAAAAAAAAGTGTCGATCTAATTCCGATCTCCACTCGATAAAATTAATTAAAATAGTTTCTAATTTCAGATGCTAAACCGGGCCTTGAAAATAATGTGGTATTTGTATCCTTCATATTGATATCTTCACCAGCTAATGTAGTTGCTTCACCACCTAGCTCTTTAAGAAGAACAATTCCTGCACCAATATCCCATGGAGACAATCTAAAGTCGACATAGGCATCAAGTCTCCCTACTGAAATCCATGCAATTTCTAATGCAGCCGAACCAATATATCGAATTCCGCGAGCTTTCTCGACAATTGGATATACCTTCTTTTCATCTACTTTATCATTTGGAATTGTCCAAAGGCTATTCAAGCTAATTAAAGCTTCCTCAACAGTCACCGCAGTTAATTGTTCAATTTTTTCACCGTTAAGAAAAGCACCTTGTCCTTTTAACGTTGTAAAAAGCTCATCTTTCATCGGATCATAAATAACTCCTATTATCGGTTCGCCTTGATCATAAAAAGCAACTGAAATAGCAAAGTTCATTTTTTGATTAACAAAGTTTGTTGTACCATCGATCGGATCAATTACCCAAACTTGCGCTTCTTCAAATATGTATTCTTGATTTGCTACTGTCCCTTCTTCTCCTAAAATCATATGCTCTGGAAAATGTTCACTTATTTTCCCGGCAAAGAATTGTTCAATTTCTCGATCTTTTTTTGTCACTAGATCTGATGCAGAAGTTTTAAACTCTACTTCAATCTTATGTTTTAAACTTTCTCTTAAATTTTCTCCAGCTTCTTTCGTCCAACTTTTTGCTAATTCATAAATGTTATTATAGTTCAAGCTAAATCACCTCAAAATTATTCTTTCCAGAAATAAATCAACTATGTTTTATTAGCTCCTAGCAGGGTATTTAAATAGGGCGATTTGTTACCACGTTGTTTGCCCTAGACTAATACATTAGGAAACAAATATTGAAATAGAAAAAGCTAGCAAGAGTTCTCGCTAACTTTTAATATAAACTATCATACTATAATTTAAAAGAGACAACAAATTAAGACCTTATCCCGAAAAACTTCTTCATTTTAGTAAACATACCTTTGTTATCGTCTAATGACATCAAAGGCACCGATTCCCCTAAAATACGTCTAGCAATATTTCGGTATGCTATAGACGCTCGTGTATTTGGTTGAAAAGCGACAGGCTCACCTTTATTTGATGCTTTAATGACATCATCATCATCGGCAACAATTCCTAATAACTCAATTGCTAAAATAGAGACAATTTCATCAACATCAAGCATATCCCCATTTTTCATCATATGAGTACGAATTCGATTCACGATCAATTTCGGTGGTTCGATATTTTCTTGCTCAAGAAGCCCAATAATGCGGTCTGCGTCACGAACTGCTGATGTTTCAGGTGTCGTAACAACAATTGCTTTATCAGCACCTGCTACAGCATTTTTAAAGCCTTGTTCAATGCCGGCTGGGCAATCAATAATGACATAGTCATAGTCTTCTTTTAATTCTTTAATGATCACTTTCATTTGCTCTGGATTCACTGCTGCTTTATCTTTAGTTTGAGCAGCGGGTAATAACATTAAGCATTCAAAACGCTTGTCCTTGATAAGGGCTTGATGTAGCTTACATCGCTCTTCTACAATATCCACGATATCATAGATAATTCGATTTTCTAATCCCATGACAACATCAAGATTACGAAGGCCGATGTCAGTATCAACTAAACACACTCTCTTACCTGAAAGCGCAAGGGCAGTACCAATATTTGCAGATGTAGTCGTTTTCCCAACTCCGCCTTTACCAGAAGTAATTACAATAGCCTCTCCCATGCGAAACTCCCCTTTCTAAATTCAATGTAGAATTCAGAATGTAGAATGTAGAACTCTTGAAAACTATGCTTCGAAGCAACACAATTCACTCATTTTACAATCTACATTTTACATTCTACATTATTAAACGTTTGTTATCTCTGGACGTATTTTCCCCATTTGTTGTAAGCGCTCGATGGCGATTTTGTTATCTCGACCAACGTAGGCACATTCCATTTCATGGGTTTCGTTATCTTTTATATCAGGTGACCGACTAACAATTTCAGCAATTCGTAATTGCGACGGTTCCATTTTCGAAGCTGAAATGATTGCTTCTTTATTACCTTCACTTCCCGCATGAGCGATACCTCTTAAAACACCCATAACATAGATGTTTCCTGTGGCAACAACTGTTCCACCAGGATTGACATCGCCTAGGAGAAGAAGATCCCCGGTAACTCTTAATACTTGACCAGAACGGACTACCTTCATAATCGTAGCAGTTTGCGCTTCTTTTTGTAAGGTTTCTGCTTCTTGTTTTGTGATTACGTTCGATTCTATTTGGTTAATTACAAGCTTTTGCTGCTCACTAATAATTGTTATAAGCTGTTTCTTCAGATCTTCAGTTAAAAATCGATTTCCGACAGAAACTTTTACATGGACAGCAGGTCCTTCTGAAATTTGCGGATAATTTGAGGAAAGCTTTTCTTCAAGCTCACTAACTAGTTCAGAAAACGAACATTCGTCGTCTAAAAATAAAATTAGGCCTTCTTTGGTTCCTCTTATCGTTACATAGTTTGTTTTTACCATGGTCCAAAGTTCACCTCAACTCTCATTTATTCAACGTTGCCATCTAAAATCCCTTTTTCTTTTATGAATTTTTTCTTCTATATCGTCTTTATTTTGTAAAAAGACCAGTAATTTTCGTAATGGGTATGCAAATATAATCAAGAACACACTATTTACGACTAAACTAGGTAAAAGACGTTCATAGAAGAAACGCTCATGTGGGAGAGTTGTGATACCGACCATTGAGTGGATACCATAAACTAAATAGTCGAGAAGGATTGTTCCGAAAATAGCTGTTATGATATGTAACATTAAATTTTTCTGAAAGATCTTAAAAGAAAAACCTAGTAAATATGTAATTAAGGCCATACTAAAAATGTATACACCTAAAACATGAGTGTAAATGACATCTTGAAATAAACCAAGGATTAGCCCATAAATTGTGCCAGTTGTTCTCCCGAAAAAAACGCTAATTACGATCACGATTACAAAGGCAAAACGAGGAATAATGATAAACTCCGAGCCAAAACGATCAGGAGCAATAATTTGCATGACGGTTCCTTCAATGATAAATAGAATAAAAACAATCAAGGGAAGGAGAAAGCGTAACATCAATAGTCACCCTCTCCTTCTTGAGTCGTGTTAACATCGATGGAAGCAGCCGTTCTTCTAATGATCATCACATAATCTAAATTGTGAAAACTAGCTGAAGGTTCAACGTATGCGTTTTTTGTTAATCCATACTCATCTGCCTCAACTCGGATCACTTTCCCTATCAAAAGTCCTTGAGGGAAGATCCCACCTAATCCCGAAGTGACAACTGTTTGACCTACCTCAATCTCGGCATCAGCTTCAACTTTTCGAAGCATTAAAGCACCGCTTTGTTCGTCAAAGCCCTCAATAAAACCAAACACTTCGATATCCTCAGCATCCACCATTGCAGAAATTCGATTTGTACGATCATGGTCACGTAGAAGTTGAACAGTCGATGTAAATTGCGAAACATGCATAACTTTACCTACTAACCCTTTTGAAGTAATAACAGCCATATCTCGCTCAATACCATCTTGCTCACCTTTATTTATTCCGATATATTCATTCCAACGATCTGGAGACCGGTGAATAACAAGCGCTGGGGTTAAATTATAATTGTACAGACTTTCTTTAATATCTAGTGCATCTTTGAGATGTTCATTTTGACGACGTAGCACATTTACTTCAACTGCAATTTGCGCATATTGATCTAAATGAGCTTTTAATACACGATTTTCTTCGTAAATATTTCTCATTTCATTTACAGTCTCAAAGAAACCCGCTACATAAAGAGCGGGTTGTTTAAATACTTGTTGGACCCAACCTACAGAATCTTTCATAAACTGCTCTGGCCATGTTAAGCTTCGTCGATCACTCATGGAATAGCCTATTAATGCCACCAAAAGAATAATACTAACGAGAAGCACTATTAGTCTCTTATTTGAAAAAAATTGTGGCATTGATCACACCTACTTACTTACGATTTGAACGAACGGTAATTCCTGCCTTCGAACGGAATAAGTGAAGGTTCTCTAACGCCCTTCCCGTTCCTAAAGCAACACAATCTAATGGGTTTTCAGCCACTAATACTGGCATATGAGTTTCATCACTAAGGACACGGTCAAGGTTACGTAATAACGCACCTCCACCAGTAAGAACAATACCACGATCCATAATATCAGCAGCAAGCTCCGGTGGAGACTTCTCTAACGTATTTTTCACAGCCTCAATAATCGTGTTAACAGTATCATCAAGTGCTTCCGCAATTTCTCGAGCTGTTATTGTAATCGTCTTAGGCAAACCTGTGACTAAATCGCGTCCACGAATATCCATATCTTCAATACCTTCAGGAATTCCTGCTGATCCGATTTCGAATTTAATCGCTTCAGCTGTTCGCTCCCCAATCATTAAGTTATACATTTTCTTAATATATTGGATGATGGCATCATCCATTTCATCACCAGCAACACGGATAGACTGACTAGTTACAATTCCCCCAAGGGAAATAATCGCTACTTCTGTCGTCCCGCCTCCAATATCAACAACCATACTACCAGTCGGTTCCCAAACAGGTAGGTCAGCTCCAATTGCTGCTGCAAATGGTTCTTCAATTGTGTATGCCTCTCGTGCACCTGCTTGCTTCGTCGCATCTTCAACCGCTCTTTTTTCAACAGCCGTAATTCCGGATGGAACACAAACCATTACATTCGGTTTTCGTGTAAAAATAGAACGTGATCGTTGTGCTTGTCTAATAAAGTATTTCATCATTGTAGCTGTCGTATCAAAATCAGCGATAACACCATCTTTCATCGGACGAACGGCCACAATATTCCCTGGTGTACGACCAATCATGTTTTTCGCATCATTTCCTACTGCTTCAATAGTTCCAGCATCTGTTCTAATCGCTACAACTGAAGGTTCACGAACGATAATTCCCTTCCCCTTCACGTATACAAGCGTGTTAGCCGTACCTAAATCAATTCCTAAATCTTTCGAAAAACCACCAAACATCTATGTATCTCCCTTCAATGGAAAGCGTATCCGCAAAATAAGTAAATTCTAGTTGCAATAATGAAAATCCATAACCTTTATTATACTCAAAAAAAATGAAAAAGGATAGTTATTTAATGCAGGATGTAAAATGTAGAATGTAAAATTGTTGTGAGCAGTGCTACGAAGCCCTGAAAAAATGCATCGTTGTACCCCTTTCGCAATTCTACATTCTAAATTTTGCATTTTATATTTATACGTAGCCTTTCTCCTTCAAGCTTGTAAATTTTTGGTCGCCGATGATGATATGGTCGAGTAGTTCTATGCCAATGACTTTACCACTTTCGACGAGGCGCTTTGTCACTTCAATGTCTTCTCTGCTTGGGGCCGGGTCACCACTTGGGTGATTATGAAGACAAATGATTGACGCTGCTGAGTGGCGAAATGCTTCTTTGTAAATTTCCCTTGGATGAACGATCGATGCATTCAAGCTTCCGATAAAAATCGTCTTTTTATGGATGACGTGATTTTTCGTATTTAAGTAAAGAGCTACAAAGTGTTCTTGTGTTAAAAAGCGCATCTCTTCCATCATAAAACGAGAGACATCCTCTGGTGAACGAATCACAATCCGATCCTCGATTTGTAGCTTATGTACCCGACTCCCAAGTTCAAGTGCAGCTAATAATTGTACAGCCTTTGTATCGCCAATTCCTTTTATCTTCTTTAATTCAGTTACAGTTGAATCTTTCAGTAGCCTGAGTCCTTGGAAATAGTGCAAAATTCTTGTTGATAGCTGTAAGACCGATTCCTGCTTTGTACCAGTCCCAAGAATGACTGCGATCAATTCTTGGTTTGACAAAACTTGAGCTCCTTCTTTGAGCAGTCGCTCCCTGGGTCTTTCACAAGTTGGTACGTCACGAATCATTAATGGCTTTGCTTCCATCATTACTCCTCCTTTTTCATTTGGGAGAAGCAACGCAAGGCGAGCTTCTCCCGTTTACGAACTACAATTTTGAAAGTTTTTTAACTCTCTCACAGTCCTCGCTAACGGTAAGCCAACAACGTTGAAGTAATCACCATTGATTTTTTTTACGAATAACGCCCCTAAACCTTGGATCCCATATGAGCCTGCTTTATCAAAAGGCTCGCCACTTGCAATGTAGTCTTCAATTTCTTTTGCAGTAAGTTCCCAAAAGGATACAACAGTTCTTTCATGAAAAAGAACTGTTTTCTCCTTGGTAACTATTGCCACACCCGTGTAAACGTCATGATCATTGCCCGATAATTGTTGTAACATACGGAAAGATTCTTCCTCATTTGTAGGCTTTCCTAAAATCGTTCCATTTATAGAAACAATTGTATCTGCTCCAATAATTATTGAGTCGTCAAAACGTTTGAAGACATCATTTGCTTTTTTAAAGGCGAGTTGCTCTACTACTTGATTGGGAGTTAGGGTTTCGGTAATCGTTTCATCAACAGTGCTTGTGGAAATTGAAAATTGAAGCTGCGCTTGTTCTAGCAGCTGTTTTCGGCGAGGTGAGCCAGAGGCTAAAATGAGTTTTTTCACGAAGATTCTCCTTTACCAAAATCATTTATTCTGTACCTATAGATAAGAAAAAAAGAAAAGAAATTTTGGATAAAGGATACTTTTAGAATAGCAAAATCCTTACAAAAATTTCAATTCTTTTTTTAAAATTTCACAATAAAGTTTATACACATACGATTCGTTGTGTTTCACTAATTGAGTTATGATACTTATATCTGTTTCATTCCTTAAAAATTACTTTCCAAATATTAAATTTGCTCCGGCAATTCCTGGGGCGGTCATTTCATTTGGATCTAAAATAACATTTAATTCTTCTTCTGACAAAATCCCTTTTTCAATACAGATTTCTCGTACTGGTCGTTTTGTTTGAATTGCTTCTTTTGCAATTCTAGCAGCCACTTCATAACCAACATGAGGGTTAATTGCGGTAATGATTCCAACACTGTGTTCAACAAGTTCACGACATCGGTCAATATTAGCTGTTATACCCTCGATGCAGAAGTCTTTAAACACTTTCATTCCATTTTGGAGAATTGACAGTGATTGTAATAGGTTAAAAACTAACACAGGTTCCATCACGTTTAGCTCTAATTGTCCCGCTTCAGATGCAAGAGAAATTGTATGATCATTTCCAATGACTTGGAACGCAATTTGGTTAATCACTTCAGCCATTACCGGATTTACTTTACCAGGCATAATGGAGGATCCTGCTTGGCGTGGTGGTAGATTGATTTCATTAATTCCAGTAAGAGGACCAGAGCTCATCAGTCTTAAGTCATTCGCAATTTTTGATAAGTTAATTGCTAATATTTTTAGAGCGCTCGAAAGCTCTGTGTAAGCATCAGTATTTTGCGTTGCATCAACTAAATCTTCGGCATTTTTAAACGGCATATTTGTATGCTCTGCAAGGTATTTTGCAACTAGTGTGATGTATTCTGGCATCGCATTTAATCCAGTACCAACAGCTGTTGCCCCCATATTGATCTCATATAAATGATCAACTGAATTTTTAATGCGATTAAGATCCCGTGATAACACACGCTTATAAGCACCAAATTCTTGACCAAGGCGGATCGGCACTGCATCCTGTAAATGAGTTCGTCCCATTTTAATAACCTGATCAAATTCATTTGACTTAACTTCCATAGCAGTAATTAGTTGTTCTAACGAACTAGTTAAACCTCTTGCCAAATGTAGACAGGCAATATGGATCGCTGTTGGAAACGTATCGTTCGTTGATTGTGCCATATTAACATGGGTATTAGGGCTAACCATCATATAGTCACCTTTATTCCCACCAAGAAGTTCAATGGCTCGATTTGCGATGACTTCATTTGCATTCATATTAAAAGAAGTTCCTGCCCCACCTTGAATTGAATCAACGACAAACTGATCGATAAGCTTTCCCTCGATTATTTCATCACTTGCTTTAACGATAGCGTTCGCAATTTTTTTGTTAAGTCCTCCAACATCGCTGTTTGCCATTGCAGCAGCTTTCTTTACATAAGCGAATGCGCGAATTAATTCACGGTGAGGTGGAATTCCAGTAATCGGGAAGTTTTCAATCGCCCGAGCCGTTTGAATTCCATAGTAAGCATCTTGAGGTATTTCCTTTTCTCCCATTAAATCACGTTCAATTCGAACCTGTGACATATGTAGACCTCCATCTCTCATCTAAACTTTTTTCTCTATAGTATGTACATCATCTCTAGTTATAAATTGTAATATTGGAAATGTCAAAGTATAATTCGTTTTTAATTAAAACTCCTCTTGCTTATCTATAACTCAATTACATTTTCAAAATGAATTTGAGAGGCAGTTACGATAAAAAAGCAAACCCATTTGAGTTTGCCCTAATCGATTTATGAAATTGCAACAGGAAAAAGAGACTAACAAGATCTTTGTTTTTAGTTAAATGTTTTTGTAAGCTCTTCATAAGATATTAATCCATTTAATAGATGTTGTTGGACTTGCCAAAGTGTAGCTTCTTCTTTAGAAATAGCAAAGTTGTTGACTTCCTGGTAAGCACTAGTTAGGTTGTCCTGAAATGCCATCGCTTTTAATTGTTGAGTTTGGTTATTCGTAAATGGATCACCAATTGAGATTAATTTCTCAAAGGAGGATGTTAACTCAGTCAATGTTTCTTCGGTTAATAAGGAGCCTCCATTAGCTAAACCGTTAACCGCTAAAAGTGTTAGCTGTTGATATACATCTACGGCAGTTTCTAAATAAAGGGCTTGATCTTGAGTTTCAACCGTGCCTGTTGCAGTAACGGCATAAGGTTTTAAATAAACCTCTTGCCCACTATCTTTATATTTACTCGCGACAACATTTGCCTGTTCTTTGTCTAAACCAAGACCAATAAATAAAAATACTGGTTCAGTGCCACTCGTTATGGCTGCTGCAAAACCTTGATCTTTTATAGCTGTAGCGACCTCTTCTCCTTTAGTCGCTAAAGAAAAAGCACCGCCTTGTACAACTTCTACACCTAGTATTGGAACTTGGCCAGGTGTAACTGTCACTGGAATATCAGTTGGAGTAGCTGTTTGTAGTGGGCGATCTACAATTACTGGATCAACTTTTTCCCCAGTGAAAATGGTTAGCATCATAAACCCAAAACTAACTCCTACAATAATTGCAGACATGATAATTCCAATAAGACCTAATGGCAAGGAACTGAAATCAAATCTACGATTCTTTTTTCTTTTTATATGTGGAAGCTTTGGAGAGTCCTCACTTTTCCCATCGTCCCAAAAAGGACCACCTAGCTTCTGTTTATCTCGACGGCGCTCTCCTAAATCGACAACCTTTCGTGAGGGTTGCTTCGTTGACGGCTCTGAAAGGATCCAATCGAACTCCTCAGACTGCTGTTCTTCTTCCGTAGTAGCAGAAATTTCCGCGTTTAATAACTCATCGTAACTTTGCTTGTCCTTCTTGAGCTCTTCATATACTTTTTCTTGGCCATTTAACACAATTGAAATTCGCCGGTCATTCTTCTTCGTATTATCCATCCCTTGCCAGCTCCTCTCTATTTTTCGATTTACTATAGTCTATTAATATGAATTGATAGATAGAACTAGAACTAATTATCTCAACTTTCGCACCAATAAAGTAGGTGATCCACGTTGATTGTTAAAGGCCTGCGGCCTTTTCATTATGTTACTTGACAATGTTAATGAAAAATGAAAAACACCTCGTTCTTTTGGTATAGTGTAATTGACTAGAAAACACTACCATACAGAAGAGGTGCTCCCTATATGATAGACCAAAATAGCCAATACAATCAACTGCCAAATGAACTTGATTCTGTTTTTTCTGAGCTGGAAATGTCTAAACATCTACGCAAGGCTGGAATTAAAAAGTCCTTTGGTTTCAGCTGTTCTTACTTATTTCAACTCATTTTTTGTTTGATATTTCAACATAAAAATTGGTACACCCTTCTTGATTCAAAGAAGGCAGATAAGTTTCCTGCCAAGGATTCTGTCTATCGTTTTTTAAATCAATCAACATTTAATTGGCGCCGTTTCTTACTGCTATTAAGCACCTTTACAATTAAGAAAGTGAGTCGCCTTACTGACAAAAGTCGTCCAAAAGTGTTCGTTTTTGATGATTCTGCTTATGATCGAAATCGTAGTAAAAAGGTTGAATTACTTGCACGTTGTTTTGACCATGCCTCTCTTAAAATGCGTTTCTATAAGGGGTTCCGTATGTTGACTATGGGGTGGTCTGACGGGCATACATTTATGCCGATTGACTTTTCCTTGGTCAGTTCCAAAACGTCACAAATCAATGGAATCTCCGAACATATAGACAAACGCACATGCGGTTATAAACGTCGGGAAAATGCCCTACAAACTTTGCCTGAACAAATCCCAGACATGATCAGACGTGCGTTAGATAGTGGAATAGAAGCCAGTTATGTCCTCATGGATTCTTGGTTTACTTTGCCACCACTTGTCAAAAACATTGTTGATCAAGGATTAGACGTGATTGGCATGGTCAAAGAAACAAAACAGCGTTACAACGTAAGCGGAGAAATGGTTTCATTAAAACAGCTTTACCGCCTAGCTGGACCCGTTCAATCAAGGAAAGGAATACTTCGTTCCATTCATACAACTATGGCTAATGGAACACCAATTAAAGTTGTATTTATTCGAAATAGAAACAAGAAAAGCGAATGGCTAGCCATCCTCAGCACCGATCGCACTCTTTCCGAACAAGAAATCGTTCGAATCTATGGAATGCGTTGGGATATTGAGGTTTTCTTTAAGACGGCCAAATCACTCTTAAAACTTGAAAAAGAGTTTCAAAGCCGTTCATATGATGCGCTTATAAGCCATACAACTATTGTCTTTGCTCGTTTTATCGTGCTATCTTGGCAAAACCGCTGTAACACCGACCAACGTACGATTGGAGGTCTTTTTTACGAGCTATGTGACGAAGTCAATGAACTTGATTGGGCTGTTGCTTTACAGCAGCTAATCGAGCTTCTTCAAGATGCGCTTGAACAAACAAATAAGAAAATCAAAAAGTTAATACAAAGTCAACTGGAGCAGTGGATCTCAGGCCTACCTAATTATATCAAGGCTTATTTGCCGATTTCACTCTGCGAAAGTTGAGTAATTATGTAATGTAAAATGTAAAATTTAGAATGTAGAATGTAGAATTTTTTGAGAGTGGTTCAGAGATGTGGTTTTTGAGTGTAGAGTTTAGAGTTGTGTGGGTAGTGCTTTGGTTTGATTTGAGAGAGATGCTTTGAGCTTAACTTTATACTCTATTATAGGTTATCATAGTGGCTAAAAAAAAGAACAAGACTTTTTTGCCAGTCTTGTTAATTAATTCGTGTGTAGTGGATTTTTTTCTCGCTTGGTTTTGGATGAACAACTTTTGGGAGTTCATCACGTAAGTCTGCTAATTCTAGGTAGTAAAAGGTAGTGACGGAAACTAGAAACTCAAGACTTTGTAATTCGTCATCAACCATAATCATTTCATTATTTCCCACAAAAGAAATGCTATCAATACTAACAATTCTTTGAGCGCTTTTTAATGTAGAATGTAAAAAATAAATCTATTGAAAGGATTGCTTCATAGCTTTTATTTATTACATTCCCATTATAAAAATAGGTTCCAGTACCATGCTAAAATCGGATTTTCAAAAAAGTAGGTTAGGAGAGTTCCGGCTACAATGTATGGACCAAACGGAATTGGCTCTCCTCGTCTCATTTTTCCGAGCCTTAAACCTATTATACCAATAACCGCTCCTAGGAGTGTAGAGAAAAAAAATGCTAGTAAAACTCCTTTCCAGCCAAGAACAATCCCGATCACCGCAAATAACTTAATATCCCCACCACCCATACCACCGTTACTAATAATTGCAATTGCTAGAAGCAAAGAAAAACCAATCACAGCACCTAGTAATGGATCCCACCAAGGATCGATAGGAGCGAGAGTATAGCGCATTAGTAAAAGAATTGGCGCAAAGAAAAGTAAGACTTTATCAGGAATGATCATGTAGTGAATGTCCGATACAAAAATGATAACAAGCAATGATATAAAAACAAAGGCAACAATCGTTTCCCATGAGAACCCAAAGTGATAGAAAGCATAGACAAATAAGAGTCCAGTTGTAGCCTCTATAGTCGGATAAATAGCCGAAATCTTCGTCCCACAGCCTTTGCATTTCCCCTTTTGGATGAGGTACGAAAAAACTGGAACTAGTTCCAAAGCTGCTAACGTTCGTTTGCACTTTGTACAATGGGAGCGCGGCCGAGTAATCGATTGATTATTGGGCACCCGCAAACCAACGACGTTGTAAAAAGACCCTAGGATGAGACCAAGGGTGAATGTGTAAAGATAAACAAGCCTTATAATTAACATACTTATCCCTTCTTTAATTTTAAATTATTAAGGTGTATCTTTAAATTGTGAAAGTATATGAGGTGTGTTTCTGTATAGGTAGTTGTGTTATTACCAAGAATAGTGTTCGCATTATGTAATCTAATTTCATAACCATTAGATACATTGTATCTAACTTCGTAGTTAAAATCCTTTACTTTATAAAGGTAACTACTAAGAGCTCGAAAACCTGTATCAGTACTGCTAAAGGGATTACCACCATCACCTTTCAGGGTAGGCTGGCCGATTTCCATTATTGGACATATATTTTTATTATACTATATATATAGCCTTATTAAATGAATAGATTTATTAAGATTTTCCTAACAAAAACGAGGGTATTCGATTATGAATACCCTCGTTTGAGAAATTAACACTATGAAATTAAATAAAATTTTCTTCCTCCCCCTCCACATTCATCGATAATTCCACCATTGCTGATGGACCATCGTTGTGGAGAAAACGATATGTTGCTAATGTAAGTACTAATAATAAAATGGCGATTGCTTGCCATAAGATTAACTGGGATTTTAAAAATAAAAACAAATACGAAAGAATAATGGCTAAAACTACTAAATTTACTTTCTGGAGTATTGTTATTTTTAATGGCAAAAAATAAAAGAAAAAAAATAGGATGGAACCTCCAATGATTGTCAAGATGATATAGTCCAATTGTGCACCCCCTACCAACTAAAAATTCTACAAAAATATACTTTTTCCCCTTAAATTTGACACAAATATACATTTATCAATTCTATCGCATTGAATAAAAATTAATAGGGTCCATTTATTCATTTTTTTGAAAAAAAGTGAAAAGCACCAGCGTTGGGTCTTACCAACATTGGTGCTTTAAGTTTCTTACTATGGGTTAATAAATAAGGATCCATCTCTTTTAACATTATAAGACAGACTTTTAAGGGCTATTAGCCGTTTTTCTATCGTTTCATGATCTAAAGCCGCCACCTGATTCCCCGTAATTTGATACGGTGTGTACTGCATTTTAATATCATTCCCATCGATTATCAAAGTTAGCACACAGGACTCAGCGGTTAGTCCGCTAACATAATCGGGAAAAAGGAAGTTTCCTAGAGAATAGGCAATCGGCTTACCTTTATAGAAATCTAACCCTTGAATCACATGGGGGTGTGCCCCGATAATTCCGTCTGCCCCAGCATCGATCATGGCACGTGCATCTTTGAACTGATATGGCTCTGGGATTTGTTGTCTTTCTATTCCCCAGTGCATAAACACGAATAAATAGTCGACCTCTTCTCTTACTCTCTCAATAATCTTTAGCATTCTGTCGACCTGATAGCCACTTGCAATACCTGGCTTAGAAGGAGTCGCATACCAAGTGCCAGTTGGTAAAACTCTTGAAAATCCTAGAATGGCAATTTTTTTGCCTTTAATTTCAATAATTTCTTCTGCATAGGCCTCTTCACTATTCCGTCCTGCACCAACATGGGCAAGACCAATCTCGTTTAAGTAATCAATCGTATCAACTAAACCTTCTTCTCCAAAATCCATCGTGTGGTTATTTGCCAAAGAAACCATTTGAAAGCCAGCGTCTTTTAAGGCCTTTAAAGACTGTGGGCCAGTTCGGAAGTTATATTGCTTACTGTATGGAGTTCCTCTTTTTGTAACGGCTGTTTCTAGATTTACTATGGCATAGTCTACTTTTTCCAGTTCTTTTTTTACTTGTAAAAACGGGTAATTGTAACCGTGTTTGTTCATTACTCTTTCAATCGAACCATCCATCATCACATCGCCTGCAAAAGCAATCGTAATTGGTTCTTCTATTGGTTGTTCTTTTAGTTGAAAAAAAACAGTGATGTTCTCTTCTTTTAATCTACTTATCTCTTTAAATGTCGTGTGATTTTCAGAAATTCGTTGAGTACTTATACTAGTGGCTTCAACACTGCTTTTTCTAGCCAACATGTCAAATACATATAACCCTCCAGCTAAGAAGGTTAATAGAAATAAGGTTGAGCAAAAAACTAAAACCATGGATACGAGCATATTTTTCTTCATTGTTATACCTCTATTAAGAAATGATTACATTTAGTTTACATGATAATATGGTTTTAGTAATGAACACTATTTACTAGTTGAGGAAATATTTCCTATTTTTTCAATACGTTTCGAATGTGATTTAAAAAATATAAAGATCCCGTTACTACAAAAACAGAATCTGGTTTTGATTTTCCCTCAATATAACGATACGCCTCACTGCAATCCACAATAACTCTACTTTGAGAAAGTGGAAATGTCTCAAACACCACTTGTGGATCCATGACTCGGTCATAAGGAAAGCTTGTCAGAATAATTTCAGTTGCTACGTCCTTTAAAGGTTGTAGCATCCCATTAATATCCTTATCTTTCATTGCACAAAATAGAATACGAATTTCTCTATTAGAATAGAACGTTGCTAATGTACTAGCTAAAGCTTCCATTCCTTCTGGGTTATGGCCACCATCAAAGATAATCGTTGGATTGTCTTGAACAATTTCGATTCGATTCGCAATTTTTGCTTTCATTAGCCCCTGGCGGATGGCACTTTCTGAAATTGAAAAGTTAGGCAAGCATTGGATCGCCATTAAAGCTAGGGAAGCATTTTCTTGTTGATGGCTGCCTGTCATACCTGTCTTTAAATCTACAAAATGATTTCCCCCCCCAATGAAGCTAAATGTCCCTCCATTATGTTCACAATAAAAATCCGTGCCTAACTGAAATAATCGGGATGATAACAGCTCAGATTGCTTCTTCATCACATCAATGGACTCTTCTTGCTTACATCCCGAGATTACAGGTACACTTTCTTTAATAATTCCTGCTTTTTCCCCGGCAACCTCACGAATAGTGTTTCCAAGAAGATCCATATGGTCATGGCCGATATTTGTTATGATTGAAACAAGTGGCTTAATCACATTTGTTGAATCAAGACGCCCTCCTAGACCAGTTTCAATTAAAACAATATCCGGTTTTTGCGTAGCAAAATATTGAAAGGCTACTGCCGTCATTAATTCAAATTCAGTTGGCGAGCCAACGCTTGTCCGACTCATTTTTTCAATGATTGGTTTAAAATGCTCAATAATTGATGCAAAATTTTCGTCTGGAATTTCAACACCGTTTACTTTTACTTTATCGTTAATTTTGTTAATTGCTGGCGATGTAAATGTACCAACCGTATATCCTGCTTCTTGGAAAATGGAGGATAAATACGTTAACGTTGAACCTTTTCCATTTGTACCTGCTAAATGGATGGCAGGAATTTGTTGCTGTGGGTTGCCAAGCTCAGCTAGCATCATTTCCATCCGCTCTAAGCCTAAACAAACACCAAATTTACTCGCCGACAAAACGATATCACATGCTTCTTCATAAGAAATCATTAATAAGAGCTCCTTTTTACTATTAATAATGTCTACAACCCTATATCAAGTAATGTTTGGCCCCAAATACGTTTTGCATTGGCAATTAAAGTTTGGGTACCGACAATTAAGATCACATCTACACTTTGTTGTGCTTTTGCAAGTTGAACTGCTTCTGCTAGTAGGTCTGTTTCATTAGCCTCTATTAGAAGCGATTCAGCAAATTCCTTTGCATCTGTAGGGAAGATTAAATGGGAAATATCGGGCTTCGTAATAATTACCTTTTTCGAAAATTGACTAACAACTTTTATGACACCCTTGTAATCTTTATTGGCAGGTACACCAACAATCGAAACAATTGTTTTCCCCTTAAAATGATCGAGCAATTCCTGAACATATTTGGCGGTTTTTTCGTTAATTGCCCCATCAATAATTACCGTTGGATTGTAATCAATGATTTCACACCTGCCTGGCCAATTTAAAGAACTAAAGCATCGGTTTACGGTCTGATTGTTAATTGGCTTTTGATTGAAATCCTCGCAAACTTGAATAGCTGTAGCAACGTTAATTGCATGAAAACCTCCTAATAGAGGTAACTTTATGTGAGCGTATGTCCATTTTTTTGTTTTAACATCAAACAAAGTACCATCAGAACGTACTTCTACATTTGATGAACGAAAATCTTCTCCATAATAGCTAGCATTGTTCATTTTTATTTCGGCTTTAATATTCAGAAGTTCATCTTGTTTACTAATATAAACATACTTTGTCGCGGGTTTGATGATCCCTAGTTTATGTGAGATAATATCATCTATTGTCGGACCGAGTTGGGTAATGTGCTCCTCCATAATAGGTGTAATAACTGCCCATTCATTGTTCAAGATATTTGTATCATCAAATTTTCCGCCACGACCACATTCAATAACGTTGATATCTGTTTTATTTTCTTTAAAGTACATCGCTGCAATAGCTAAAGAAATCCCAATCGGCCCTTGGTATTCACTTGATGAAAGTCTTTTTTCTATTTTATGAAACGGCTCTACAACCTTATTGCTTAATCTAATAAAATCTTGATCAGAAATGGCTACTCCATTAATTCTAATTCTCTCATTGAAATTAACTAAATGGGGCGAAGTAAACAAACCCACTTTAAAGCCAAGATAGCCAAGTAACGACGAAATACATCTAGCCGTCGATCCTTTGCCTTTACTTCCTGTTACTAGAATAAATTTTTGTCCGTTATCTGGATCGTTCAATAAATTTAACAGTTCCCTCGTAAGGTTAGGCTTTTTTACGAGAGCGTCGTCAGTCTCGATAATGTTGTTTATCGCTCTCAAATACGATTTATAGATTAAATCTTCAGCTTCTTTCATTGTTTTTAACAACTACATTCATCTCCGCTTAAATATCCATTTCTCAATTTAAAGAAGTTCTTTCCATTTCTTCTTACACTCAATTCCATAATTCCAATAATAGTATTCAAATACTAATTAGGCAACAATTTTTCATTTTGAGTGTTTTGTAATAATTTTTGAAAATAATTCACGCTGCTGCACATACTAACTCTTAAAAGGATGTGTGGAAAATGAGGAAAATAATCTTGTTTACACTATTGTTCATATTTTTTCAAGGAATGTTCGTAGGGCAAACAATAGCTGAAAAAGAAGCTCCAGCTTATGCAAAATGGGGAACAATTACCGTAACAGAAACAATTAAAAAATACCCCTATGCAGATGTCGTAGACTACCTCCATATTGGTAGAGAAGATCAAGACGACACAATTGCGGTAGAGAAATTTAAGCTTTGGCTTCGTCACGGTGAAAAAGAGTTCGGAGTGTTCGTTGACGTAAAATTTGATAAAAAGACTAACCAGTTTAAAGAGATATCATTTAAGGAAACACCTAAATAGCAAACAAAAAACCGTCATGTACTAAAAATACTAGTACTTTGACGGTTTCTATTATTTACTAAGCTTTTAGTTCTTCGATTCTTGCTAGAACTGTTGAACGTTTTTCTAAATAATCTTGTTCTTTCGCTTTTTCTTCCTCGATTACAGCTGCCGGTGCTTTAGCTACGAAACCTTGGTTTCCTAGTTTCTTTTGCACACGTTCTACTTCGCTATCAAGTCGCTTTACTTCCTTTTCTAAGCGAGTGATCTCAGCATCGATGTCTAAAAGTCCTGCAAGTGGTAAATAAAGATCAACACCTGTAAGAATTGTTGACATTGATTTTTCAGGAGCTTGAAGGTCTGTTGCAATCATCAATTGTTCTGGGTTACAGAACTTCTCTAAATAGCTACGTCCTTCTTCAAGATTACTTAAAATTGTACTATCTTTCGCTTTGATTAGAAGTTCAATCTTTTTACTCATCGGTACATTTAATTCTGCTCGTGTATTACGTACAGAACGAATGATTTCCTTTAAAAGGTTCATTTTTTTCGTTGCTTCAGGGAACACTAGTGCATCTTCTTTCACTGGCCAAGGAGCGACTGTAATTGATTCGCCTTGGTGCGGTAGATGCTGCCAGATTTCCTCTGTAATAAATGGCATAAATGGATGTAAAAGCTTCATCGTTTGATCAAGAACATGCGCTAAGATCGAACGCGTCATTTTCTTTGCTTCTTCGTCTTCACCATATAACGGTAACTTAGCCATTTCAATATACCAATCACAGAAGTCATCCCAAATAAAGTTATAAAGAAGACGTCCTACTTCACCAAACTCATAGCTGTCAATTAAACGAGTAACGTCATCAATTGTTTCTTGAAGTCGAGTTAATATCCATTGATCCGCAATCGATTTTTTACCAGAAAGATCTATCTCATCATAAGTTAAGCCTTCCATGTTCATTAATGCAAAGCGTGATGCATTCCAGATCTTATTCCCGAAATTCCATGTTGATTCGACTTTTTCCCAGTAGAAGCGTAAATCATTTCCCGGGGAACTTCCAGTTGAAAGGAAGAAACGTAGCGCATCTGCGCCATATTTGTCGATAACATCCATTGGGTCAACACCATTCCCTAACGACTTACTCATTTTACGGCCCTCAGAATCACGAACTAAGCCATGAATTAGTACATCTTTAAATGGACGTTCACCCGTAAATTCTAAACCTTGGAAAATCATTCGAGCTACCCAGAAATAGATGATGTCATATCCTGTTACTAAAACGTCCGTTGAATAATAACGTTTGAAGTCTGCTGAGTTTTCATCAGGCCAACCCATTGTTGAAAACGGCCATAATGCTGATGAGAACCATGTGTCAAGTACATCTTCGTCTTGCGTCCAGTTCTCAATGTCTTTTGGTTGTTCATGACCTACATGGATTTCACCTGTTTCGTTATGGTACCAAGCTGGAATACGGTGGCCCCACCACAATTGACGAGAAATACACCAGTCACGAATGTTCTCGATCCAATGTAAGTACGTTTTTTCAAAGCGTTCAGGAACAAAGTTAACCTTGTCTTCTTTTTGTTGAAGTTTGATGGCTTCTTCTGCAAGTGGCCCCATTTTAACGAACCATTGCGTTGAAAGATACGGTTCAACAACTGCACCACTTCGCTCAGAGTGACCAACCGAATGCATATGCTCTTCAATTTTGAACAAAATGCCTTCATCTTGTAAATCTTTAACAATTTGCTTACGGCACTCAAAACGGTCCATGCCTTGGTACTTTCCAGCATTTTCGTTCATCTTTCCTGACTCATCCATCACAAGAACTCGCTCAAGATTATGTCTGTTTCCAATCTCAAAATCATTAGGATCGTGAGCAGGTGTAATTTTTACCGCACCTGAACCAAATTCCATATCAACATAGTCATCTGCAACGATTTCAATTTCACGACCAACGATTGGTAACTTTACTTTTTTGCCGATTAAGTGCTTATAACGATCATCTTCAGGGTGAACAGCAACTGCCGTATCACCTAGCATCGTCTCAGGGCGAGTTGTAGCAACTTCAATGTCGCCACTGCCGTCTACGAGCGGATACTTCATATGGTAGAAGCCACCTTGAACATCCTTATAAATTACTTCAATGTCTGATAGCGCTGTTTTCGTTTGTGGGTCCCAGTTAATAATGTACTCACCACGGTAAATCAGCCCTTTTTCATATAACTTAACGAATACCTCACGAACCGCTTTAGAAAGGCCCTCATCAAGGGTGAAACGCTCACGAGAGTAATCTAGAGAAAGACCAAGCTTTGACCACTGATTACGGATAAAATCAGCATACTCACCCTTCCATTCCCATGATTTCTCCAGAAACTTCTCACGGCCTAAGTCATAACGACTTAATCCTTCTTCACGAAGCTTTCCTTCTACTTTTGCTTGCGTCGCTATTCCTGCATGGTCCATCCCAGGTAACCATAACGCGTCGTAGCCTTGCATTCTTTTTGTACGAATTAGAATGTCTTGTAATGTCGTATCCCATGCATGACCTAAGTGAAGCTTCCCTGTTACGTTTGGTGGTGGAATCACAATTGTATAAGGCTTCTTGTCTTCCTCCCCTTTTGCTTCAAAAAACTTTCCATCGAGCCAGTACGAATACCATTTCGCTTCCGTACTTTGTGGATCATACTTTGTTGGCATTGATATCTCTTGATTAGCCATCTCTTATTTCCTCCCTTTAAGTGCAATGTAAAATGTAGAATGTAAAATGATAAAGCCTTTGCTTCGTAGCTTTACAAAAGATAATTCTAAATTTCGCATTTTACATTCTACATTAAAATAAAAAACTCCCTCCATCCTCAAAGGACGAAGAGAGTATATTCGCGGTACCACCTTTGTTTGCCATCGTCAAAAAAACTAGTCGAAGACACACTTCATTCATGTAACGGTTATTAAACCGGCATAGTCTACTGGCTGGGCACTGAAGCTAGACATTACCAAAAGCGTAAGTGCCTACATATGTCACAACTCTTCTTTCAACTATGCAGCTCCTGGGCGACCTTCCATCTTTAGCTCCTGAAAAATCTCTCAGCAATTGTTTAAATCTCCGGTAAAACTACACGAACATTTTAACAATGATTTTTCTCTCTGATGGTATTACAGATGTACTCTTCCCATTCAAAGCAATATCGTATTTAAAATATGTATTAACAGTGTACATGGTTTAGTAAAAATTCGTCAATAGTTGCAAGAAAAATTTTACTAAAAGTATTGCCCATTTTTAAACTTTCATACCAAACACTAATTAAAATTTAAAATAATCCGCTTTCATAATTCAATAACTTCGAAGCGCTGCCCACTCAACTCTACACTCTAAACTCTACACTCACTTCAAAGCATTACCCACAAAAAAATTTTACATTTTACATTTTACATTCTACATTCTACATTCCCATCCCTAATCTCTATCACCCCTGTCCCCTCTTTTGCAAGGTCTTTATCATGGGTCACCATGACGATCGTTGTTCCTTGATCATGTAACTTATGAAATAACCTTATCAGATCTTTTGCTGTGCCATCATCGAGAGCCGACGTTGGTTCATCTGCAAAAAGAATTTTAGGCTTTTTTAATAATGCTCTAGCTACTGCTACACGCCGTTGTTCACCACCACTAAGTTGATAAGGTTGATGATAGGCGTATTCGTCCTTTAATCCAACGTCGGCTAATAATTTCAATGCTTGTTCTTCAAGGTCTTTTCGTGGTTTCCCCCTTAACAATAACGGAAGCATGATATTATCAATCACTGGGAGAGCTGGTGTAAGACTTGCAAATTGAAAGATATATCCACATAATTCATAACGTAAATTCGTTCGTTCCTTGTCCTTCAGTAAAGAAGTTCTATTCCCATTTAAATAAACTTCCCCATTAGTTTGTTTATCTAGAAGGCTTGCTAATGCAAGAAATGTTGATTTTCCACTTCCTGACGGGCCGATTACCGAGATAAACTCTCCTTTATGTATCTCAATACTTACATTGTTTAAAGCGACAATCGACCGACTTCTTGTTAACTGGTACTTCTTCGTTACATCCTCAAAATATATCATTAGTTTTCACCTTCTCTAATAACCTCATAAGGTTCTCTCGAAAAAAAGGAGTGAACTGGATAAAGTGCAGCGATTATCGTACAAAATGTAATGATCGTTATGGTTATAAAACTAATAACAAACGTTGTTTGAAAATCTGGAAATTTTAGTGGTAGCTGAAAAATCATATACAAAAGCGTTTGACGATCATACAAAATACTTAACGAAAAAAGTACTCCCACAAAACTGCCAATAAACGATACAATTCCAGCTTCCCATAATAAGAGCTGGTATACTTGCCGCTTTAGGACACCCAAGGCAAACAGGATCCCTATTTCCTTTTGTCGCTCTCGAATTAACGCTGTAAAAAGCGTTGCAACTTGAAGAAGGTTAAGTAATAAAGCTACCGCTATCATAACGTAGCTTAGTAGCTTTAAAGGAAACATCTGTTGTTTAAGCTGCTCTTTTAGTCCTGTTCCTAATACGACATCCATTCCTTCTAGTTCCATTTCTAGTTGTTGCTTCACAAAAAGCTCTGTATGAGGAGTTGTATTTATGTAAATAGCAGAAAGAGCTGTAGCAGAAATATGTTGTAACGAATCTATATTTTCGATTAGCTTTCTCGCTGTATCTAACCTCATAAAAATGGTTTCATCAGCACCTGTACCTGTAGGAAACAGTGCATTTTTCACAATAAAAGGTTGTAAAAATAGCATCACTTTTTCTTTTATATATTCGTCATTATAATGATATAAAAAACGGTCGCCACCGGCATTCACGCCAATAACAATTTCATTTTCTCCTAATTGTTGTGAACCTGGCATAAACGAACTTAATGTAAAATCGAGATCAGGGTCAAAAGCAACAACGGGAAAGTCCCCCATTGTGCCACAACAAGATGTTGATATCGTTTGCAGAAACAGTTGTGGCGCCCACTCGGTAATATCTTCAATGGCTAATATTTTTTCCATGGCATGACGTTCGTCTAAATAAAGTTCACTAACTGCTCCAGAGAAGATATTTTCACCCGCATAAGAACCCATTCCTTTAGGAACTACGATGATATCCGCTCCTAAACGGCCATCAAGAGCAACCAAACTAGCATTTAACGAATGAATAAAAAAGTAGCTAGTAAATAATAAAAAGGCTGCGACTGCTGTGCTTCCTCCAAGTAAAAATGCTCTATGGCGCTTTTCTTTAATGATTTTCCAGGCAAATTGAATGGCTATTTTCAAAATAGACACCCCTACTATTGATCATTTTCTTTACTAAGAACTACACGAACGATAAACCAAACGAGCCAAAGACAAACGATCCCCCATAGTATTTCATACATAAGAAAAATCTGATTCACGATTGCACCACTTCCTTCTTTTTCCTTATGTTTCTCGTGTTGAAGGAAACTTATTCACAAGCCTAGTTAACAGTGCATATGATATTTACAGGAAATGTGTTGTAAAGGAGGTCTTTTTGTGTTTAAAAAAGGTAAATACCGACTTCCTCTTTGGTTACGGAGAGTTCGTGATGTTGGTTATCAATTTCTAATTCCATTAACAATGTTTCAGCTTTTTCGGACAATTTTATTTCCAACAACCATTGATGTTGTATTATTAGCAATCTTCGTTTTTCTCTATCTTTCTTATGTTATTGGCCTATTTTAAACTGGCTATCATCAAGTAACTGTTTTTCGTCAACTTCACAGCAGCTTAAAACATGAAAAAAGCAGCAACCTATTCTGAAGGTTGACTGCTTTCATTTTTGAGTAGTGTTTTATGGATAAAATAATTTACTCTCGTCATTGTAATAATACGTTTTTCTAGCAGTTGGACAAACTGTAATTCGGTTATTGTTCCATCTCTCTTTTTATAGAGGTCTAAGCAATGGAAAATTGGTTCAGGGTAAATTAAATAGCTAGCAAATAACTTTTTCTCTTCATCTTCAAGAAGAATAAATTTTTGGTATGCTTCTAACCACTCTGCACCTTGATCCTCACTCCATAGCGTATATTGGAATGACTTCCGAAACGAAATCGCTAAATCTCTTGCCGGTGTGTCTAAGACCGCTTTTTCAAAATTAAATAAATATCCATAGCCATTTGGATGATAATAAATATGATTGCGATCTAACTTACCATGGCAAAGAACTGCACGAAAGCTCTTTTTTTCTAGACACTCGTCATGCCACGCTTTTAAATACTTTGTAGCCGTGTTGGCCATCATATCGAGTCTACTATAATGAGTGAGAAACGTAAGTTCAAAAGGAGACATGTACGTTTTCCGTTCGGCTTCTTCTGCAAAATACTCCATTTCTATGCGTCGTTTTTCCCAACGATTAAGCAAATCTTGATAGGAAGTCTCAATGGTCTCTTGGGAAAATTCCTGATGCTTTACTGTTAAACCATGAAGTTTCCCTAGCTGTTTAAACAGAATTTTTTCTTTTTTTTCATCTGGAATTTGTGCATCCTCTAAAAACCACGGCTGCAGGTAGTAGGTTTTGTTTCCATGAGTAATTGTTAAATCCCCATATTTCGTTGGAATTAATGGAACAAGTTGTTTAAAATTTAGTTTATCTAATCTCTTCATTACATGTGAAAACCAATGAGCTTGGTCCCTAGTCATCGAGGATTCTTTTAATGCATAGGTTCCTCGTGATGTGACGATTTTTTTTACTTTACCAAACTGTTCGATTTTCTCTGGATATAAATCATACTGAAACAGAATATGCCCGATAGAGTTTTGTGGGGCATTATTTGTGATCATCTAGCCACCACCTTCTCTCTGTCTTCTTCAATCCAATTCCCAAGTAGCGCAACAAGCTTTCTTGTTGTTTCCCATTTCTTAAAGTACTCTTCCATTATATCGGTCGTCTCATTTCCTCGAGTTTGCAACTGCGATACTGTCCGTTCTAATTCAGATGGTATTAAACACTCAGTTAGGAGAATAATACCTTGATCTCCTTTTAACGGAAAATAGTCTTCAATAGCATTGAGTAATTTAGTTGTTGATGTTTCTCCATTTTTAACATACCAGTGCTCTAGTAAATAACGAATTGGCTCGTAGCCTTTAATCGGCTGTTGGTCACCACATACCCAGAATAAATTAAAAAACACTTCTTTAGCATCTGCTAGTTTATTAAAAGGAGTTAGGATAGGTAGCTTTTTTGTTTGAATACGTTCTCGTAATTGGATTGCTTTTCTGCTTCTTCTATTTGCCTCAAAATAGCTTTTCTCCAAAACGATTTTTGCCATCGGATCGATTATTGTGAGCTGATCAATTGTTTTCTTTACTGCTTGCAATGGAATGTCTTGCTTCTTTTTAAACCGTTGACACTCATCACTATGGTCTAGCCCATAAGATAATGACGTTCCGAGAAGTCTGCCCCACTCTTTTTCTTTTCCTGATGAGGGAAAGACTTCTTCAATCTCGTCATGAATAGTTGCCCATCCCTTTTCACAGATGAAAAAAGGCTCTCCATCCTTTGTCCGAATCATTCGGTCTAACAAAATGCCTGACTGTTTACTGATCTCATCACGCCATTTAACGTGCCACTGCAATAATTGTTTATCCTTCCAAATACGGATACGTTTTTTTCCGCTTTCACTTTGAAAAGTTTGATTTGTCTTTATCCACTTTAGATCTGATAGCCCATACTCCAATTTCACTCGACGTAGCATATCCATATTATTGCACCCTATCCTAGTGACTTTATTGTGTTACAGGTATATATAAAATCTGCCCTTCTTCCACATTGGCATCATCTAACCGATTAATTCTAATTAATGTACTCTGTGTGATTTCATAGCGAGATGCAATCGTCTCTAACGTTTCATTTTCACGTATAATACAAAGCTTTAGCTTTTTAAATTGCTCTCCTTCTCCCTTTGTTAGCATCTTTGTTAAATACAAAGCATTTTCTTCTCTAGGAGTTTTTGCTTCTTCAACTGTATTTTCCTGATTTTGATCGTTAGCTTCATTTCTTGGTTTTTGCTGTTGACTCTGCTCTTGTTTCACTTCTTTTTTCGACTCTCGTTTTCTTTCGCCAGAAAAGCTTTTTGAGACACTAAATGCATTATTCTTCGTTTCAGATTGTTCCACAACTTGTGTAGTCTCAGTTTTTGGACGTTCTTTTACAACACCAAAAGCAATTGCTGGTGATTGAACTTCTTTTACCTCTGAAACCTCAGACACTACTTCTAATTCATCAGAAAAGTCCTGCTCAACTTCAACTGTTTCTTCCACTTCTGCACGTACTTCTTCCACAACAGTAGATTCTGCCGCTTCAAATGTTGGGAACTGAACGATTGTTTCATCTTCTTCTGGTCGCTGACCATTTTCTTGAGTTGGGCTATCTTCAACTACTAACTCTGGAATTTCTTCATTGGTAGGAAACTGTGCTTCTACTTCTGTTTCAGCTTCAGTTTCATTTCCAGCTAGCTCTTGTGCCTCTTCTCGTTCCTCGTTGTATGCTTCAAAATGGAAGTTACGGTCTTCTTCCATCGTAGTTACGATCTCTTCAGTAAGTTCTCGGTCTAATTTGCCTGTCGACATACCGGTAATCGATATATCCGCTGTCAGTTGGATGCATCCTCGTTCTGGTAAATCATAATCAAATGAATCAACAATGACATAAATGTCGTCTAAACTTCTAATTCGCTCTTGTGGAATTGTTACATCAATAGGGAAGTGATGTCTAATCTCACCTGTTCCATCCTCATTTAACGTTACTTCTTCAATTGAACGAAATGCTACTTGGGACGAAAGCGATTCATTTTCACCTTCTGTTACGCCGTCATTACCACTAGAGCGATATTCCCCCGTTAGCTTCAAGCCACCACGAATTAATACGTATTCTCCATGCTCTTGTACTGTAATTTCCGGATCTAATGATAGAGATACAATTTCGTCTACTTCTTGACCTCTATTGAGCCACACTGATTCTTCAATGGAAAATGATAGCTTTGATGAATGATCTTGTGTCAACTAGATCTCCTCCTCTATTATAATTTGAGTAACTTCCGCAAAACTAAGGAACACGTCCTCTTAAACGGACTTATCCAATACGTTAAAGATTTATGACAAGATCTAGAAAAATATGATTGTTTTATAGGAAAAATTACTTTTAAAGCTTGGAGTTTTTTTTAAAAGCTTACTTTCAGTAGTTAGGTGAAGAATCTTGAAGTAATTTTGTTATCTTCAACGTTGTAGATAGATGAAATAGTAATGAATGATTTGTATTCTACTCTGTTCAACACTGGCTAATTTCTTTACCAACTGAAAAAAAGGTCAAACACTATAGTAAAAAGTGTTTGACCTCTTAAAATTATAATTATTTAACCAACATCGCAAACGCCTTATCTGCCGCCGCAATGGTCTTCTCAATATCCTCATCCGTGTGCTTCGTAGAAAGGAACATTCCTTCAAACTGTGAAGGTGGTAATGATACCCCTTCTTCAAGCATGTAACGGAAGTATGTTGCAAAGCGATCTAAGTCCGATTTTTTTGCTTGCTCGTAATTCGTCACTTCTTGATCTGTAAAGAAGAAACCAATCATTGAACCAGCTTGGCTCGTACGATGTGGAATTCCGTACTGAGTCGCTGCTGCTGATAGGCCATCGGCAAGCTTCTTGCCAAGACGGTTAAATTCTTCGTAGTGAGCAGGTGTCAATTGGGATAATGTTTCGTATCCGGCAGTCATCGCTAATGGATTACCTGACAGCGTTCCTGCTTGATAAATCGGTCCAGCAGGAGCGATCATTTCCATAATTTCACGCTTACCACCGTATGCGCCTACTGGAAGTCCACCGCCGATTACTTTTCCTAAACAAGTTAAATCAGGTGTAATTCCTAACACACCTTGGGCACAATGGTACCCAACACGGAAGCCTGTCATGACTTCATCAAAAATGAGTAATGTTCCATTTTGTTCCGTAATTTCACGAACCGCTTCTAAAAATCCTGGTTGTGGAAGAACAACTCCCATGTTTCCTGCTACAGGCTCTAAAATAACAGCAGCAATATCGTCACCGAACTCTTCAAACGCATAGCGTAAGCTCTCTAAGTCGTTAAAAGGAACCGTTAATGTATTCATTGCCACAGCTTCAGGAACACCAGGGCTATCTGGAAGACCAAGAGTAGCGACTCCTGAACCGGCCTTAATTAATAAAGAGTCACCATGGCCATGGTAACAGCCTTCAAACTTTAATATTTTGTTGCGACCAGTATAACCACGAGCTAAACGTAAAGCACTCATCGTTGCTTCTGTTCCTGAATTAACCATACGTACAACTTCAACCGAAGGAACACGCTCAATGACTAACTCGGCCATTTTTGTTTCTAATTCACTAGGTGCACCAAAG
The DNA here is from genome assembly GCF_001866075.3 of Anaerobacillus isosaccharinicus. Taxonomy (GTDB): domain Bacteria; phylum Bacillota; class Bacilli; order Bacillales; family Anaerobacillaceae; genus Anaerobacillus; species Anaerobacillus isosaccharinicus. The sequence continues at coordinate 2,908,215 of NZ_CP063356.1, read as the reverse complement.
CTTGTCCCTAGCTCAGCCGCTTTTTTTAACGCTTCTGTTACTTGGTCATCCACATGACCTAACACTAGTGGTCCCCAAGAAAGAACATAATCTATGTATTCATTTCCATCAATATCATAAATCTTAGATCCTTTTCCACGCTCCATAAAAACAGGATCCATTTTCACCGATTTAAAAGCACGAACCGGACTATTTACTCCACCAGGCATTATTTCCTTTGCTTTCGCAAAAGCTGCACTTGATTTATCAAAAGTTCTCATCTTATATCCCCCTTAGGTAATGTAGAATGTAGAATGTTTCGGATCGGACATGAGTTCCGTTAATTATCGATAAAGGGCTGTTTCTTAGATGCTAACGGACATGAGATACGTTATTTCCTAGATTTACGGGTCAAATAAGCCCTTTAGGTAGGAATAACGGAACTGATGTCCGATAATTTTGAGAAAAGTCAATTTTATCAAAAATAACGGAACTCAGGTCCGATATGAGAGCTGCACGCGAGCCTTCGAGCCAATTGCAAAAAACAACTCTACACACTATAAACTCTAAACTATTTATTTCCCTTCGTTTAACCATTTCGCAACGTCTTTGGCGAAATAAGTAATGATTAAATCAGCTCCGGCACGTTTCATACTAATTAGTTTTTCCATAACAACCGACTTTTCATCAATCCAACCGTTTAAGCTAGCAGCTTTAATCATTGAGTATTCACCACTCACGTTGTAAGCAACAACGGGATATGAAAAATTATCTTTTACTTCACGAATAATATCTAAGTAAGAAAGAGCTGGCTTTACAATTAAAAAGTCTGCACCTTCTAAAACATCACTCTCTGCTTCGCGAAGAGCTTCTAAGCGGTTAGCCGGGTCCATTTGGTATGTTTTACGGTCACCAAATGATGGAGCACTGTGAGCAGCATCACGGAACGGTCCGTAAAATGCAGAAGAATATTTAACGGCATAAGACATGATTGGAATATGTGCGAAACCAGCTTCATCTAACCCATGACGAATCGCTGCAACAAATCCATCCATCATGTTTGAAGGAGCAATGACATCTGCGCCAGCTTTTGCTTGAGAAACTGCTGTTTTAGCTAAAAGATCAAGAGTTGGGTCATTTAAGACGATTCCTTCTTCTATAACGCCACAGTGACCATGGTTTGTAAATTGACAAAGACAAGTATCAGCTATAACAACTAGCTCGTTGTTTACTTGTTTGATCTTTTTGATCGCTTGTTGAACAATACCATGCTCACAATAAGCAGATGTTCCAACTTCATCTTTATCTTTTGGAACTCCAAATACGATAACTGAAACTATTCCTAGTTCTGTAATCGTATTAATTTCTTCTTCTAAAAGATCAAATGAGATTTGAAATACTCCTGGCATCGATGCTACTTCAATTTTTTTATTCGTTTCCCCTTCAATCACAAAGATTGGGTAGATTAAATCCTCTGTTTTTAACACTGTTTCTCTTACCATAGAACGGAGATTTGCCGTTTGACGTAGACGACGATGTCTTTTAAATTCTAACATGATTTATCCTCCTTTAGGTTGTCCATAACACTATCAAGCATGCCTTGGATTGTATATTCACTTGGCTCAACATGAACAGGTAGACCATGTTTAAGCATTGTTTTAGAAGTAATCGGCCCGATTGAGGCAAAAATCATTTCCCCAATATGATCTCGCCAATTTGTTCCTTCTAGTAATTTAACAAAGTTATCAACAGTTGATGAACTTGTAAATGTAACCACATCAATTTCTTGATTTAAAATAGCTTTATATAATTGATCTTTTGAATTGTCTTCGATTACATTTTCATAGACGTCTAATTCATTTACATAAATATTATTCTCTCTTAAGCTCTCTGGTATTACCGTTCTTGCTAAATTACCACGTGGAAATAGGACACGCTCCCCTGTATGAAGAACGTTAAGTAAACTTTCTAATAAGCTCTCAGCTACGAATAATTTAGGAATAAGATCTGCATGTAACCCATAGTCAGCTAAAATATCTTCCGTCTTTTTACCAACTACGGCAATTTTGCACGGAATTTTAGTTGTTCCCTTAAGTTTCACATATTCCAGCAAAAAGAAGTCAATTCCATTTTTACTCGTAAAAACAATCCAATCATATGTATGTATAGAATTAACTGCGTTGTGGATTGCACATTTGTTTTCTACTTCTTTGCATGAAATGAGTGGCATCTCAACTGGAACTCCACCATTTGCCTCTATTTGTGACGAGAGAGCAGAGGCTTGTGCCTTTGCCCTCGTCACTAATATCTTTTTACCTTGAAGATCCATTATTTATCTAAATCTGCTCTAACAGCATCAAGTATTTCTTTTGCACCTTTATCAAGAAGTTTCACAGCTAACTCTTCTCCTAAGCTTTGTGCATCTGTTCCAACTAATGTTTCATGTAAAATTGTTTTTCCATCAGGAGATCCAACTAGACCAACTAACACAATCTCACCGTTTTCATTTAACTCTGCAAATCCAGCAATAGGTACTTGGCAACCACCCTCAATTTTGTGGAGGAAGGCACGCTCTGCAGTTACACAACGCTCTGTTACAGCATCTGTAAACTTAGCAAGCAACTCTCTTAACTCAGTATCATTTGTACGGCACTCGATTCCTAATGCACCTTGCCCAACTGCAGGTACACATAACTCTGAAGAAATATATTCGGTGACAACATCAGCACTCCAGCCCATACGCTCTAATCCAGCTGCAGCTAAAATAATCGCATCGTACTCACCGTCTCTGCATTTTTTAATACGTGAGTCGATATTCCCGCGGATCCATTTTACTTCTAAGTCTGGACGCTTTGCTAAAAGTTGAGCAGAACGACGTAAACTGCTTGTTCCCACAACTGTACCTGGATCAAGTTCCATTAATCCTTTGCCACTATTTGAAATAAGAGCGTCACGTGGATCAACACGCGTTGGTACACAACCGATTGTTAATCCTTCTTGAAGTACAGCAGGCATATCCTTCATACTATGAACCGCCATATCTATATCGTTATCAAGCATTGCTTGCTCTATTTCTTTTACAAATAAGCCTTTACCACCAACTTTAGACAGTGTTACATCTAAAATTTGGTCCCCTTTAGTAACAATCTTTTTAACTTCAAACTCAAATGGACCACCTATATTTTTTAACTGTTCAATTACCCAGTTCGTTTGAGTTAAAGCTAGCTGACTTTTCCTAGAACCTACAATAATTTTTCTCATGATAAACCCCCATTTTAATTTAGAATGTAAAATGTAGAATATAGAATTGTTGAGGGTAATCGCTACGAAGCATTACAATCGCTAATTTCACATTTTAAATTCTACATTCTACATTTATTTAGTACCATAAATGAAACTTTGAAAGTGCTCCTGATAAGAAGTAGTTTATTAAGATAAGAAGGAAGCCAGCGATATTTAAGAGAACTAGTGAATAACCGCGGATCTTCTTAACTACTGTTTTATATAAGTAATAGCCATAAACGATTAATACTAAAACAGACGTGATAACTTTGGCGTCAAACCATGGGATTTGATCTAGGGCAACCGCTGCCCAAATAATTCCTAATATAACTCCCATTAAAAGAAGCGGGAAACCTAGCATTGTAAACATAAAAGCAAGATGCTCAGATTTAGACAGATCTCCAAACCTAAATAGCCGCTTACCCCAACGTTTCTTTTTGAGCATTTGATGTTGGTAATAGTACATAATCGAAAAGATAAACGCAAACGTAAATGCACCATACGAAAGTAAGACGAGTGTTACATGGATGAATAGTAACTCAAAAATTAATAGCTCTTGCAACGCTGCTGACACGTCTCCAGTAGGAATAAAGACACTAAACGCCATAATCGCAAAACCAAAAATATTGGTAAAAAAGACGAAGAAATCAACTTTGAAAAACCAATTAATTATGAGTGATACACTAACTATGATCCATGCAAAGAAGAACAATCCTTCAAATGAAGTCATAATTGGTAGTCTGTTAAATTCAATCATTCGCAAAATAAAGAAGATTGTCTGAAGTACCCAGACAATAGAAAGCAACCAGAAGGAGATACGATTTACCTTCTGGTTGTTGTGTAAGAAATCAATAAAATACCCTACGACACTTAAACAATATAGGATGACTGTAAAAACATATAAAAAATTTAACAAATTTAACATGTGAAAACTCCCCTCTTAGGAGCGAACAACAGCATCTTTAGCATAAGCAACTGCTTCAAACTTCTCTGCTTTTCTCTCCAACTGACTACAGGATTCCTTCTCCTCAGGAGCTTCAGTTTCAAGAGCAAATATTCTTGTAAACAAAGCTAATGATTCGTCAGCGTCAGGTTCAGCAGCTAATTCTTTAGCAGCAACGATCGGATCACGTAAAAGTTGGTTTACTATACTCTTCATGTGCTTACTTAGAACTTTCTTTTCACGTTCTGATAAATTAGGTAGCTTTCGCTCTAAACTTGCCATCGTTTCTTCTTGAACAGTAAGAGCCTTTGTACGTAATGAAGAAATAATCGGAACCACTCCCAATGTGCCCAGCCAGTTTTTAAAATCCGCCATTTCATTATCAATCATGATCTCAATCTTATCCGCTTCTCGTTTTCGCTCATCAAGATTTGCTGCTACAATTCCTTCCAAGTCATCAATATCATATAAATAAACGCTCTCTAGTTCACTTAAAGAAGGCTCTATATCACGTGGGACCGCAATATCTACCATAAATAGTGGGCGTCCTTTACGCTTTTTAATAATAGAGGCAACCATGTCTTTTGTAACGACATAATCTTTAGCTCCAGTAGAACTAATTAGAATATCTGCTTCTACTAGTGCTTGAGTTAATTCATTTAACGACCTTGCTTCACCTAAAAATTTATCTGCAAGCTCAATCGCTTTTGACATTGTTCTATTAATGACGGTCACCTTGCCTACTCCGTTAGCATGAAGGTGTTTCCCCGTTAATTCACTCATTTTTCCAGCTCCAAAAATAAGAACATGCTTATTTTTAAAGTCGCCAAAAATTTTCTTTCCTAATTCAACAGCAGCATAACTAACCGAAACCGCATTCTCACCAATTGAAGTTTCTGAGTGAGCGCGCTTAGCTAGTGTAACAGCTTGCTTAAATAGTTGATTAAATACTGTACCTGTAGCATTTTGTTCTTGTGCAAACAAGAAACTTTCTTTGATCTGCCCTAAAATTTGCGTTTCACCGACAACCATCGAATTTAGTCCACAAGTTACACGTAATAAGTGTTCAATAGCACGATCATCTTCATAAATATCTAAATAATCCACAAAATCATCAATCGGAAGATCAAACCACTCTGACAAGAAATTTTTCAGATAATATCTACCAGTATGCATTTGATCGACAACAGCATAAATCTCTGTCCGATTACATGTGGAAACGATTACACCCTCTAGGATGCTCTTTGTATTTTTAAGTTTTTGAATCGCGCAAGTTCGCTCCTCCCCTTGGAACGTGAACTTTTCACGAATTTCTACAGGCGTTGACTTATAGTTTAAACTAGTAACTAGGATGTGCACGTTTTCTCACCCCCATAAATGGTTTCTAACCCTTTTTCACGTGCGGAAAATATCTATCTGAAATTTATTATAACATGCAGTTCAACTTGTACAAAAAACGAAATGTGAACATGGAGTGAAATCCCTGTGGAATATCATGTATGAGTACGACAAAAATTTGGTACATAACCTTTTTTTGTATCTTCTCTGACTTGTCCAAGTTTCATTCACCATTTTAACATGAATTTGTATTAAATACATTGTAAGAATGTAGAATTTTTTCGAATCATCTTTTTTATTTAGCATATACTATATTAATAGTTGTCAAAATAAAGGGAATATGATTTGATTTTAAAGAAAGATAGAAATCATAAGGAGGGTAAAAAGTGAAGCGACAAGGCATTTTTCCTGGAGTATTATTAGTCGGTGTTGGCTTAATTTTTCTATTACAAAACTATAATATACCTTACATTAACTATATTTTTACGTGGCCGTCGATCTTGCTAATTATCGGTTTGGCTTTTTTATTTCAAGCTTATATCGGAAAAGACTATCACTCTATTTTTACAGGCATTTTATTAGTTGGCTTAGGAATTCACTTCCACGGGCTACAACTATTTTCTTTTTGGCCTGATCATTGGGCTATGTTTACTATCATTATTGGTGTTGCCTTTCTTTTTCGCTATAGCAAAACAAAAAAAGATGGGTTAATCCCTGGAGTAATATTATTAATAGTTTCATTAGTTTCATTCATGTACATAGAATTCATTGACTTATTCGGTTCGTTATTTACTTATGTAGAAAATTTCTGGCCAGTAGCGCTAATAGGCGCCGGAATTTATCTATTATTCTTTAAAAAATAATTTGAATTATGATGAAAGACCTTTGTGAATATTTCACAAAGGTCTTTCAATTCTACATTCTACATTCTACATTCTACATTCTACATTCTACATTCTACATTCTACATCCTTTTTCAACAGCATCGTGCATCATTATCTCCCTGTTTCGCAAAAAATAGAGATGATCTTCTAAAATTCTAGTTCCTTCTTAATGAAGATGTAAATTTAGATAACAATTAGTCGGAAAGTTTTTCCAATTTTTAATAGGGTTTTCTTTTTCCTGTCACGAACATAGCTAATTAGAAACGTTTGAAAAGGAGCCGGTTATGAAACGATTAGTCACGTACTTTTTCTTATTATTTTTAATTGGATGTGGTGTCACTGAGACTAACGGTCATGAACAAAAGATTATGAATGAGGAAGCGATTGAAACCCTCCATACTGAGGTAACGCTTATTAGTGCCGAAGAATTGAACGACATTCCACCAGTAGATTACAGTTTAGAAACCCAAGTAGAACCAATCTATTCAAGACTAGAAAGCCTAAAAAAAGTTAAAGAGATCAAGAATGGTGTTTTTCAAGGGGTATTTGAGGAAGTAATAGAGAATCAAATATGTATCAATTTTTATACGTGGGTAAAAGAAAATGGATCAATTGAAATCATTGATCATACTGCCTTTAATGATGTTCATATGAAACATGGACTAGAGGCAGGACATTTTTACTTGAATTTATGGGAAGACATTGATTCATTTTATCTAAGTTATCATGATTTACAGTTAAGTGAAAATTTTTTAGAAGTTGGTCATTTAGGTCAAATGCCTAGTTCACCAATTACAATCGGAATGAGTAGTCATGAGGTTGAAGCAAGTCTTGGTCCTCCTACCGTTACGGATTGGTATTATGGAGCTATTTATTATTTTTACAACGATATTGCTTTTCTTATTGGAGAAGATAACCGTGTGGTTGCTATCGAAATGCCGGGTAATCGAATTAAAACTGAGTTACAAGACGTACAAAAAGAACTTGGCGAACCTACCTCAATTCAATATTCCGAATTAGATGATACGATTATCTATTTATATGAAATAGGAGAATATACAATCGCTTTTGAAGCCTACAAGGAAAACTCTAATGTGATAACGATTACTCTTTATGAAAACTAAGAAAAAGAACCTAAAGATCTTCATCTTTAGGTTCTTCTTTGATTTCTTCATTGATTTCTTCTTTAATTTCATCTTTTCGAAATAAGTACGATTCAATTGTACTCCACGCTTTTTCTTTTCCCATAGCTGTTTCAGATGAAAAAATAACAATTGGATCGTTTGGATCTTTGTTTAACTTTTCTTTAATTACTTTTTCATGCTTTGGCCATTTTCCTTTTGGAATTTTATCAGCCTTTGTTGCAATGATAATTACTGGTTTACCCATGTGTTTTAACCACTCATACATTGCAATATCATCCTTTGAAGGATCATGGCGAATATCTACGAGTAAAATAATCGCTTTTAATGTATCTCGTGTTGTAACGTATGTTTCAATCATTCTGCCCCAAGCGTCTCTTTCACTCTTAGGAACTTTGGCAAATCCATAACCCGGGACGTCAACGAAATACATCATTTCATTTATTACATAAAAATTTAACGTTTGGGTCTTACCTGGTTTTGATGAGGTTCTTGCTAAATTTTTACGATTAATCATCTTGTTAATAAACGATGATTTACCTACATTAGAACGGCCAGCAAGGGCAACCTCTGGAAATCTTGTATTTGGATATTGCTCCGGTTTTACTGCACTTATTACTATATCTGATTGTGTTACTTTCATTTCTTCTCTCCTACTAAAGCATGTTTCAATACTTCATCTAAATGTGAAACTGGTATAAACGTTAAATCTTTACGAACACTTTCTGGTATATCGTCAATATCCTTCTCATTGTCTTTTGGAAGAATAATGATTTTTAAGCCTGCTCGATGGGCGCTCATTGATTTTTCTTTTAAGCCACCAATCGGTAAAACCCGACCTCGTAAAGTAATTTCTCCTGTCATTCCTACTTCTTTACGAACTGCACGGCCAGTTAAAGCGGAAATTAAGGCTGTTGCCATGGTAATCCCTGCCGATGGCCCATCTTTTGGGGTAGCACCCTCTGGAACGTGAATATGAATATCATTTGTCTCATTAAACGTTGGATCAATATTTAGTTCAGCTGACCTTGAACGAATATAAGAAAATGCTGCTTGTGCTGATTCTTTCATGACATCACCAAGCTTACCAGTTAACGTAAGTTTTCCTTTACCAGGAGCTAGCGACACTTCAATTGAAAGTGTATCACCACCTGCTGTTGTATACGCAAGTCCAGTTGCAGCACCAACTTGATCTTCTTCTTCAGCAATTCCATAACGAACTTTTGGTTTGCCTAACATTTGTTCAACAGTGTTTGGCGTAACAATTACACGCTTCTTCTCATTTGATACAATGATTTTCGCTGCTTTACGACAAAGAGTAGCCATCTGGCGCTCTAAACTACGTACACCGGCTTCTCTTGTATAATATCGAATAACTTTAATCATCGCATCATCTTTAACCTGAAGTTTTCCTTTATCAAGGCCATGATCCCTAATCTGCTTAGGCAGTAAATAATCCTTAGAGATATGGAGCTTTTCAACCTCTGTATATCCTGGAATATGAATGATCTCCATACGATCTAATAATGGTCCAGGAATCGTCCCGATATTATTAGCCGTAGTAATAAACATAACCTTGGATAAATCATAAGCTTCTTCGATAAAGTGATCACTAAACGTATTGTTTTGTTCAGGATCTAAGACTTCTAACAGCGCAGATGATGGATCACCGCGGAAGTCATTCGCCATTTTATCAATTTCGTCCAGTAGAAATACTGGATTAATCGTGCCAGCTTTTTTCATTCCTTGAATTACACGTCCTGGCATTGCTCCGACATACGTACGACGGTGACCACGAATTTCCGCTTCATCGCGAACACCACCTAAAGAAATACGAACGAAGTTACGATCTAAAGAACGGGCAATGGATCTAGCTAATGACGTTTTCCCCACTCCTGGAGGCCCTGCTAAGCAAAGGATTGGGCCTTTTAATTGTTTTGTTAATTGTTGCACTGCTAAATATTCAAGGACACGTTCCTTTACTTTTTCAAGACCATAATGATCTTCATTTAAAATGGTTTCTGTGCGGTTAATGTCTAAAACATCTTTTGTTTCTTTATACCATGGAAGATTAATCAACCATTCTAAATAGTTACGAATAACCGAACTCTCAGCAGAGGTAGCTGGCATCTTTTCATAACGGTCAAGTTCTTTTAAAGCCTTTTCTTCAATAGCTTCTGGCATTTGAGCTTGTTCAATTCGCTCTTTAAAAGACTCAATTTCACCTTCTTTGCCTTCCTTATCGCCAAGCTCTTTTTGGATGGCTTTCATTTGCTCGCGTAAGTAGTATTCCTTTTGCGTACGCTCCATTGATTTTTTGACACGTTGGCCAATTTTCTTTTCGAGACCTAATACTTCTTTTTCGTTATTTAACGTCTCAATGATTTTTCCTAAACGATCCTTAACCGAAATTGTCTCTAAAATTTCTTGTTTTTGGACAATTTTTAATGGTAGATGAGAAGCTACGACATCGGCTAAACGGCCTGGTTCAATAATATCAGCTACAGACGCTAATGTCTCGGCAGATATTTTCTTTGAAAGCTTAATGTATTGATCGAATTGAAGTAATACATTTCTCATTAACGCTTGTTCTTCAGCATCTCCAGTAGTTTCATCATCAATCAATGTGATTTCTACTTCAAAAAATTCTTCGTTTTCGATGAAGTTTTCTACTCTCGCTCGTTGTAACCCTTCAACTAAAACGCGAATAGTCCCATTTGGGAGCTTTAACATTTGTTTTACTTTTGCTAGCGTCCCAATGGTATAAATCTCATTCTCTGTTGGCTCATCTATTGCAATTTCTCGTTGTGTAGCAAGTAATATATTATGGTCATTTACCATAACATGCTCTAAAGCTTGAACAGACTTATTACGTCCAACATCTAAATGCAATACCATTGTTGGATAAACAAGAATACCTCTTAATGGTAAAAGCGGGATTACAATTGTCTCTTTCTCCATATGTATACACCTCCATATAACATCCCTTTTTAAAGACGTTATCTTTAACTTAACTATTACTGTTAGTTTTTCCTATAATTCGTTTCCTAAAATAAAATATAAAGCCCTATCTATGTTTTTTCTTTGTTGTCATTGTTTAATCGAATGAAGTATTAGAAATGTAATAACGTTAATATTGTACAATTTTATCCTATCGTACCATCTTTGTCTAATATAACTAATTTAATCAAAAGACTAGAATAACTCGGCACTCCGCAATTTCTTACAGAAGCGAAGGTTTTAATTTTAGCCGATTTAAGAAAAGGGACCATAATAGTCCCTTTTTCATTTATTAAATTGGTGTTGGTTCGTTGATGATGCCGCCTAAGGCACTTGCTGGGATGACTTCCTCTTCTGTCACTGTTTCTTCATAAACATAAGATAGATCAAATACTTCTTGAAGAGTTCGTACCGCAATTACCTCAATATCTGTTTCCCCTTCAAAAATCGATTGATAATTTTCTTTTGGGATGATTACTCGTTTCGCACCCGCTTGTTTTGCTGCTTCTACCTTAGCAACAACACCACCAATTGGTTTTACTGAACCATGAATACTTAATTCCCCTGTCATTGCTAATGAATTATCTACTTTTATATCGTGGATCGCTGAATAAATAGCTGTTGCCATTGATATACCGGCTGAAGGACCGTCAATAGGTGTCCCCCCTGGGAAGTTTACATGAATATCAAAGTCTTCAGTTGGAACGCCCATTTGTTTCAGAACTGTGACTACGTTCTCAACAGAGCCTTTAGCCATACTTTTTCTTTTAATAGAACGACTTTGATTTCCTGTACTTTCTTCTTCAGCTATCCCTGTAATGTTTATACTACCTTTACCCTTGTTTTCATAGGCAGTAACTTCAATTTCGATAATTGCTCCTAAGTTCGGTCCATATACAGCAAGGCCATTTACTAAACCAACTTGTGGTTGATTATGAATGTTCTTTTCAGGACGAGGTGAGCGTTGGCTTGAGTGGATGACCCATTCTACATCAGAAACCTTAATTAGCTCTCTATTCTCTGATGTAGCTACACCTGAGGATATTTGAACAATGTTTACTGCTTCACGACCATTCGTCGCGTATCTAGAAATAAGTTCAAGCACCCCTTCTTCAATTTCAAAATTAATTTTTTCAACAGCTTTTTTAGCGACTTTAATAATCTCAGCTGGTTTTAATGCCCTGAAATAAACTTCTAAGCAACGAGAACGAATCGCAGGTGGAATTTCAGCTGGTGTTCTAGTTGTTGCTCCAATTAATCGAAAGTCTGCTGGTAAACCATTTTTAAAAATGTCATGAATATGGTGTGGAATTTGTGTATTTTCTTCACTATAGTAAGCACTTTCTAAAAATACTTTGCGATCTTCAAGTACTTTTAATAACTTGTTAAATTGAATTGGGTGAAGCTCACCTATTTCATCAATAAACAATACGCCGCCATGTGCCTTTGTTACTGCTCCTGGTTTTGGTTGAGGAATACCCGCTTGCCCCATAGCTCCTGCCCCTTGATAAATTGGATCGTGAACCGAACCAATTAACGGGTCAGCAATTCCTCTCTCATCAAAACGAGCAGTTGTACCATCTAATTCGATAAAAACGCTAGAAGATCGAAATGGGGAAGATGAGTTTTTCTTGGCTTCTTCTAAAACTAACCTAGCTGCTGCTGTTTTACCAACACCAGGGGGGCCATAAATAATGATGTGCTGTGGATTCGGTCCACATAAAGCTGCCTTTAATGAACGAATACCATCTTCTTGCCCAACGATTTCATCAAAATTTGTGGGACGGACTTTTTCAGAGAGAGGTTCACTTAACTTAATTGCCCTCATTCTTCTTAACTGCTCTAACTCTTTCTTTGATTCTTTATCGACTGAAACCCGTTGTGTTCTTTGGCCCTTTAACAGATTCCAAAAATAAAGACCAATGATTATCCCAAAAAATAGTTGGATTAACAATGCAATTCCTGTCCAATTCATGAAGTAACCTCCTACATATTTTCAAGATCTATGCCTTTTAGTATCTCCGGTAATGAATGGAGTAATCTTCAAAATGTGAGAAGGGAATAATTGTTATTAAGTGAAAATAGAGAGTTTTCGAGTAGTATTCTGTAGCCAAAAAAATGAGCTAGCGACTTTAGATCGCTAGCTCACTTTATTTAAGCACTCTCTTTTGGCACTGGTTGTTGAACAACTTGGCCGTCTTTCGTTTCTAGTATAGGTGAAGCCTTTTCTGTTACTACTTCAGGAGTTATTTTACATTTAGCAATATCATCACGTGAAGGTAATTCAAACATAACGTCCAACATAATACCTTCAATGATTGAACGCAATCCACGAGCACCAGTTTTACGTTCGATGGCTTGTTTAGCCACCTCTACTAATGAGTCTTCTGTAAAGGTTAACTCAACATCATCAAGCTCTAAAAGCTTTTCGTATTGTTTGACCAACGCATTTTTTGGCTTAGTCAAAATCTCAATTAATGCTGACTCATCAAGCGGCTCTAAGCTCGAGATAACTGGAAGACGTCCGATGAACTCCGGAATAAGACCAAAGCGTAGTAAATCTTCTGGTAATACCTTTGCTAAGTATTCGCCTGGCTTTAAGTCTTCTTGTTTTCCTTCTGAACCAAAACCAATTACTTTTTTTCCTAGACGGCGTTTAATAATTGACTCGATACCATCGAATGCCCCTCCACAAATAAAGAGGATGTTTGTTGTATCAATTTGAATAAATTCTTGGTGCGGATGCTTTCTTCCCCCTTGAGGAGGCACACTCGCTGTAGTACCTTCAAGAATTTTAAGTAAAGCTTGTTGAACACCTTCACCAGAAACGTCACGAGTGATCGAAGGATTTTCTGATTTACGAGCAACTTTATCGATTTCATCGATATAAATAATGCCCTTTTCAGCTTTTTCAACATCATAATCAGCAGCTTGGATTAGTTTTAAAAGAATATTCTCAACGTCTTCACCAACATAACCGGCTTCAGTCAAGCTTGTAGCATCAGCAATCGCAAACGGTACATTTAAAATTCGAGCCATTGTTTGAGCTAAAAGTGTTTTACCACTTCCTGTAGGCCCAATCATACAAATATTACTTTTTGAAAGCTCAACATCATCACCTTTTTGGCCTGAGTTGATACGCTTATAATGATTATAAACGGCTACAGATAACGTTTTCTTCGCTTGCTCTTGGCCGATTACATAATCATCTAAAATCTCTCTTATTTCTTTAGGTTTTGGAACATCTTGAAAATCAACTTCTTCTTCTGTCCCTAGTTCTTCTTCAACAATCTCAGTACATAATTCGATACACTCATCACATATATAGACGCCTGGCCCGGCGACAAGTTTTCTCACTTGATCTTGAGTTTTTCCACAAAAAGAACACTTTAGCTGACCCTTTTCATCATTAAATTTAAACATAATAATTTCACCCCTCAAAGTTAGTTCTATATCTTCACAATTTTCGAAGAACTTGGCTTGCTCCATTATTTTTAAGCCTAAGCTTTTCTCGTACTTTAATCAATTATCCAAGGATAATAGCTAAAGTATAAAAATATGTTTACTAAAATTGGTCGTTAATTTTTTTCTATGTATTGAATTTTAACATATCTTATGCAAAAAGCGTTAATAGAAGCACCTGTAGTTTAGGACAAATATGTATTTCTAAACTTATGTTTATTACTTACTTTTAAAACCAAAACATGATTTTTTTCATTTTATATTTTTACTGTTTAACAAAGGAAAATACTCCATCACAAAATGATATAAAAAAAGTATATGTACTTAGTTCAACTATTACCTCCTTTTTCCCTCTTTTTATACAGAAGTTTTCCCCTAGCTCTAATATGTATAGCAAAAACTTATATAGTAGTTACACGCCAAAATTTTACAATCTTTTTAGTATAAAACAAGGCACGATAATATCGCGCCTTGTTTTTATTTAAAAGATAAAAAAGTATAAGTTTTCTATAATTAGAAATCGTCCACTCAAGTACTTAGCCCCGAGGTCAGTTAACCTGTCAGAAAAATAGCTTATCGGTGCTAAGCAAGGCGTTACTAAATTTTCTAATTAAGCAACTACTTTGCTATTTTCAACAAGGAAATCTACTGCTTTACGTACTTTTAAGTCACCTTTTAAAGCATCGATGCCGCCTTGCATTGCTAAAATTTGTTTTAGCTCGTCTACAGAACGCTTATAAAGTTCTGCCATCTTCTCAAGTTCTGCATTAACTTCTTCTTCAGAAACTTCAAGATTTTCAACTTCTGCAATAGCTTCAAGAGTTAGGTTAATACGAACTCTCTTTTCAGCATCTCCTTTAAATTGCTCACGCATACCATTTTCGTCTCCACCAGAAAATTGGTAATACATTTCAAGGCTTAAGCCCTGTGATTGAAGACGTTGGCCAAATTCTTCCATCATGCGATCAACTTCTGTAGCGATCATTGATTCAGGAAGGTCAATTGTAGCATTTTCAGCAGCTTTTTCAACTAAAGTATCACGCTTATTGTGGTCAGCTTCAGTTGTTTTGTCTTGGATCATTTTTTCTTTAATATCAGCTTTTAAAGCTTCTAAAGTTTCAACTTCTTCGTTCACATCTTTTGCAAACTCATCATCTAACTCAGGAAGTTGCTTACGTTTAATATCATGAGCTGTTACTTTGAATACAGCTGGTTTACCTGCAAGGTCAGGAGCATGATACTCTTCTGGGAAACTAACTTCAACATCCTTCATTTCTCCAGATTTCACACCGATCAATTGCTCTTCAAATCCAGGGATGAAAGAACCTGATCCGATTTCTAATGAATAGTTTTCACCTTTTCCACCTTCAAAAGCAACACCATCAACGAATCCTTCGAAGTCGATAACTACTGTATCGCCATTCTCAACTGTTCCTTCTTCAACAACAGTTAATTCAGCATGCTTTTCTTGAAGACGTTTTAACTCTAATTCAACATCTTCGTCTGTTACAGTTGTTTCCATTTCTTCAACTTCTAAACCTTTATAATCACCAAGTTGTACTTCTGGTTTTACAGTTACTGTAGCTTTAACAATTAAATTTTGCCCTTTTCCCATTTGCTCAACGTCAATATCAGGACGATCTACAGGCTCAATTTTAGTTTCTGTAATTGCAGCTGCATATGCAGTTGGTAATAAGATGTCTAATGCATCTTGATACAAAGATTCAACACCAAAGCGTTGTTCGAACATTGCACGCGGAATTTTCCCTTTACGGAATCCAGGTACATTAACTTTTCCTACTACTTTTTTGAAAGCTTGGTTTAATGCTTCATCAACTTGTGCGGCTTCAACTTCAATTGTAAGTACGCCTTGGTTACCTTCTAACTTTTCCCATTTTGCTGTCATTTATTCTTTCCCTCCAACATTTTCATTCATTAAGTATTTGTTGTTTTGTCCTAGAAAACTTAGCGCTTGTCCCTATTAATAGTGAAAGCCCAAATTCTCCCGTACTTTAATTTGTTTAACAAGTCTTTAATGTCAAATTTCCATAAAGCACAAAAATATATATGATATTCCACCTTTTACAACCATTCTATTATAACATACCGCATTATCATTTCAACTGTCAGAATTTAGTTTAGAGTGTAAAAGGTAAAGTGTTTAGCAATTGCCAAGAAGCAATACTTAAATAACTCTAAACTCTACACTTTAGACTATCCTTTAAAAGCTCCTTGTTCTATTTCCATGATTTTCAAAGAACATTGAAGCATTTCTTCTAAATCCACATGATATTGCTTTGCAATTTGCAATTCATCTATATCCATTCCTGTCATTTCTCCACCTATTTTATGTATCGCTGCAGCCCAAAGTTTCGTGTTAAGTGGTTCAGGTGAGATAGGGTAAAGTGCAAATAGATAATGCCACCAAACATGGCTAATCATTTCATATAAACTAGGGTTCTCACTTTCAAGGTGTTCAGATACAAGTACCAACGTATCTTTACCGAATTTTTCATGAAAGACATTTTCTAAGTCTGAAACATTCTTAATAATGATTTTACCGAACTTATGTATTTCTACTTTTTCTTCTATGTTTTTTTCCTTAAGCAGTTGTAATACCATACTTTTCAAGACAGGGTCATGCTCTTCGGTTTTTAGAAATTGTGTAATTGCCTCAAAAAAAACTTGACCAGGCAATTTTCCAAGCATTTGTATCGCTAACCATTGCTTTTCAGGTACCCCTGTGTTTAACATATGTACTAAATCTTCTGGAGGAACTTGAATTTCTTCTGTTACATCAATAAGTGGACCATCGTCTACCATTTGCCTACTAAAATGCAAAAGATGATAGAATGATTCAGCTAAATTTGCTGGTAATTTTTCTTCTCCCATAATTCCTTCTAGCATTGCCACAACATCATCATATTGTCCTAATTGAACTAATAAAGAAATATGAACTTGAAGAATGTCATAGTAGCTACCGATATCCTCTTTAAGCATCTTCTCAGTAACGGCTTTGGCTTCATCCAATCTACTTTGTTCTATAAGGCTCAAAGCAACACCGAATCTTCCTTGTGGGTGGTCTGGGTCTATTTCTAGTGCTTGTTCAAAAAAGGAAAGTGCATCTGAAAACTTTTTTTCTTTTAACGCTTCCATCCCTTTCCCCACAAGCTTTTCCACAACCCCTGGAAATAAAACGACATTTTCTTGTAGTTTTTTCTGCTCCTCATTCATGAAACAATCGCTCCACTCTTAAGCTTGGTTTCTTATCAGTGTATCACTATAAAAATTGAAATACAACGAAACACAACTATCATGAAAGAGTGTTTTCTATTTTAGCCTTTTGGGTTGTCAAAGTACCACAGAGATAGGATTTTTAAATACAAAAGGGGCTGTTCAAACGACTCAGCCCCTCTCCCTACTATGCGTTTACTTTTTCGTAATTCGCGATTTCCGTTTCATAATTTAATGTTAAGGAAACTTCATCCCAACCATTCATCAACATTTCTTTCCAATACTGGTCGATCGTGAAACTTGCAGAAAATCCTTTATCATCTTTAACCGTTTGTTGTTTAAGATCAACAATTAACTCATAAACACCTTTATCAGCTTTTTCTAATAATAGTTCAACTTCATCTTCGCTAAGCTTGATCGCTAAAATACCATTTTTTACACAATTGTTATAAAAAATATCTGCAAAGCTAGGCGCAATGATCACTTGAAATCCATAATCTTGTAGTGCCCATGGCGCATGCTCTCTTGACGAGCCACAGCCGAAATTATGGTTTGCAACCAAAATAGTTGCTTCATTATTATGAGGTTGATTTAGCTCGAAATTTAAATTATCTGTTCCATCTGAATTAAAGCGCCAATCGAAAAATAAAAATTGACCAAATCCAGTACGTTCAATTCTTTTTAAAAATTGTTTCGGAATAATTTGATCAGTATCTACATTTACGCGATTAAGTGCAGCTACATTTCCTTTATGAATTACAATACCAGCCATTTCTATTGCTCCTTTCATCCTTGTATATCGATTAAACAGTTGCCTCTGAAAAAGTACGAACATCAACAAATTTCCCTGCAATAGCTGCAGCAGCTGCCATTGCCGGACTAACAAGGTGCGTTCTAGCGCCTTTTCCTTGTCTTCCTTCAAAGTTTCGGTTTGAAGTAGATGCGCAACGTTCGCCTTCAGGAACGAAGTCAGGGTTCATACTTAAACACATACTACAACCAGATTCACGCCACTCAAAACCTGCTTCTAAAAAGATTTGATCCAAACCTTCCGCTTCTGCTTGTAACTTTATTTTTTGTGAACCCGGAACAACCATTGCTCTAACACCTGGGGCAACTTTTCTTCCTTTAGCAACACTAGCAGCCGCTCTTAAATCACTCATGCGTGAATTTGTACATGATCCTATAAAAACATGCTGAACTTCTACGTCTTTCATTGAAAAACCAGGAGTAAGACCCATATATTCAAGACCTTGTTCAATCGCCTTTTTATCAGCTGAATTTATTGCGTCTGCTGGATTAGGTACAAAGCCGTTTATTCCGACCCCTTGGGAAGGGTTCGTTCCCCATGTAACTTGAGGTTCAATTTCACTTGCTTCGATCTCAACAGTTTGGTCGTACTCAGCCCCATCATCAGTTACTAGCTCTTTCCACTTGGCAACTGCTTTTTTAAACTCTTCTCCTTTAGGGGCAAACTCTTTTCCTTCTAAGTATTCAAATGTAACTTCATCCGGAGCAATTAATCCAGCTTTCGCTCCAGCTTCAATACTCATATTACAGATGGTCATTCGTTCTTCCATCGTCATATTTCGAATTGCTTCTCCTGTAAATTCAATAACAGAACCAGTTCCAAAGTTCACACCGAATTTTGCAATGATCGCTAAAATTACGTCTTTTGCTGTAACCCCAAGCGGTAAGGCACCTTTTACGTGAACTTGTAATGTTTTTGGCTTTGTTTGCCATAGCGTTTGCGTACTTAAGACATGTTCTACCTCACTTGTACCGATCCCAAATGCTAATGCCCCAAAAGCTCCATGTGTTGATGTATGACTGTCACCACAGACAATGGTTTTACCAGGTTGAGTTAGACCAAGCTCCGGACCAATAACATGAACAATCCCATTATCAGGGCTATTCAAATCTGCAATCTTAATACCAAACTCGCGGCAGTTTTCTGATAAAGTATCCATCTGTTTCTTAGCAATTTCATCAGTAATTGTATATCGATCTACTGTAGGTACGTTATGATCCATTGTGGCAAATGAAAGATCAGGACGGCGAACTTTTCTTCCTTTTAAACGTAATCCCTCAAATGCTTGAGGGGAAGTTACTTCGTGGACCATATGAAGATCAATATATAAAAGGTTCGGCTTACCAGGTTCATCAACAACCGTATGCTTTTCCCAGATTTTTTCGATAATTGTTTTCTTAGTCATCCAGATCCCTCCTATTTCTAATGTAGAATGTAAAATGTAGAATTTTAAAGGTAAACTTCGAAGCTGTTCCACCAAAATAATTCTTAATTCTACATTCTGAATTCTGCATTTAATTTGTTACTGCCAACTGAATATTTTCGATTACTTTTTCTGTCATTTCTTCGGTATTTAGGATTTTGTCGTCTTTTTCTGCGATGTCTCCTGTACGGAAGCCAGCTTCAAGAACATTTGTAACGGCTTGTTCAATCGCATCTGCTTCTTCACTCATATTGAACGAGTAGCGTAACATCATGGCTACAGAGAGAATTGTCGCTAAAGGATTGGCTTTGTTTTGACCAGCGATATCAGGTGCTGAGCCATGAATTGGTTCGTAAAGGCCAGGGCCCTCGCCACCAATACTTGCAGATGGTAACATCCCTAAAGAGCCAGTAAGCATTGATGCTTCGTCACTTAAAATGTCACCAAACATATTCTCTGTTACGACAACATCAAATTGCTTTGGGTTACGAATTAGCTGCATAGCTGCATTATCAACAAGCATATGCTCTAACTTTACATCAGGATAGTTAGCGCCTACTTCTTCTGCTACCTCCCTCCATAACCTACTTGACTCAAGTACATTTGCTTTATCAACTGACGTAACTTTTTTGCTACGAAGACGTGCTAGCTCGAAGGCTTGCTTCACAATTCTTTCAATCTCAGATCTTTTATAATAGAGGGTGTCAACTACTGCTTCACCATCTACCTCTTGGCGACGTTCTTGAGGTTGGCCAAAATAGAGCCCACCTGTCAACTCACGAACAATCATTAAATCAACACCTTCAACTACTTCTCTTTTCAAAGTTGAAGCATCAAGTAAACTATTATGAGCTGTAACTGGACGTAAGTTTGCGTATAGTTGTAATGCTTTACGAATACCTAGCAAACCTTTCTCCGGTCGCATATGTCCTGGTAGTGTATCCCACTTTGGTCCCCCAACGGCGCCTAATAGAACGCCGTCACTACTTTTACAAAGGTCAATTGTACTTTGTGGCAGAGGTGTTCCCTCTTCATCAATAGCGATTCCGCCTAATTTAGCATATTGATACGTAAACTGGTGTTTAAACTTTTCAGCAACCGTATCTAGCACTTGAATAGCTGATTTGATAACTTCTGGTCCAATTCCATCACCAGGAATTACCGTAATTACTTTATTCATATCCGCTCTTTCCCCCTTTTTTGCAAACCTCTTATTGAGAAATCAAAAAAATTATCCCTACTAAACTTTAGTTTTTTCTAAATTTTAACTGTTTCAGATAATTCCTCTTCCTTCGATTTACGATTTAAAATGCGGTTAATTGCATTAATGTAAGCTTTTGCAGATGCCTCTAAAACGTCATGAGCAGTACCCCGACCACTTGTTTCAACTTCTTCAAATCTAATTTTTACATAAACTTCGGCTAAGGCATCTCTACCGCCACTTACTGATTGAATTCGGTAATCTAGTAACAAAACTTTCGAGTCGATCATTCGTTCTAAAGTATTGTAAATTGCTTCAACACTTCCTGAACCTGTTGCAGCTTCTTGTAATTCAGTACCATCCGGTGTAGTCATCGTTATTGTCGCTGTTGGTATGTTATTCGTACCATAGTTCACTTGTAATTGTTGAACTTTATAATAAGCAACACTTGTCGCAACCCGTTCTTCAGTAAGAATGGCAAAAATATCGTCTTCTGTAACCTCTTTCTTTTTATCAGCTAAATCTTTAAAGGCAACAAAAAGGCGATTTAACTCTTCTTCACTCACGCTATAACCAAGTTCTTTAATTTTTTCTTTAAAGGCATGTCGGCCTGAATGCTTTCCTAACACCATTCTATTTGAAGATACACCAACAAGCTCTGGCGTAATAATTTCATAGGTTGATTTTTCTTTTAGTACACCGTCTTGGTGGATACCCGATTCATGAGCGAACGCATTAGCTCCGACAACCGCTTTATTATTTGGAACGACCATCCCTGTAAGTTTACTTACAAGTGAGCTTGTTCTCTTAATCTCATTCAATATCAAGCGGGTTTCTGCATTGTAGTAATCGCCACGAATTTTTAAGGCTACAGCGATTTCTTCTAGTGAAGCATTCCCAGCACGCTCACCAATTCCATTAATCGTACATTCAACTTGACCTGCCCCATGTTCAATAGCAGATAGAGAGTTTGCTACTGCCATCCCAAGATCATCATGGCAATGGGTTGATAGAATAGCACGATCAATATTACGGACATTTTCTTTTAAGTAAGAGAAAACGTGACCGATTTCATGAGGTGTGATGTATCCAACCGTATCAGGGATGTTAATAACTGACGCTCCAGCATCAATGACTTGCTCAATAATCTTCACTAAAAAATTCAAATCAGATCGGCACGCATCTTCAGCTGACCATTGAATATGGGGGAAAAACTTAGCCGCATAACGGACAGACTGAACAGCTGTTTCGATGACTTCATCAGGCGTTTTCTTTAATTTATATGTCATATGAATGGGAGAGGTCGCGATAAAAACATGTAGCCTCGGTTCTACTCCACCTTTTAACGCTTCCCAGGTTGTATCAATGTCTTTTTGAACGGAACGAGATAATCCTGTAATAGAGCAGCCTCTAATCGTATCAGCAATGGCTTTTACTGAACGAAAATCACCAGGGGATGAAGCGGGAAATCCCGCTTCAATTATATCTACATTTAATCGCTCTAATTGTCTTGCAATTTCAAGCTTTTCTTCAAAATTCAAATTTACACCAGCGGATTGTTCACCGTCTCTTAATGTCGTATCAAAGACATTAATTTTTCGCACTTGTCACCACACCTTTAGACTTTGCCTTTACAAATGGCATCATCTCTCTAAGTTCTCTTCCAACTACCTCAATTGGGTGCTGCTTTTCTCTAGCATTGATTGCGTTAAATTCAGGACGATTTGCTTGGTTTTCTAAAATCCAGCCTTTTGCAAATTTACCTGTTTGAATGTCAGATAAAATATCTTTCATTGCTTGCTTAGTCTGATCAGTAACAATTCGTGGACCTGATACAAAATCGCCCCACTGAGCTGTGTCAGAGATTGAATAACGCATTCCTTCTAAACCACTTTCATACATAAGGTCAACAATTAGTTTTAACTCATGTAAACACTCAAAATAAGCAACTTCTGGTTGGTAACCCGCTTCAACTAATGTTTCAAAACCAGCCTTTACTAGTGCTGATGTTCCACCACAAAGAACTGCCTGTTCCCCGAAAAGATCTGTTTCTGTTTCTTCTTGGAATGTTGTTTCTAAAACTCCAGCACGAGCTGCCCCAATTTGTTTTGCATAAGCAAGAGCTAGCTCTTTAGCTTCACCTGTAGCATCTTGGTACACAGCGATTAGTCCAGGTACTCCAGCTCCTTCTGTGTACGTTCTACGTACTAAATGACCTGGTCCTTTTGGTGCAACAAGAAAAACATCAACGTTTGCAGGAGGAACAATTTGACTGAAATGAACATTAAATCCATGGGCAAATACTAACGCTTTACCTGCTGTTAAATTTGGCTCAATTTCTTCTTTATAAATTCTCGGTTGATATTCATCTGGTAAAAGAACCATAATTAGATCTGCCACATCAGCCGCTTCACTTACAGGTAAAACCGTATGTCCATCTGCAACAGCTTTATCCCAAGAACCACCCTTACGTAAACCTACTACTACATCGACTCCGCTTTCTTTTAAGTTTAAAGCATGTGCATGACCTTGTGACCCATAACCAATTACTGCTACCTTTTTCCCTTGTAATACTGTTTCATTAACATCTCCGTTATAATATACCTTTGCCATTTCTCAACATCTCCTTAGAATTAAGTTTTATAGTTTATATAGTTTAAGAGTGCAGAATGTAGAGTTATGAAAGCTTCGCTACGTAGAAAAACTAACAAACTATACATGGATAAAATTGATTAACTTGCTTTAATATTGCAAAAATTAATAATAAACATTTAGTTAATAAATGAAATTCTATGTTCATTATTAGAAAATTTGTGTCCTCGTTTGAAGGCTGTAATCCCAGTTCTTGCTAACTCCTTAATTCCATAAGGATGAAGTAAATCGATTAATGCTTCAATTTTTTGTTGATCTCCCGTTACTTGTACGGTCATTGTCTCTTTACCAACATCTAAAATAACCGCTCGGAATGGATTAATTACAGCCGCAATTTCCCCCCTCTGCTGGGCTGTTGCAAAGACTTTGATTAAAGCAAGCTCTCTGGAAATAATAGATTCATCGGTAATATCTGAAACTTTTAAAACATCAACTTGCTTGTTTAATTGTTTGATTACTTGTTCAATACTTCTTTTGTTATCAACCACTAGAACAAATGTCATCCTAGAGATTGCGGGGTTTTCTGTGTGACCAACAGTTATACTTTCAATATTGTAGTTTCTTCGTGCAAGCATTCCGGTAACTCGGTTCAAAACGCCTGAAACGTTATTTACTGTTGCCGTTATAATTCTTTTCATTGTGGTTTCACCCCAATCATTTCATGTAACCCAGCACCAGGCGCAACCATCGGATACACATTTTCCTTTTGGGCAACGCGGAAATCTACTAATACTGGACCATCATGATTAAGCATCTCTTCGACCGCTCGGTCCAAATCGGCTACATTGTCAACTCTCATTCCCTTAATGTCATATGCTTCTGCCAACTTCACAAAGTCTGGTTGAACAGGAACTAATGAGTTAGAATAGCGTTCTTCAAAAAATAACTGTTGCCACTGACGAACCATTCCTAAAGAAGCATTATTTACAATGACAAGCTTTACAGGTAGTCGCAATTCTTGAAGAAGGGATAATTCCTGTAATGTCATTTGGAACCCAGCGTCACCCATAAAGGCAATAACAGGAGTATTTGGCTCTGCTAACTGTGCGCCAATCGCTGCTGGGAAACCAAAGCCCATTGTTCCTAACCCGCCAGATGTTACCCAACGATTTGGTTTATTAAATTTAAAAAACTGTGCAGTCCACATTTGATGCTGTCCTACGTCCGTCGTAACAATCGCTTCTCCATTTGTTTTTTCGTATATACGCTCAATAAGCTGTTGAGGCTTAATGACAGTAGGATCTTCAGTAAACCAAAGTGGGAATTCTTGTTTAAGCTGCTTCAAATCTTCATTCCAAACAGAGTTTTGACCTTTAACACCATTCTGAGCAACTAACTCTTTTAATGCTTCTTTCGCATCTGCAACGATTGGTATCTGTGTTTCAATATTTTTCCCGATCTCAGCTGGATCGATATCAATATGCGCAACCTTAGCATTTGGAGCAAACTTTTGTAGATTTCCCGTTACCCGATCATCAAATCGACTACCCATACTAATTAATAGATCACTTTGATAGATAGCCATATTTGCCGCATACGTACCATGCATACCTGCCATTCCTAAAAATAACTCGTGGTTTCCTGGAAAAGCACCTAAACCTAGTAACGTGGTTGCAATGGGTATTTGTTGTTGTTCGGCATATTCTAATAATTCCTTAGAGCCTTTTGCATGTAATACACCAGCCCCTACTAACATCACAGGCTTTTTTGCACTACTAACAGCTTCAACAAGCTTTCTGATTTGAAGTTTATTTGGCATAATTGTTGGTTGATAACCTGGTAAGTTAACTTCTTTGCTGTAATCAAACAACCCAGTTTCAAGGGAAACATCTTTAGGAAGATCGATTAAAACTGGCCCAGGTCTACCGGTAGTGGCAATATGGAATGCCTCTTTAATAATTCTTGGTAGTTCATTGACGTCCCTTACTTGATAATTATGTTTTGTAATTGGCATCGTAATTCCAATCACATCTGACTCTTGAAAAGCATCTGTACCAATTACAGCTGTAGAAACTTGCCCACTAATAACAACTAGCGGGAGAGAGTCCATCATTGCGTCTGCAATACCTGTGACAACATTCGTGGCACCTGGGCCTGATGTTACAACTACAACACCTGGTTTACCAGAAACTCTTGCATAGCCCTCTGCTGCGTGGATCGCTCCTTGTTCATGTCTTGCTAAAATGTGTCGAATACCATCTTTATAAATTTCGTCAAAAGTAGGTAAAATCGCTCCACCCGGGTACCCAAATATAACCTCTACTTTTTCTTCCTTTAACGCTTCGACCAACATCGATGATCCTGTCATCATTTTCTTTTCAAAACTAGCAATAACTTCATTTTTCCTCAACTTGGTGCTCATTTTTTTTCCCCCTTACAAGTTGATCTTTTTTTCCAACAACACTAAAGTCGACTCTTTAAAAAGAAAGTATAAATTCAATTCTTATCAACTAAAAAAACCTTCTCACCCCCATAAATAAGCGCACACAACGCTTTTTAGTAAGGGGTGAAAAGGTTTCTTTCCACGGTACCACCCTTTTTCATGGCCATTTTAACAATAACCACCTCAGGAACGAATTCATCGTTCATTTTTGATAACGAGTGACGGTATCACTCGATCAATATTACTAGGAAGTAAATTCCTTTCATATTGACACTCGGAGGTGAGTTCACAACAAGGGGTACCACCGCTTCTCAGCAATAACGGCTCTCTGAAGATACCGATCCTTATGCTACTTTTCCTCTTCGACGTTTTATAGTATGAAAGTGTATAGCTAGAAAAATTGGCTTAACGCATTCGTTAACGAAAGCCAACTCTATTTTAATGAATTTCATAATTCCATATTCTTAGTTTGATATCGCTCACTTTTGGTAATTATGAAATTCACTCATTTACAAAGATTAATATTTCATGACTCCACCAGTATTAGCAGATGTGACTAGCTTCGAGTAACGGGCTAAGTACCCTTTTTTCACTTTAGGCTCAGGCTCTACCCAAGTAGCTTTACGATTAGCTAAAACTTCTTCAGATACATCTAAATGGATGGTTCGATTCGGTAGATCAATCACGATTCTGTCACCATTTTCTACTAATGCAATTGGCCCACCATCAGCAGCTTCAGGAGATATATGACCGATCGAAACTCCTCTTGATGCACCGGAAAATCTTCCGTCTGTGATTAAAGCTACTTTTGTTCCTAGTCCTCTCCCCATAATCGATGAGGTAGGAGCTAACATCTCAGGCATTCCTGGGCCACCTTTTGGCCCTTCGTATCTAATAACTACGACATGACCTTCCTTTACAGAACCATCATTTATTCCCTCTAATGCTTCATCCTGTGAGTTGAAAACTATCGCTTTCCCATCAAATGTTTGAATGCTAGGATCTACACCGCCAACTTTAATCACTCCACCGTCTGGGGCAATGTTTCCAAATAATATCGACAAACCACCAACAGGGCTATAAGGATTATCTTTTCTACGTATGACTTCGTCGTTTGTAATTTCTGCATCTTTAACATTTTCATATAACGACTTGCCTGTAATTGTAATTCGGTCTGGGTGAATAGCGCCTTCAATCGAGCAAAGCTCTTTAATAATGGCACTTACTCCACCTGCTGCATGAACATCTTGCATCGAGTAATCTGAAGCAGGACTTATTTTTGATAAGTAAGGAACCTTTTGGGCAACTTCATTTATTCGCGTTAAGTCGTATTCAATTTCAGCTTCATTAGCGATTGCTAATGTGTGTAGAACTGTATTTGTCGATCCACCCATTGCCATATCTAAAGCAAAGGCATCATCAATAGCTTCTTTCGTAATAATATCTCTTGGACGAATATCTTTTTCAATTAAGTTCATAAGATGTTTGGCTGCCTCTTTAATTAATCTCTTACGATCATCAGAGGTTGCAACAATTGTACCGTTTCCTGGTAAAGCCATTCCTACCATTTCCATTAAACAGTTCATTGAATTTGCCGTAAACATCCCTGAACATGACCCACATGTTGGGCATGCTGATGATTCAATTTCTAACAGTTCTTCTCGAGACATCTTTCCTGATTGAAAAGCGCCAACACCTTCAAATACAGAAGCTAGTGAAAGACTTTTACCATCTTTCGTACGACCGGCCTCCATTGGACCACCTGTTACAAACACTGAAGGGACATTTGTTCTAACTGCTGCCATTAACATCCCTGGAGTAATCTTGTCACAGTTAGGAATATAAAATACTCCATCAAACCAGTGGGCGTTTATGACTGTCTCAGCAGAGTCACAAATAATTTCTCTTGATGGTAATGAATAGCGCATCCCAATATGGCCCATTGCTATTCCATCATCAACGCCAATTGTATTAAACTCAAACGGCACGCCGCCTGCTTCTCGAATTGCTGCCTTAACAACTTTAGCAAATTCATTTAAGTGAACGTGACCTGGAATGATATCGATATATGAATTACAGACACCAATGAATGGTTTATTCATATCTTCTTCGCTTACACCTGTTGCTCTCAACAAACTTCGATGTGGTGCACGGTCAACACCTTTTTTTATCATATCACTGCGCATAGTCACTACATCTCCTAGTCATGTCATTTAGTTATCCAATAGAAATTTCTACGCCTTATAAACCAAGTTTAGATAGTGTACTACTTATAACATAGTACCAACGTTAAATTTATTAGAATTTTAAGTTTTTTTAAGATAAAAATGTAGATTGATTTTCTTTTTTTATTGTTACTTTTTCTAACAATAAAAGTGTGTGTTACCGCTTTTGTTTTTTGTATTTGAGGATTATAATACGCTCTTTAAACATACTGGTCAACCACTTTTTTTGTAATTATTAGATAATTTAGAACAATCAATTCCCTTGTATACGCTTACACCATTGATAATAGAAGGATTAGGCTTTCGCAAAAAATTATGAACTTTTTTTAAACTTTTAAAAAAAGCACAATATTTGAATATTTCACTCATATCCTGTCCATGATGTTAAAAGGTGATAAAAATGACATTTTTAATCTTCGAATATCTTTTTTTAACAATGATCTTCTTAACACTTTATTTTGTTGGATTTAGACAGAACAGAAAAAAGGGGATTATTCCTGTTAAAGACTTGCGCCATTTGTGTACTACTGATGACGAAAAACGGTTGTATGACGGGTTAATTAATCATGGGGTTTACGCGACTCCATCAGTAAAACTAGGGGCTTGTTCAATTCCAATTGCACTTGAACAGTTTAATGTTGCAATCTTTTTGTATCCTAAACGTCGGTCGGCTATTTTGTCTCGCCTGATTATTAAACAAAAAGAACTTTATTTACGAAGTACCGGTTGGAAGGTATTCAAATTTTCAGATGATGCGATTAAAAACAATTTAGAATTTGTCGTGCAAGTAGTCATGAACAATACTAAAATCAAAAAAATATAAAAAAGGAATACACCCACCCGATGTGGTGTGCATTCCTTTTTTATGTTCTCTATTAAACGTTGTGGTGTAAAATAAAAAAAGCACAAGCTGTGATAAGCTTATACTTACTATTATGTATTAAATGGCGTCCCAGGAGAGATTCGAACTCCCGACCCTGGCATTAGAAGTGCCATGCTCTATCCAGCTGAGCTACTGAGACAAGTTGGAGCGGGTGATGAGAATCGAACTCACGACATCAGCTTGGAAGGCTGAGGTTTTACCATTAAACTACACCCGCACTTTATATTAATTGTTATTCCTGATTGTTACAAATTAAATTCATGTCTCTTCCTCTGCTAGCTAATTCATGAAGCGTATCCGTCGAGACAACTCGCCGTTGTTTCACAGATGTAACGCTCGTGGCTGAGGTTTTACCATTAAACTACACCCGCACTTTATATTGATTGTTATTTCTGATTGTTACAAATTAAATTCATGTCTCTTCCTCTGCTAGCCAGCAACAAAATGTGACGACAAAATATAGTATACAACTATAATAACCAAATGTCAACTTTTTTATAGTTAAGCGACTAAAAAGTTTTCTTATTAGCCGCTTAACTTCATTCTACACTAAAATAAAGCTGCTTTTCAAGTCCGAAATCTCATTACCTAAATGGTCATAATACATAACTGTCGCTGTCTTACCTTCATACTCCACAATAGCATAACTGCGTTCAAAACGTTTTCTTGGCATACGAAAACTCCCTGGATTAACATAGAGTACACCATTTTCTTGAAACGTCACAGCTACATGCGTATGACCAAAACAAACGAGATTCGCACCTAATTCTTCTGCTTGATATGAAAGCCTCACTGCCGATGTCTTAACATTATGCATATGACCATGAACTAGGAAAATGTTTAACCCTGAAATAGTTGTCTGAATTTCATCTTTAAATTCAGGATCATAATCACAGTTTCCCTTAACAATGAGAAGATTTTCATAAGCCGAAAATGATCTCTTAGGTAGTTCAGAATCTCCACAATGGATAATAATTTCTACTTCTTGTTCATGCCTTTGAAAAACTTGAAAAAGTTCTTCTTGTAGGCCATGACTATCGCTAATAATTAAAACCTTCATGAAAATTCTCCTTTTTAAAATAGGTAACCGTACTTTTAATATACGAAGACCTTCTAGTTTATACTGAACTCGCTAGTCTTTCTTGTAACTTATTTAGTGCATTTGCTCGATGGCTTATCTTGTTTTTCTCTTGTTTTGTAAGCTGTGCCATCGTTTTTCCTAGAGAAGGAATGTACATGATAGGATCATAGCCAAATCCCTCTTCACCTCTAGGTTCTTTTGTAATAATCCCTTCGCATGTACCATCAACAATAATCGTTTCTTCTCCTGGTATCGCTAATGCTAACGAACAATGAAAACGAGCTCCTCGTTTAGATTCACTAACATCTTCTAACTCTTCTAAAACTTTTTCCAGGTTAGCATTGTCATCTTTTCCTTCACCTGCATAGCGGGCAGAAAAAACACCTGGTCGACCATCAAGAGCATCTACAATTAAACCAGAATCGTCCGCTAACGTTGGAATATTAAATATTTTGGCAATAGTTTCTGCTTTTTTTACGGCGTTTTCTCGAAATGTAACTCCGTTCTCTTCTACATCTATTGACTCATCTAAGTCTAATAAAGACTTGACCTGGTAGCCAAATTGAGCAAAGAGCACTTCAAATTCGCGTACTTTCCCTTTATTTTTTGTCGCAATTAATAATTCTTTCAAAAGTAGTCACCTATCCTTCCATTTTTGGAAGTTCACCGATCTTATCAGCGAAAGAGCCAATTGCGTTTCTTTGGGCAAGGAAAAGCTCGTTAATACCTTCTTGGGCAAGATCTAGTAATTGGTTAAGTTGCTCTCTTGAGAAGGTTGCTTCTTCTCCGGTTCCTTGTAGTTCGACAAATTGTCCATTGCCTGTCATTATGACGTTCATATCAACATTAGCACTTGAATCTTCGATATAATTTAAATCAAGGATTTCACCTAAATTTGAATCAACACCAACAGAAACGGCTGCTAAATAATCTTTTATTGGAAACTTATCTAGCTTTCCACCACTCATATATTTTTCCACAGCTAGTACTAACGCTACAAAGGCCCCAGTTATTGAAGCGGTTCTCGTTCCACCATCAGCTTGAATGACGTCGCAATCGATCCAAATCGTTCGCTCACCGATTTTGTCTAGATCAACAACTGATCTAAGAGATCTACCTATTAAGCGTTGAATTTCCATTGTTCGACCAGTTACTTTCCCCTTAGAAGATTCACGAATATTTCTTTGTTCAGTTGCTCTTGGTAGCATCGAGTATTCTGCGGTAATCCATCCTTTTCCTTGATTGCGCATAAAAGGCGGGACACGCTCTTCAATACTAGCTGTACAAATTACTTTCGTATCACCAATTGTAATTAAGACAGACCCCTCTGGGTGTTTAATATATTCCGTTTCTATATGTACTGGCCTCAATTCGTTTAATTGACGTCCATCAACTCGCATCCAAATTCCTCCTTAAATTCTTTCATTTTCTATCATACCAATGATTAGATTGTTCCACAAACGATTAATCCACCAAACTATTGTATCCTTTATTTCCTGTATATAAGCAATTTTTCTCATAAAATTTAAAGAAGGTGTCTAAGCATAGACACCTCTAAATTATTAATATTTCCCTGAATTAACTTTAAGAGGTCTAGCAACTGGTTCTGATAAAAACTCTCCAGTGGCCATTAGAATTTTATTATCTCCATTTACTTCGATCGCAACTTTTTCAACACCCGCTTGTTCTGTTAAAGATAACACTAATAGATTTAACACTTCTTCGCTAATAGCTGTTCCTTCTATGTGATTAAGCAATGCTTCATTAAAATTTACTGTCACAACTCCATTGGCATATCGCGGTTCTTCAATTAACTGAACACCATGCCTGAAGTCAGTTAGTAAGTTGGAAAAATTAGATGGTCCTGCTAAAAGCTGAGAAACAACTGCTTTTAACTGGTCTTCGTTACTATTAACTCTTCTCGTAACTGGAACATAGTAGACATTTTCTCCATTTTGAGATAGGAAATATAGCGTTACGCCTTTACTATTTGAAACATCGACCATGTTATTTGTCTCCATATTAATTCCGTTTGCACGGGAGAAGCCTTCACCAATTGGTGTACCATTAACCGGCATCACTTCTTGATCATATCCATTTATACGAATTTTCACTGTTTCAACACTTTCAAACTGAGTTAACGTCCATGTAATTGACTGAAGGATTTTTAACTCATCTTCTGGACGGTAGTCTTTAAATTGCTCTGAAAAATCGGCAATTGCGACACCATCTTTAATATTCACACCAAAAATCTCTGTTCCTGCGGGTAAAACTGCTTGAAATCCGTTAGGTAATAATTCCGATACTGGACCATCTTGAACCAAATACTCTAACGCTTGCCTTGCCACACCTTCAGATTTTGGTAATTGAAGTGCTTGTGGGGCTACTAGCCCATTTTGGTCAATAAGGTAAAGTTCTCGCATCGTCATTTCAGACACCATTTCTTTACTAGTTTCCTCCACAGTGCTATCAAAGGAAACACTCTCGTCAACATAACTAACTGGTGGTGGATCAGTTTCATTCATTGTTTTTTCTGAACCTAAACTACAACCGGATACAATAATTGATAGAGCAATCAGCATTGGTACTCCTGCTCTGTAACTTTTTCGCATAATATTCCCTCCTCAGGTGGTTTGTACTAATATGTATACGAGCTTTTTGCTATTTTAGACCAACCCTTTTTAATTTTGTTTAGCTTGTTGAGTGTAGAGTTATGACAGAACTGCTTCTACTTTCAAAATTAGAAACATTACACTTCCACTAAACAAAAAAAAGCCCTTCTCAGGACTTTTTAAGTAAGTGATATCGTTGTGACTAATGGAATATTCGTTTCTAACCAGCCTTTGGCGAAGTTTTTAAAACGCACTTCTTCACCAGACGTAAAAAATGTATGATTAGGTTGTCGATTTCCAGTGTAAAGTAATTGTTTATGATAAAGTAATGCACTTACTTCCCTTGCCGTTTCATCACCTGATGAGATAATTTCTATGTTCTCACCCATAACTCGTTGAATAACACTACTAAGCAGTGGATAGTGTGTACATCCAAGAATTAACGTATCGATAGCTGTATCTTTCAGTGGTTCTAAACTTTGTGAAACTACCTCATATGCTTTTGGCCCATCAAAAATACCCTGTTCTACTAGCGGGACAAAAAGAGGGCATGCTATACTTTCCACTTTGATTTTATTATTAATACTTAGTAACGTCTTATGGTATGCATCACTTTGTATCGTACCTAAAGTTCCAATAACCCCAACATGGTCATTTTTTGTTACCTTTAAAGCAGATATCGCTCCAGGGTGAATGACTCCAACAACCGGGATATTCAATTTATTTCTCGCTTCCTCAAGCACAACAGCCGTAGCAGTGTTACACGCAATCACAAGCATTTTTATCTCTCTATCTAGTAAATAATTAATCATTTCCCACGTATACTGCCGTACCTCATGTTGGGGTCTAGGACCATATGGACATCGCGCAGTATCACCAATATATAAAATTTCTTCTTTTGGAAGCTGTCGTAACATTTCTTTTACAACGGTTAAGCCTCCAATTCCAGAGTCAATTACACCAATCGCTCTATTCAATCGTTTCCCTCTTTTTCGTCTGTATATTTCTAGTAGTAATTAATCTCTTTTCATTTCTTCGCATAAGTGACTTAAATTTTGTTCGAGAACGTTAACTTCTTCAATCGATAAGTGTTTTAGAACATCACTTAAATATTCTTGGCGCTTTTTTATTACTTCTTGAATAATTGTAGCCCCTTTTTCAAGAAGATGAATGCGAACTACACGACGGTCATTCGTGTCTTTCACACGTTCTACAAGTTCATTTTTTTCCATACGGTCTACTAGATCCGTAGTTGTACTACACGCTAAATACATTTTTGAAGATAATTCCCCAATCGTCATATCACCAAATTCATGGAGCCATTGCAAGGCGACAAACTGGGGTGGAGTGATTGGGAACTGTGTCAAAAT
Source organism: Anaerobacillus isosaccharinicus (assembly GCF_001866075.3). Lineage (GTDB taxonomy): Bacteria > Bacillota > Bacilli > Bacillales > Anaerobacillaceae > Anaerobacillus > Anaerobacillus isosaccharinicus. The sequence goes on along the minus strand of NZ_CP063356.1, from coordinate 2,874,310 downwards.
TTCCCTGCCTTTTTGTTTTACTATATCAGCAATCATTCTTATTGATTTTTCAATATGCGCTACCTGCTCTATCTCTTTGTTTAAATGCTCTTTCATTTTTTCCTCCTATGAAATGTAATCCGCTATTCGACATTATGTTTACATTTTCCTTGTTTTTAGTTGTAATTTCAAGTGTTCTGTTTAAATAATCGAGATTATTTTTTATTTCATGTCATTAAATAATAAGATTTAACCATTATTTACAAAATCCTTTCTAAAAATAACAAAGAGGAGCTTAGCGGAAGCTCCTCTTTGTTATTTTTGTTTTCAGAAATTTTCTGCAATTTTAAAAGAAAAGAAATCCTAAACTAATAATAATTCCACTTATAAACAAGACAATAATACAAAAGCCCATAATATCCTTTGCTTTTAATCCTGCAATTGCTAAGGCTGGTAAGGCCCAGAAAGGTTGGATCATATTAGTCCATGCATCTCCCCATGCTACAGCCATTGCTGTCTTTGCAGCAGACACCCCTAAATCGTTTCCAGCAGCAAGCATGATTGGTGCTTGAACAGCCCATTGTCCTCCACCAGAAGGCACAAAGAAGTTCACTATACCTGCACTTATAAAGGCGAAAACAGGGAAAGTAGTTTCAGTAGAAATGGCGACAAACCACTCTGACATTAATCCTGCTAATCCAGAAGCTACCATCATTCCCATAATTCCTGCATAAAAAGGAAACTGAATAATAATTCCACCAGCATTCTTCACTGCATTTGAAACAGAAGCTAAAAACTTGCGTGGCGTCTTATGAAAGAGAATACCTAGAAATAAAAAGATAAAATTAACAATATTCAAGTTTAGACTAAATCCATTTTGAGTTACATAATAAAGGATATACGCTAAACCTAAAGCTCCAGTTACGAATGAGAGTACCATACTATTTTCCATTCGTGTGGCTGGCGTAACAACTTCTTTTCGTTCTTCTTGACTTGGGTTATCGTCTTCTACAAGTAGTTTCTTATCAACGTAAACTGCCTCTTTATTATTCATCATTAATCGATTTAAGATTGGTAGTGTTATAAATAAGACAGCAACAATAAATAAGTTAAAAGTTGAGAAAATCGTATCACTTGTAGGGATAATTCCTATCAAATCTTCGGAAAAATGACCAGGCGTGGCTATTGTTAGAGGAATAGACCCTGCTAATCCACCGTGCCATACAATAAAACCTGAATAAGCACTAGCAATTAATAGGCGATAATCTACTTTGGCTACTTGCCTTGCCAATTCTTTTGCAAAGAGAGCACCAATGACTAAACCAAAACCCCAATTAATCCAACTAGCAATTAAGCTAACTACTGTAACTAGAATGATTGCCATTCCTGGTGTTTTTGCTAATTTTGCTAAATTAACTAAGACATTCTTAAAAAATGGGCTACTAGCTAATACATAGCCAGTAACTAAAATTAAAACCATTTGCATGGCAAAGGCTAACAAATTCCAAAAGCCATCTCCCCAATAAACAACCATATCCTTAGGCGAACTATTTGTTAGAATTATGCCTAAGCCAAATACAACAAGTGTTAGGATTATGACAAAAAGAAAAGGGTCTGGTAAATATCTTTGCATTATTCTATTTGTAAATGATGTAAGCTTGTTCATGATTGTTCCTCACCTCTCGTCTTATATTTTTATTTCACCGTTTCAATACTAAACTAGTAGAAAGTGTAAACGCTTACATGTTGTTAGTAAAAAAAGCTTATACTCTAACCCTTTAGAAAACGACAACAATAGTGACCCACACCTCCCTTTAGTTACATTTTTCTGTTAGGTACAATTACCACCACAAATGAACCTGCACTTAACAGATATAACTTAAAGCTAGAAACAATATATACTATGATTGAATATACTATTATAGAATGTCGAAATAGATTTTAGTTCATAAAATAGCCATGATTAATAGGTCTCAACTTTCAATAATAAAAACAAATGAAGCTGACTCATCAAATAATTTCAACTTACGTCTAAGTCGAACCATTTAATAGTCAGCTTCACGTGCTAAATCTTTAAATATCCTAATCGCACCAATTCAATGACTGCTTGAGAGCGCCCCTTTACTCCCAGCTTTTGCATTGTGTTTGAAATGTGATTACGAACAGTTTTCTCACTTATGAATAGCTCTTGCGCGATTTCTTTTGTAGTCTTATCTTGAACTAGTAGATCAAATACTTCTTGCTCACGTTTCGTGAGTAGTGGTTTAGGACGGAATTCGTGGTCTTTCAATAATTTCACCCTCTCTTGCACGGGCTGCAATGCATAGGAATATTTTTAGTACTTAGCTACGATATCCTATGTAAAAGGGTGTTACCATGTGACTTAAATATTTACCGAACTAACAGAAGATTTTAGATTATTCATCATTTTTTCATCCCATTCAAACGGCTTTCCCGTTTTTTTATGAACTTGAACCATTCTACCTCGACCGGTTATACAAATTTCGTCCAGTTCGTTTTTTATCATATAGTGTAAATCAACAGATGTTCTACCAATTGTATGAATTTTAACAAAAACACTTAATCTCTCATCGAAAAAAATTTGACGTAAATAATCACATTGCAAATCTGAAGTTACAGGTATTCCATCGCCACTATTTGCTAACCATTGTTGCATAATCCCAATTTCTTTAAAAAATTCAATTCGCCCTTCCTCAAAATACACGAAAACCTTTGTATTATTTAAATGACCAAAGAGGTCTGTTTCAGAAAAGCGAACTTTCACTGGAAATGAATAAGTAAAACTACTGACCCAAGTATCAAAGTCCTCAATATAAGAGATGTTTTTCATTATAATTCCTCCTTGTATTTCAGTAATGAATGATTAACCATTCATTTTGATTGTTGTAAAAAAGAGGCTGTTTTTAGCTAGCTTTTGGGGGAAACTGAAAAATATTTTTTCAAATTCTCCGCTAAAGAGCATTAGCTACAATGACAGCCTCCTCTATTAATTTATGAATTTGCAACTACATCTAGTTAATACAAGACTAGATGTAGAGCTAAATCGTCAGTTGTATACATTTTATTAAATGTTGTTGTCACTTCCAAAGAAGTTTTTAATTGATTGAATTGTCGTTTCACGGTTAAGAGCCGCAATTGACGTTGTTAATGGAATACCTTTAGGACAAGCCTGAACACAGTTTTGTGAGTTACCACAGTTCGTTAAACCGCCTTCTCCCATAATTGTCTCTAAACGCTCTGCTTTGTTCATTTCCCCTGTTGGATGTGAATTAAAGAGACGTACTTGTGAAAGTGGTGCTGGCCCAATAAATGGAGATTTACTGTTCACATTTGGACAGGCTTCTAAACAAACGCCACAAGTCATACACTTTGAAAGTTCATAAGCCCATTGGCGCTTACTTTCTGCCATTCTAGGACCAGGACCTAAATCATAAGTACCGTCAATAGGGATCCAAGCTTTAACTTTCTTTAATGATTCGAACATTCTAGTTCTGTCTACTAGTAAATCACGAACGACAGGGAATGTACGCATTGGCTCTAAACGAATTGGCTGTTCTAACTGATCAATTAATGCTGTACATGATTGACGAGGCTTTCCATTAATGACCATCGAACAGGCACCACATACTTCTTCTAGACAGCTCATATCCCAATTTATAGGGGTCGTTTGACTTCCTGAAGAATTAATAGGATTTCGACGAATTTCCATAAGAGCCGAAATCACGTTCATATTCTCACGATACGGTATTTCAAATTCCTCTTTGTATGGAGTAGAACTTGTATCCGCTTGTCGAGTGATTACAAATCGAATGGTTTTTTGGCTCATGCTTATTCACTCACTTTCTTTTTAGTGGTGTAGTCACGTTTACGTGGTTTAATTAGCGAAACGTCAACTTCCTCATACTCAAACTCAGGAGCATTCGTCTTGGCATTGAACTTCGCCTTCGTTGTCTTTAACCATTCTTCATCATTACGCTCAGGGAATTCTGGTTTGTAATGAGCACCACGGCTTTCGTTACGGTTGTATGCACCTAGAGTAATGACACGAGCTAAATTTAACATTCCTTCTAGCTGACGTGTAAAGGCAACCCCTTGGTTACTCCAACTCGCTGTATCATTGATATTAATATTTTTATAACGTTCCATAAGCTCAGTAATCTTCTCATCTGTTTGTAAAAGACGTTTATTTTCACGAACTACAGTTACATTGTCCGTCATCCATTCGCCAAGTTCTTTATGAAGTTGGTACGCATTTTCTTTTCCATCCATTTTTAGGATCGAATTAAACTTTGTTTCCTCTTCTTTTACATAACTATCAAAAATTGATGATGATAGATCATCCGCAGATTTTTCTAGGCCACTAATATATTGAACAGCCTTTGGTCCTGCAACCATTCCACCGTAAATAGCAGAAAGAAGCGAGTTAGCACCTAAACGGTTCGCTCCATGTTGTGAGTAATCAACCTCACCAGCAGCGAATAAACCTGGAATATTTGTCATTTGGTTATAATCTACCCATACTCCACCCATAGAATAGTGAACACCAGGGAAAATCTTCATTGGTAACTTACGTGGATCATCACCCATAAATTTTTCATAAATTTCCATAATTCCACCAAGTTTGATGTCTAATTCTTTTGGATCTTTATGTGAAAGGTCAAGATAAACCATGTTCTCACCATTAATACCTAACTTTTGGTTAACGCAGACATCAAAGATTTCTCTTGTAGCAATATCACGAGGTACAAGATTTCCGTATGCTGGATATTTTTCTTCTAGGAAGTACCATGGCTTACCATCTTTATAAGTCCAAACACGTCCACCTTCTCCACGAGCAGACTCACTCATAAGACGAAGCTTGTCATCCCCTGGAATGGCTGTTGGATGAATTTGAATAAACTCACCGTTTGCATAATAGACACCTTGTTCATATAGTTTAGCAGCTGCAAACCCTGTATTGATCATAGAGTTAGTAGATTTACCGAAGATGATTCCAGGTCCACCTGTTGCTATGATTACTGCATCAGCTTTAAAGTGTAATACTTCTGACGTAGCTAAGTGTTGGGCTACAATTCCACGACAAACTTGTTCATCATCGATAATTGCTGATAAAAACTCCCAACCTTCATATTTCTTAACTAAGCCTCTAACCTCATGACGACGAACTTGCTCATCTAACGCATATAGAAGTTGTTGACCCGTTGTTGCACCAGCGAAAGCTGTACGTGAGTGTTGAGTTCCACCAAAACGGCGGAAATCTAGTAATCCTTCTGGTGTACGGTTAAACATTACTCCCATACGGTCCATTAAATGAATAATTCCTGGTGCTGCTTCACACATCGCTTTTACCGGTGGTTGGTTTGCTAGAAAGTCTCCACCATAAACTGAATCGTCAAAATGTTCTGCAGGCGAGTCTCCCTCACCTTTTGTATTTACAGCTCCGTTAATACCACCTTGGGCACAAACAGAATGAGATCGTTTTACTGGTACTACTGAAAATAAATCAACAGCAACTCCTGCTTCCGCTGCCTTTATAGTAGCCATTAAACCTGCTAGGCCACCACCAACTATTACAATTTTTCCTTTACTCATCTTGACCACTCCTTCAATATTTGGCTACTAGATAAATGCTAAGATTGCACGAACACCAACAAACGTCAACGCAACAAAAACTCCTAGTGTTACATATGACGATATTAGTTGTGATCGAGGAGTAATAGTGATTCCCCAACTTACGAAAAACGACCATAGTCCATTTGCAAAGTGGAATGTTGTAGCAACTATACCAACAATATAGAAAGCTAAAATGTAAGGATTTGCAACAATGTTTGCCATCATAGCAAAGTTAACTTCTGCACCAAGAGCTGCAGCAATTCTAGTTTCCCATACATGCCAAGCTATAAAAATCACTGTAAATACACCTGTCCAGCGTTGTAGTCTGAACATCCAATTTCGGAAATAACTGTATGTACTAGTGTTATGCTTCGCTTGAAAAGCAATATAAAGTCCATAAATCGCATGAAATAAAATTGGTAAAAAGATTACAAAAATTTCTAAAACATAACGAAAAGGCAAACTCTCCATAAAGTGAGTTGCTTGATTGTAGCTATCTGGACCATATGTTGCAAAATAGTTTACTCCCAAGTGAACAATAATAAAAAGTCCTACTGGTATAACACCTAATAAAGAGTGCAATTTACGAAAGAAAAATTCTCGATTACCGGCCATACTTTTGTTTTCCCCCTGTTTTCGTAGTTTTGTACAGGTACTAAGACCTTAGCTTTTCAAATGGGAAAGCTGAACTGCGGAATATACTTAGTATAAAACTAAAGTATTTCCTACAAACATGTTAAAGCCTAGAACTTTTTTTAAATAATTTCATCCCTCCCTAGTTTTTTAAATTAACACTAGGATAATAGTTTTTTTAATTTGTCAACAAAGTAAAAAACACTATCTTTGAATATAATGTGACAATTTTATTTTACTCCCAATATACTTATTAGGTCAAGAAAACGGATACACAATATTAATTGTAAATTCAGATTAATGCAAGCGGTTTTATAGATAAGTTACCTATTTCACAACCCCCACCGAGCCTTGTCGTTACCTAATCTATTTACTATTTTACCTCTACTAATGTCACACTATTTTTTTTACACCACTGAAAACATTCACAAAATTTTAACAATTTCGCCTTTTTAATATTAATAGATTTTACATCAAAAAAGCTGTTAATTGGATAAATAATCCAACTAACAGCTTTTTAATTTTATCCAATAATAATTCGTTCCGTTGGGAATTTATAATAACTCTTTGTTTCCTTTTTACGAACTGAGAACAGAAAGGCAACAAGTCCTACACGCCCGATGAACATTAGTACCATTAAAACGAATTGACTTGGTAAACTTAAATCTGGGGTTATTCCCATTGAAAGTCCACATGTTCCGAATGCAGAACTAGCTTCGAAAATAATGGCCATCAAAGCAATTTCGCCACTATTCTCAAATGCAGCAATTAGAATAATTGCTGTAAATAACATGACAATAAACACGGATAAGACGATAAACGCTTTCTGACGGTCTTCTTGATGAATTTCTCGACCAAACACTTTAACATCACTTTTTCCTAACGCAAAACTACGGATGGTTAAGAACATAACTGCAAGTGTTGTTGTACGAATTCCACCACCTACACTTGATGGACTAGCTCCAATAATCATTAGCCCTGATAAAAGGAGGAGTGTAGCCAAACTTAATTGTGAAACGTCCATGATCGCCAAGCCACCACTTCTAGCGGTAGCCGAATTGAAAAGAGAATAAAACATCTGTTGATGCCACTCTAATCCAACATAGTAGTGTCCATATTCTAAAGCCCATATTGAGATAAATCCAAAAACGAAAACAATAAAGTATGTAGCTGTAGTAATTTTGGTAAATAAACTAAATTTAAAATTTGGGTGCTCTTTTGAGAAATATTGCTTTAACTCCATTAATACTGGAAAACCAATAGCACCTGCAAAAATAAGCAATATTACAATAAATTGCACAAAATAATCATTGGCAAAAGGAATAAGCGATTGACCTGTTACGTCAAAACCAGCATTTGTAAATGCACTTAATGAAGCAAATGCCCCCTGATAATACGCTTCTCCCACTGTGTCAAAGTAGTTCAAAAAATATGTACCTAAGATTAATGCACCTATTAGTTCAATCCCAATGGCAACAAATAATATACCTCTCATCAAATTTACTAATCCAGAGAAAGTATTTTGATTTTGGTCCACCATAATAAGCATTCGTTGTGACAAAATAATTTTTCTACCAAAAATCATCCACACGAATGTCCCCAACGTCATGATACCAATTCCACCTAACTGAATGGCTATGGCTAAAAAAATGATCCCTATATAGCTATAGGTTTCAGGAACATTTACAACAGTAAGGCCTGTTACACTCACGGCACTTACTGATGTGAATAAAGCTTCTGAATAGGTAACTTTCACGTCAGGCAAGCTTGAAAAAGGTAAATATAACAAAAAGCTAAACAAAAACATTGCAACAATGTATGATATGATAATAATACGAAACGGGGTTAGAAACTTCCCCTTGGATAAGTTCATAATTAAGTACCTCCGAAATGATTCGGGGTTAGTATACCACAATTCCATAGATTAGATATAGTGAATTTCGAATAATATAGATATAATAATGTCATGTAGAAGTGGTTTGTTGTAGTGCTTATAAAAAAAATATCATATTTTCTACATTTACATAAAAAGTGGGGGACAAATAAATGATCTTTGGTCAAAAAAAGACAGTAACCATAGACGAAACAGAGCTGCAAATGCCTCTGTTTGGCTATAATCTTTTAAGAGAGGATGTTTTACCAGATTTATTAGGAAAAGAACATAACATTATCTTATATTGGGCAGGTAAATCATTAGCAAGAAAATATCTTACCAAATCCATCGATGAACTGATATTATTTTTTCAAAAAGCCGGTTGGGGAGAGCTTGTTTTAGTAAAAGAAAAAAAGTCGGAACTCATTTTTGAACTTACTTCTCACTTATTTGAACATAAAAAAAATATAATAAGGCCTCTAGAAGCCGGTTTCATCGCTGAACAAATTCAACATATCAAAGGCTTTATTACTGAGACAAATGAAGAATCAAAAAATGGTACTCCTAAAAAGGTCATATTTCATGTGAAATGGGATATTCATGATCATCATATATAAAATAAACGAGCTGTTTTCCTTTTAGAAAACAGCTCGTTTATTTTTTTATTTACACTGAAACTTTCACTTTATCAAGTTGAAATTCCTGATGAAGTGTCTCAACAGCCTTTACCATTTCACTTTGGTCAATAACGGTTGATACTTTAATTTCTGAAGTACTTACCATCTTAACTAAAATCCCTTGATCCGCAAGAGCCTTAAACATTTGCCCGGCTACTCCAGGGTTAGAGATCATACCTGAACCAACGATCGATACTTTTGCTAAGCCTGTATCATGAAGTATTTCTTGGAACTTTAGCTCTTCTCGGTTGTTTTCAAGAACTTCCACCGTTTCAGCTAACCTTTCAGAAAGGATCGAAAAAGAAATGTTCGTATTTTCGCTATCAATAACATTTTGGATAATGATGTCAACATTAATATTATTTGTTGCTAATGTCGTAAATAGATTTGATAACCCACAAATCTGATTTGGCATTCCACAAACCGATATTTTCGTAACATTGCTTTCGAATGCTAACCCTCTAACAACTAAATTTTCTTCCATTGATACTTCCTCCTCAATCATTGTTCCTTCTTCTTCAACCATACTTGAACGAACAGTTAATTTCACCTGATAATTTTTTGCGAATTCAACAGCACGAGGGTGCAACACACCAGCACCAAGGTTTGCTAATTCGAGCATCTCATCATAGGATATGGAACTTAACTTCCTGGCACTTTTCACTACCCTAGGATCTGTTGTAAATACGCCGGTTACATCTGTGAAAATATCACACCGATCTGCCTTTAAACCAGCAGCGAGAGCAACTGCTGTTGTGTCAGAGCCACCTCTTCCTAAAGTTGTGATTTCTCCGCTTTCAGTTACACCTTGAAATCCGGCGACAATCACAATTTTTCCAGAATCCAGGTGGTTACCAATTGTTTCATTTTCGAACTTTTGAATGCGAGCATTACTATGACAATCCTCAGTTTTAATTCCAGCTTGCCAACCAGTTAACGAAATGGCCTCATGACCTTGCGCTTGCAAGGCCATTGTTAAAAGCGCGATTGTCACTTGCTCTCCAGTACTTAAGAGCATATCCATTTCTCGCTTACTTGGATTTTCAGTAATATCCTTTGCTAAAGAAACTAACTCGTCCGTTGACTTTCCCATTGCTGAAACAACTACAACTACCTGGTCTCCATTTTTAACGGTTTCAATGACTCTACTGGCAACATGTTTAATACGTTCTACATTTCCGACAGACGTTCCACCAAATTTTTGTACAACTAACCCCATTTAAGTAACTCCCTTTCAATCAATTTTCCCAAATGCTATCTCATAAGTTTTCTATTATGATCACAAAAAACAAAAAAGCATCAGCAAGGAAAACTCCTCACTGATGCTTTAACAATTTAATGTCAAAACAAATAGAAACTAAATAAATGTTCCCGAACGCGTGAGATAGTTCTCCACACAATCATTGGGGCGACTGTGTGACAGCCCTACATTTCTTTAATGCAGGTCCAGCATAAAGAGTCATGAGTTCTCTTTAAACTTCGGCAAATTCCCCTTTTTGCTATCTTCACTGGACCTCATCGTCCTCCGATAACATACTAATAGTTTTTGCTCCTCTACCACCACTTCAACTATTTGAAGTATTGGATATTTAATTAAGTACGAGTTTACCACGAAAAAACGTTGGTGACAACATTATAAATGTAGAATGTAGAATGTAAAATATTTGAAAGCAGAGCTTCGAAGCAGTGCTTAAACATACTACATACTACATTCTGAATTCTACATTTTACATTAATCTTTTAGTTTCTCCATCAACGCTTTTGCTACTTTTTCTGGGATGGCGATTTTTTTGAAGTCTTCAAGGCTTGCTTCTTTCATTTTCTTAACAGATCCAAAGTGCTTTAATAAAGCTCGTTTTCGCTTCTCGCCTACACCTTCAATATCATCAAGAACGGATGTGAAGAGGGTTTTGCTTCGAATTTGACGATGAAAAGTAATCGCAAAACGGTGGACCTCATCTTGAATTCTTTGTAATAAGTAAAATTCTTGACTATCCCTTTTTAAAGGAACAACTTCAGGTGGATCTCCCATCATTAATTGTGACGTTCTGTGTTTATCGTCTTTCGCTAAACCACAGACAGGTATTGATAAACCTAGTTCATCCTCGAGAACGCTTTGAGCGGCAGATATTTGACCTTTACCGCCATCTATTACGATCAGATCAGGTAATGGTTGTTCTTCATTTAGCAGTCTTAAATAACGTCTCTTGACAACTTCTCTCATCGATTCGTAGTCATCTGGACCTTTTACTGTCTTAACTTTATATTTACGATATCCTTTTCGATTTGGTTTGCCATCGACAAACGACACCATTGCTGAAACAGGATCAACACCTTGAATGTTTGAGTTATCAAATGCCTCTATTACATGTGGTGTTTGAATATTTAAAGCAATCCCTAAGTTTTCAACAGCCTTAATTGTTTTTGCCTCATCTCGTTCAATGAGGGAGAACTTATCTTTTAATGCGGCTTCGGCATTTTTAGTTGCAAGCTCAACTAATTCTTTCTTTGACCCTTTTTGTGGATGAACAGTACGAACTTGAATAAACTCGCTAGCAAGATCTTTGTCGATGGAATTTGGTAGAAAAATTTCCTTTGGTTTTAGGTGCTCTTTTTGACTATAGAATTGCCCTAAAAATGTAAGAAACTCTTCATCTGGCTCTTGGTATACAGGGAACAGAGAAACATCACGTTCAATTAATCTGCCATGACGCACAAAGAAAACTTGAACACACATCCATCCTTTATCAAAAGCAAAACCAAATACATCTCGATCAACATCATCTGCAATCGTCATTTTTTGTTTTTCCATGACAGCTTCAATATGTTGAATTTGATCCCGATACTCTTTTGCTCGTTCAAACTCTAAGGATTCGGCAGCTTTTTCCATTTTCGAAATAAGATCTTTCTTAATTTCTTTATGACCACCATTTAAAAAGCGAGCAATCTCCTCAACCATTTGTCGGTTGGTTTCTTCACTGACTTCTTGTATACAAGGACCTAAACATTGATTTATATGGTAATAAAGACATACACGATCTGGTAATGTCGAACATTTTCTTAATGGGTATAATCGATCTAGTAATTTTTTTGTCTCACTGGCAGCAGCAGCATTTGGATAGGGGCCAAAATATTTCCCTTTATCCTTTCTTACATTCCTTGTTGTGATTAATCGCGGATGTTCTTCAAAAGTAACCTTTAGGAAAGGGTAGCTTTTGTCGTCTTTTAACATAACATTATATTTTGGATCATATTTTTTAATTAGGTTAAACTCTAAAATTAACGCTTCAAGATTTGAAGAAGTAATAATATATTCAAAATCCTCTATCTCACTGACTAACAACTGAGTTTTTCCGTCATGAGTGCCTGTAAAATAAGAACGAACTCTATTTTTTATTACTTTAGCTTTTCCTACATAAATGATTGTCCCTTGACGGTCTTTCATTAAATAACAACCAGGCTGATCTGGTAATATTGCCAATTTCTCCTTTAACTTCTCCATCAATGGATCACCACACTTTTTTAAAATAATGTAGAATGTAAAATGCATAATGTAGAATTGATTAAACATCTCGTGAAACAATTCTACGTTTTATATTCTACATTAAAAAGCCGATCTCCAAAAGTATGGAGATCGGCTTTTTAATTTTTACTATATATTACTATACGTGTTTGTTTAAAAGCTCAGCTAAAGCTTCCTTAGGTTGAAAACCAACTACTTGGTCCACAACTTCGCCATTTTTCATTACTAATAAAGTTGGGATACTCATTACACCAAATTTACCAGCAGTTTCTTGGTTTTCATCTACATCAATCTTAACGATTTTTGCTTTTTCACCTAGTTCTGCATCAAGCTCTTCAAGGACAGGCGCAATCATCTTACAAGGTCCGCACCATGGTGCCCAAAAATCTACTAAAACTACACCTTCACTTGTCTCGCTAGTAAAAGTTTGATCTGTTACATTTACAATTGCCATTTGTTAAATCCTCCCTATTATCCATCATTTTACCTCATAGCGTATTATAGCATTTTTCCGATGAAGCTAGCTACAAAATTGCTTTCACTATGCAATTTCCCCTTTTAAAAGAAATTCTATCCAAGTTTTTGTATTTCTGTATTATACACCAAATAAAATTTATACATAAAAAGCGAGCCCAAATGGACTCGCTTAAACTTAATTATGAACTTACTACCTCTTTTTTGAATTCTTCAATTAATAAAGGCAATACCTCAAATAAATCACCAACAATACCGTAATCAGCAATCGTAAAAATTGTTGCTTCAGGATCTTTGTTAACAGCAACGATACACTTTGAGTTAGACATACCAGCAACATGTTGAATTGCTCCTGAAATTCCTAATGCAATATAAAGGTCAGGAGTAACTACTTTACCTGTTTGGCCAATTTGTAGTGAATAATCGCAATACTCAGCGTCACAAGCACCACGCGATGCCCCAACTGCTGCTCCTAGGACTTCAGCAAGCTCATTAAGTTTATTAAAACCTTCTTCGCTTTTTACACCACGTCCTCCAGCAACAACAATCTTAGCCTCTGATAAATCAACGCCACCTGTACTTTTACGAACAATCTCTTTAATTATTGTACGTAAGTCTTTAATGTCTACAGAAACGGCAGTTACTTCACCAGTTCGTGACTCATCTTTTTCTAACGGTGCAATATTATTAGGGCGAATTGTTGCTAAGATAATCCCCTCAGAAATAACTTTTTTCTCGAATGCTTTACCAGAGTAAATTGGTCGAGTGAAAATTACTTCTTCGCCAACTGCTTCTAAATCAATAGCATCAGAAATTAAGCCCGCTTGTTTCTTCATTGCAATACGTGGAGCAAGATCTTTTCCAACTGCTGTATGCCCCATGAAAACAGCGTCAGGTGTCTCACTATGAATTACTTGCAAAAGTGCTTGCGAGAACGCATCAGACGTGTAATCCTTTAAACTACTATTTTCAACAGTTACCACTCTGTCTGCTCCGTAATAAATCAGTTCAGTCGCTAAACCGCTTACATTTTCACCTAAAAGAACACTTAAAACTTCTCCACCACTTGCTACCTTTTTAGCGGCAGCTATAGCTTCAAAAGAAACGTTACGAAATGAATTGTCACGTATATCAGCAAGAACTAATATTTTTCTAGCCATCATAATCCCTCCAGTTAAATTACTTTTGCTTCCGTCTTTAATAATGAGACAAGCTCTTTCGCTTGGGCTGCTATATCACCTGTAAGAATTTTTCCAGCCTCTTTCTTAGGCGGTAAGAAGATCTCAACCGTCTTAGTCTTCGCTTCTACATCTTCTTCTTCTAAATCTAGATCGTCTAACTCAAGACGCTCTAACGGTTTTTTCTTAGCTTTCATAATTCCTGGTAAAGAAGGGTATCTTGGCTCATTTAACCCTTGTTGAGCAGTTACTAAAACAGGTAAAGAAACTTCAACAACCTCTTTATCACCCTCAACATCTCTTTCAATGGTTGCTACAGTTCCATCAATATCAATTTTTGTAATGGATGTAACATGAGCGATGTTTAATTCTTCGGCAATTCTTGGGCCGACTTGTCCTGACCCACCATCAACAGCTACATTTCCTGCTAAAATGATGTCAACATCTTTATCCTTCAATAAAGTTGCTAAAACTTTTGCAGTTGTAAATTGATCTTTAGATTCTACTTCTTCACTATCAATTAAGATCGCTTTGTCAGCTCCCATTGCTAGAGCTGTACGGATTTCTTTTTCGCCATCTTCTTCACCAAAAGAAACTACAGTTACTTCTCCACCATGCTTTTCACGGAGAACGAGCGCTTCCTCGATTGCGTACTCATCATATGGATTAATAATGAATTCTGCTCCATCCTCATTAATGGATCCGTTACTAATTGAAATCTTTTCTTCAGTGTCGAAGGTTCTCTTCATTACGACAAAAATATTCATTTCTTTGACCTCCTTAAAATTAAGTAAATGGTTTTCTCGTGCTAACTTTATTTCTTCAATCAATTAACAAAGTAGTTTCTAACTAAGTGTAACTTTCTTTTAAATTGTTACTTGTCTTTAAATTGCGGTGGTCTTTTCTCAATAAATGCTTTAATTCCTTCTTGACCATCTTCGGAATCAAAGGCAATTCCAAATAGTTCTGCTTCCTTTTTTACGCCTTCTTCATAACTGTGGTTATTCACGTAAGTTAAAAGTTGAAGAGCTAATTTCATAGAAACAGCACTCTTTTTTGCGAGTTTGCCTGCTAACTCATAAGCTTTGGTCATTAGCTCTTCTTCGCTATATGCATGATTTGCTAAACCAAGAGAAACTGCTTCGTTACCGGTAATTGGTTCACTTGTGAGCAACATTTCAGCCGCTTTGGCAACGCCAACAAATCGTGGTAACCGCTGACTACCAGCAAAACCTGGAATTAACCCTAGCTGTAATTCTGGTAAGCCTAGTTTACTAGTTTCTGAAACAAGTCGGATATGACATGCCATTGCTAATTCTAATCCTCCACCTAATGCGGCTCCATGAATAGCAGCAATCACAGGCTTTTTAAATTGTTCAATTCTATCAAACAATTCTTGTCCGTATTGTGAAAGCTTTGCAAAATCACTTCCTGTTTCAACAGTTGTAAATTCTTTAATGTCGGCACCTGCAGCAAAAAATCTACCTTGACCGTGTAAAACAATAACTTTTACTTCCGCATCATTCTCAAGTTCGTCAAACACCGTTGACAACTCTTGAAGCAATGGGGAAGACAGAGCATTCGCAGGGGGATGATTTATCGAAATCGTTGCAACCCGATCCTCCTGTTTAACAAGGAAAAATTGATACTTTGACAACATCACTCACTCCTCTTTTTTCTCAATGCTTAATTCTATTAAACTGTAAGTTCAAGTAGTACGTTTGTAAAATAATTATTGCATAAATTCAGCAAAATTGAAAATTTAGATAATTTTTATTAAAAAAAGAAACATTATTTGAGTAGATGAGCTTTCATTCACCCGAAAGAAAACTTATCTCTAATCACTACCTACTACCTACTACTGAACTATCATAGCATTGACGTCATTTCGTAAGAGCCTTTAAAAGCAACCCATGAACAGGTTTTGCTTGAAGAACTAAATTGTACTTATGTTCTTTCATCACCCAGTTCGTGACAACTTCATCAATTGTACCGAAGATCATTTGTCTGGCAATACGTACATCTATATCTTCTGAAAAAATCCCTTCTTCAATTCCGAGTAAAATGACCGTATCAATCAGTTTTAAATAACCTTTTAACACTTCATTAATCCGATTACGTAACTCTAAATTAGATTGACGTAATTCTAATTGAGTGACAATCGCCAATGAATAATCATCTTGTAATTGCTGAAGGTGCATAGTTATTAATACTAATAATTTCTCTTCAATTGAGGATTCTCCTGCTAACTCATCCTCAATTTTCTGAATAAATTTTCCCATTTTTTCTTGAAATAAGGAAACAAGGATATCTTCCTTATTTTTAAAATAAAGATAGATCGTCCCATCAGCTACCCCTGCTTCTTTGGCTATTTTAGAGACTTGTGAATGATGATAGCCATTTTGGGCGATTACCTTAACAGCAGCTTCAATGATCTGTTCGTATTTTTGCCCTCTTCGCTTAGCCAAAGTGTTTTTCCCCTTCCTTTTACATCTAGTTTTACTGAATGATGATTCATTCATATTTATTATTTTAGTTGATTACATTACTATTGTCAATAATATTACGTAATTACATCCTCTGAAGAATATGAAATTTTTGGAGAATAAGGAAATAACTTTTGGAAATAGTAAGGGTATTGTTATTTGCCATTTGGTGGAATGCAATCATATCTTCATTATTTATAAAAGGAGTGAAACTATGAATACACATACATCCAACGATCTTTACCGTCCGACAAAGATATTTTTCTATTCGTCCCTCGTATGGCTTGTTGTTGGCATGCTATATGGTTTGATATTAGCTTTAAAGTTTATTTGGCCAAACTTTTTAGTTTGGGGGCCACTCCAAGTTTACCTTCAATTCGGTAGAATTCGACCAATCCATACGAATGTTTTACTGTTTGGATGGTTATCGATGGCAAACATTGGTGCTCTTTTTTATGTTATCCCTAAACTTTGTCGAAATCAACTAGCATTTCCAAAATTAGCAGTCTATTTAGCGTATGCGTGGAATTTCATTATCATTGCTGGTTCAATTGCCTTAACACTTGGCTATACAACAGTTGCTGAATACGCGGAATGGCCATTGTGGATTGATATTCTCGTTGTGTTAGGAGTTGTAAACCTCTCTTTAATTTGTTTTACAACAATAGCCCAACGCAAAGAAAAACAACTCTATGTAAGCTTATGGTACTTTATGGGTTCACTTATTTGGCTACCAGGCTTATATATTATTGGCAACCTTCCTTACAAATTATTGTCAGGTGTACCACAATTCTTAATTTTTTGGTTTTACGGTCATAATGTCATTGGTCTTTGGTTTACGACAGTTGGCGTTGGATTAATTTATTATTTATTACCTTACTTATCTAAAAATCCGCTGTATAGCCATCGGTTATCACTAATTGGCTTTTGGACGATCGCTACTTTTTATGTGTGGAACGGACCACATCATCTTCAAAACGGGCCAATTCCCCTTTGGTTAATGAAGGCAGGTATCATTCCATCAGTACTTCTAATCATTCCTGTTTGGGCTGTCCTAGCCAATGTTTTTGGAACAATGAAAGGAAAGTGGCATGTTGTCGCCCATAACACACCTTTAAAATTTCTAGTTTCAGGTTCAATCTTTTACTTAATTACATGTTTACAAGGTCCATTTCAATCTTTACAAGGGCCAAGTTCCATCGTTAAATTTACAGATTGGGTGCCTGGACATGCTCATCTACCTGTATTCGGAGCCTTTTCGTATGTGGCTTTCGCTATGATGTACTATGCGATTCCGAAAATCACTTATCAAAATATCTTTTCAGTAAAATTAATGGAAACTCATTTTTGGTTTTCTACCATCGGGTTACTATTATTTACATTTAGTACTTGGACTGCAGGAGTTTTTGAGGGGTTTGCTTGGATTGAAGGAGCTCAGTACGGCCTCCAATTTGTCGAAATGCTAATTGCAATGCGACCATTTTTCTATATTAGGGCAGTCGGAGGCATCTTAATGTTTGTCGCTCAAATCTTCTTTATTGTTAACCTGTACAAAACAATTCGACTATCAAAAAAATCACAAAATACAAGTGAAAGCACTGCTTAAAATGTAGAGTGCAAAATGTAAAATGTAGAATTTTTTAAGCATTGCTTCGAAGCTATTCTAAAGTAATTCTACATTCTACATTCTAAATTTTACATTTATGAAGTGGAGGTGAGGGAATGGGAAGTTTTGCAAATGAAAGGTCAATGTTGACTTATGTTGTAGGGGCATCGGTTTTGTTTATAATTGGGGTTTTTGGTACTGCTTATTTACCTTTTTACGATGATCAGATGCAGGTACCCAATGAAAATGCTGAGCTACGAAACTACGCATTAGATTCAGCTGAATATCAAGGTAGAGAAGTTTATATCCGTGAGGGCTGTCATGTTTGTCATACAATGTTCGTTCGACCCGTGCTTGCTGATAGTGCCCTAGGGCCAATTTCTCAACCAGCCGACTATTATTATGAAGCTCCAGCAATGCTTGGTTCGAAACGAACTGGCGCTGATTTAATGTGGGTTGGGAACCGTTGGAATGCTGATTGGCATCGTGAACATTTAAAAAATCCACAAAAAATATTACCGGGTAGTATTATGCCAAGGTACGATTATTTAAGTGATGAAGACTTAGAAGCTTTAGTTGCTTATTTAATGAGTTTAAAGCCTTCTCCACAAACGGAAGGAAGACCAGTAAATAATTGAACGGAAAAATAACTGAAAGTGAGGTGTAGAGGTTTGGATAATAAACAGAATGATGAAAACACTCAAACTTCAGAAGAAAAACACCCCAAAACTGAACATGGCGCTCCAGTAGATGAGCCACCTACTCCCCAAGTAGAAGATATGGCTGAAGATATTCGGATGGGAAATGCTAAAGTTCCTCGCTTCCTCATTGTTACGTATTGCCTATTAGCAGTGTGGGCATTTGGCTACTTAATTATGGCAGTCCCGCTTAACCAAGTATCAGAAGTGGCCGCTGACGGGGAAACGATTTTTTCTCAAAGTTGCTTCGGTTGTCATGCTGTAACAGATGAATATAAAATCGGCCCCGGAATGGCGGGGATTGGCGAACGTTATTCAGAAGAGGAAATCCAAAAAATTTTACTAAATGGAATAGGGACAATGCCTTCCTTACCCGTTCTAGGATTAAACACAGAACAGATTAAGGCGGTTAAGGAGTATATCCTAACACTTTAATTATGAATTTTGAATTGTTAAAAGTTTATACATCGAAGCTTTACTGTCACTTAATTCATAATTCATAATTGCTAATTCATAATTTACAAAGGAGGTTACATGATGGGAAAGCCTCATATTATTGCAACGTTTTATAATTTACAACATGCGGAAGAAGCTTTTCATGCTCTATTAAGTTTTGTTCCAAGAGACGATATTTCTTTTATTCATCGGCAAGATCCAACCCGTGCAGAAGGTGATGATTTAAGTAGTGATACACCACTCAACGGCATCTTAATCGGTGGTGCTTTAGGCGGAATTGGCGGTGCTTTAACCGGACTAAGTCTACTTGCTTTCCCTGGGCTAGGTATCTTACTAGCTGCAGGTCCTATCTACGCTGCCCTAGCAGGGGCAACTACAGGAGGCTTAATTGGCGGGTTTATGGACCTTGGAATAAACAAATTTGAGGCTGAAGAAATTGAGAAACATGTACAAGGTGGAGCTGTAGTATTAACGATCGAAGCCGCTTCACGAGACCATTACGAACAAATTTCTTCAACATTAAAACACTTTGGCGCAGATTATATTACAGATGAACCAATCATTGACGATACGTTAGAGTAATTTCTATAGTTCGACAGACACTCAAAGTCGAATGGTCGACAATTGAACAACATTTTTTAGGCTACAGCTTTACAACGTTTATGATTAAAAAAAGCAAAAATGTCCTCACTCAAAAGGTCATTTTTGCTTTTTGGATTTTAATTAAATTCACTTAACTACTCTTTAATTGATCATTTTTGGTAGCTTCTTCAAGTTTCTTTTGTTCTTCTTCTACAAGTGCACGACGAAGAACTTTTCCTACCATAGTCTTTGGTAGATCTTTTCTAAACTCATAAACCCTTGGTACTTTATATGAAGACAAATGTTTACGACAGTAGGTATTTAGCTCTTTTTCTGTCAGTTGATGATTATCTTTTAAAACAATATATGCTTTTACCGTTTCACCACGGTATGGGTCAGGCACTCCAACAATAACAGCTTCCTGGATACTCTCATGCTCGTATAAAACCTCTTCGATTTCTCGTGGATAAATATTAAATCCACCAGCAATAATCATATCCTTTTTTCGATCGACGATATAAAAGAATCCATTTTCGTCCATATAGCCCATATCACCAGTGTATAGCCACCCATCTCTTACTGTTGCATAAGTGTCTTCTGGCCTATTCCAGTAACCCTTCATAACTTGAGGTCCTTTAATTAATAATTCACCTATTTGTCCTATAGGTGCTGCTTCACCTGTTTCTGCATTTAAAATAATTGCATCTGTATCTGGCCATGGCAAACCAATACTACCACTAGGACGTTCACCCCACATTTGATTAAAATGTGTTACTGGTGCGGCCTCTGTTAGACCGAATCCTTCTGAAAGTTTACCACCAGTTAATTGTTCAAATTTCTGTTGAACCTCAACTGGTAACGGAGCAGAGCCACTAATACAAACCTCAATCGACGATAAATCATATTTCTCAATATCTGGATCATTAATTAACCCGATATACATCGTTGGGGCTCCAGGAAACATTGTTACCTTTTGTGATTGAATACCTTTTAAAATTTGCTTCGTGTCAAACTTTGGGATTATAACCATTTTAGAAGTGTGCATAATTGAATAGTTCATTCCAACTGTCATTCCATACACATGAAAAAACGGCAATGCACATAAAATAACTTCTTCACCTGGTGTCATTTTATACATCCATTTAATCGCTTGTGTTGTGTTTGCAACTAAATTGAAATGACTTAACATAACTCCTTTTGCTACACCTGTTGTTCCACCAGTATATTGAAGTAGAGCAAGATCTTCTTTAACATCGATGTCTATGTGAATTTCCTTTGTTGTTCCACTATTTAATAATTTTACAAAAGAATGTACCGTATCACCGTAATCTACATCAATCGTAATCCCAGTATTCTTCTTTTGAATAAATGGATAAATAAGATTTTTCGGAAATGGTAAATAATCTTTAATTCCTGTAACAATGACATGCTCTAGGTTCGTTTTTGACCTTACCTTTTTCACTCGTTGATAAACAAGGTCGAGGCAAATCATGATCTTTGCTCCTGAGTCTACCATTTGATGTTCTAATTCCCTTTCGACATAAAGAGGATTTGTTTGTACAACAATCGCACCTGCCATTAATGCACCGTAGTAACTAATAACAGACTGTGGACTGTTTGCAAGCATAATTGCTACTCGATCCCCTTTTACTACACCTAATGCCTTTAACTGATTGGCAAACTTCAAAGCAGAGCTATAGAGCTGTTCGTATGTAAGCTCTTTGCCTAGAAAGTGGAGTGCGATTTTAGTAGGATGCTTCTCCCTAGCTTCTTTCAAGTAACTCTGTAACGTTCTTTCCTCATATTCAATTGAGAAAGGGATTTCGGCCGGATATTTTTTTTCCCATGCCTTTTGAGACGACAATTCCATTTTTCTTTGTCCTCCTTTTTTTACCCCTCTTTCTAGTAGAAAAATTAAAAATTTAACCCTCTCTAAAAGTTAACCTTTTAATCTTTCAAAATACTATCAAGCCGATAGTATTGTAAAAAACATTCTCCTCATCTTCTATTGTAATGAAAACGATTACAATAATAAAGCTATTTGTTACAAAATTTCAAATTTTTTTATTATATGACCAGATTCACTTTGTTTTTTATTGACAAACCAAAATTAGTGAAAATGATCACAAGTATGTACCAAGAGAATAGCCCTTCGATATGAAGGGCTATAAGTTATTTTTCTATAATTTGATCTTCAAGTTTCTTCTTTTCTTCCTCCACAAGGACACGGCGTAATATCTTCCCTATCATTGTTTTTGGAAGTTCTTCACGAAACTCGTAAAGTCTTGGCACTTTAAAAGCAGCTAAATGCTTACGACAATACTGATCTAATTCTTCTTCTGTCAGTTTCTGGCCATCTTTAGGAACAATAAATGCCTTTACTGTTTCTCCTCGATAAACGTCAGGAACACCAACAATACATGCTTCCTGTACCTTTTCATGCTCATATAAAACTTCTTCTATTTCGCGCGGGTAGATATTAAAACCACCAGCAATGATCATATCTTTCTTTCTATCAACAATGTAGAAATAGCCATCTTCATCCATATAACCCATATCACCAGTTAAAAACCAATCTTCTCTAAATGTTGCTTGTGTATCTTCAGGACGCTTCCAATACCCCTTCATGACTTGGGGACCTTTGATCATGACTTCCCCGATTTCATTTGGAGCAGCTGACTCACCTGTTTCAATTGAAAGAATAGTTGCTTCAGTGTCTGGCCAAGGTACACCAATACTACCGGGCTTTCTTTTCCCCCATAAAAAATTGGCGATCGCAACTGGTGATGTCTCAGTTAAACCATAACCTTCTACTAACTTACCTCCTGACAACTCTTCAAACTTTGTTTGAACTTCTACAGGTAAGGCTGCAGAGCCACTTAAACAAGCATCAATTGATGATAAATCGAACTCTTTTAACTTTGGATGATTTAGTAAGGCAATATACATCGTTGGTGCCCCAGGAAAAATAGTAACCTTTTGTTTTTCAATGGTTTTTAAAACATCTAGCGGGTCGAACTTTGGTAAGATAATCATCTTTGAATAATACATAATTGATAAGTTCATAACGACAGTCATTCCATACACATGGAAAAACGGTAAAGCCGCTAAAATTCGTTCTTCACCTTTTTTTAACTTATACATCCAGGAAACACATTGGCTTGTATTGGCTACTAAGTTATAGTGAGTCAACATAACCCCTTTAGCTGGTCCTGTAGTTCCCCCTGTATATTGTAGTAACGCCAAGTCCTCTTTTGGATCGATGTCAATATCAATTTCTTTAGCAACACCTTCCTCAAGAACTTTTACGAAATTTAATATCCGATCGTTGTATTGAATATTAACTTTAATTCCCGTACGTTTCTTTTGAATAAATGGGTAAATTAAATTCTTTGGGAACGGTAAATAATCTTTAATTCCAGTAACAATAACAGTCTTGAGGTTCGTTTTCTTAAAAACATTAGCGACTCGTGGATAAACGAGATCCAAACAAATCATAATCTCCGCTCCAGAATCATTTAATTGATGTTCAATTTCTCTTTCCACGTAAAGTGGATTCGTTTGCACAACAATTGCCCCTGCAAACAAAGCTCCATAATAGCTAATTACTGCTTGCGGTGTATTGGCAAGCATAATTGCTACTCTATCTCCCTTTTTCACGCCGAGCTTCTGAAGTTGGTTCGCAAGCTTCAAGGAAGAATCATAAAGTTCTTTGTACGTAAGTTCTTTACCAATAAAGTGAATCGCACTTTTTTCTGGGTGCTTTTCGGCCGCTTCTTTCAGATAACTTTGAAGTGTTCTTACTTCATAATCCAAAGTCGTAGGTATTTCTTCTGGATAATGAGCGAACCATGGACGAGAAACAGTCGTTTCCATTTATAATCTCCTCCTCTATTTTCATCTCCTTTCCAAAGAAACAATGCGTCTTGCAAAATCTCTAAACGCCCCCTATACTCTCTACAATATAGGACGGCATTCTCCTCTTATCCCTATTCTAATGTAAACGATTTCAAAAGGAAACATATTTTTATAATATTTAGAATTTATTTTTAATTTAATTTAGGGACAAACTTTAGTGAACAAACGTCTATCAAGGCTTGTTTTGTTGAGTACACTACCCCATTTGTAATAAACTTGTTAAGTAATGTATTGTTAATAGAGATGATTAGTGGAAATCACTACACACTACTCTAAAGTTAATTAGATAGATACATTCGATAAGATAATTATAGATAATTTTAAAAAGGGGAAGAATATGGCAAATCAAAAGAAAAAATTATCAATAAGTGCATTACTGGAAATCTTACTTGTTTCTACAAAATTAGGTTTAACGTCTTTCGGTGGTCCGATTGCCCATCTCGGCTATTTTCATGACGAATATGTTCGGAGACGAAAATGGGTGGATGAAAAAAGTTATGCAGATTTAGTGGCCTTATGTCAATTTTTACCTGGACCTGCAAGTAGTCAGGTTGGAATAGGGATTGGCGTAATGAGAGCTGGAGTTATAGGTGGAATTGTATCCTTTATTGGTTTTACACTTCCATCAATCATTGCACTAATTATCTTTGCCTTGCTGCTCAACAACTTTGGAATCGGTGACACTGGCTGGATACAAGGATTGAAGATCGTAGCAGTTGTTATTGTTGCCCATGCAATTTTAGGAATGGCCAAAAATTTAACCCCTGATCTACAAAGAAAAACGATTGCCTTAGGCGCTATTGTTTTAACCTTGTTGTGGCAAACAGCCATCACTCAAGTTGCCATCATCTTAATCGCAGGATTTATTGGCTATTTAATTTATAGAAAACAAACAATTGATGAAAAGCCTAATGGCGTTCAGTTCCCTATAAGTCGACGATTAGGGTATCTTTGTTTAGGCTTATTCTTTGGATTACTTATATTTCTTCCTCTGTTAAGAGAAGCAACAACTTTAAACTGGGTTGCCATGTTTGATAGTTTCTATCGTTCAGGTTCCCTTGTTTTTGGTGGAGGACATGTTGTTTTACCATTGCTTGAACGTGAATTTGTTCCGACGGGATGGTTGAGTGAAGAGCAATTTCTTGCTGGTTATGGTGCTGCTCAGGCAGTTCCTGGTCCTTTATTTACATTTGCTGCTTATATAGGAGCGGTGATTGGCGGGTGGAAAGGTGGATTACTAGCTACTGTGGCAATATTCTTACCAGCTTTTCTCCTCATCTTAGGAACCTTACCATTTTGGGATAGCTTACGCCAAAGTTCTAAAGTAAAAGGGGCTCTTATGGGAATTAATGCCGCAGTCGTCGGTATTTTGATCGCAGCTCTTTATCATCCAATTTGGACTAGTTCTATTTTATCCACAGTAGATTTTGCTTTTGCAGCAATTTTATTTAGTATGTTAGTATTTTGGAAACTACCTCCATGGATCATTGTTTTGACAGGTGCTATTGGTGGTTTTGTCTTAACGCTTTTTTAATGATTTATTAGGAAACGATTGCAACAGAAAAAAGAGAAAGAAGCGACTTTTGTGTTCGCATCTTTCTCTTTCCAAATCTATTAAAATGACTGCTCATCAAATATCCACTTTCTCTTGAAGCCTCTATGCAATAAAAAATAAATAAACAATTCCTGCAATCATAAAAATACCACAAAATACAAACAAGACTTTCCAAAGTGTTTCCAATTTCGTCTCTCCAATCCTCTTAGTGTTCAAAGTTATGTATGGCACCATATCGAATTTCCACTAAGCACCTCTACACTTTACACTCTAAACTATAAACTCATTTTATAATCCCTGCGCCAATAACGAAGGAAAGACCAACTGAAATGATGAATGAAAGAAAACCTACTGCACGGTTGTCTCTTGCAATTTCCTCGTCTACTTTGAATTTAGGCGTTAAAAACTCAAAAATGAAATACCCAAATATGAGTAGTGTGAAACCGTAAGCTCCCCACGATAGCATAGTTAATATCGAATCATTGTGTTGGATCGAAAACCTAAAAATATTAGCAACACCAAAGATTTTCCCTCCTGTAGCTAAAGCTACAGAGATATTCCCTCTTTTTATTTCATCCCAATTGTTATACTTTGTTACTGTTTCAAAGATTGCTAAAAATAAAATTGTAGCTAAGACTACAACGCTGTAGGTTGCTGCCGTATGAACAAAGTCAATTTGAAACAAGCGGTCCATGTTTCGCACTCCCATTAACAAGGATCAAAAAGGAAGAGAAAGGCCGTTATTCCAATATGCCACCTTCTTCCTTATTGTCGTTTTTAAGATAAGATAATATTAACATTTTTTTAATGTGGAAAGATGTTTCGCGCTATTCTTATTTAAATTCTACAATTGTATTACCAAGTCCGCCTTCACTCATTCCTGCCATCTTCGAGTCTTTCACATGTGGATGTGTTTTTAATAGTTGCAAGACCCCTTTTCGTAGTGCACCTGTTCCTTTTCCGTGTATAATCGAAACTCGACTATAGCCTGCGAGTAATGCGTCATCTAAATATTTTTCAACACGAAGCATTGCATCTTCAAAACGCTCACCTCTAAGATCTAACTCAGGTTTAACATGATGAGATGAACCACGAACAGTTGCCATTGGTTTTTGTTCAACTGGTTTTGGTCGATCGATCAACTGAAGGTCATCAATTGCCACCTTCATCTTCATAATTCCCATCTGCACTTGGAATTCCTTGTCAGAGATTTTGTCGACGATATGACCCTTTTGATTAAAGCTGATTACCTTTACCTCGTCACCTGGTAAAAGCTCTTTATTAATATTTTTAACAACACCTTTTTTCTTCTTTTCTTTTAATTTTGGTGCTGCTTCATCTAAGCGTTTTTTCGCATCAATTAATTGATGTTCTTTCACGATATTCGCTTGTTTTTGGAGTTCTCTTAGTTCTTCAATTATAAATTCGGCTTCTTCTTTCGCTGTTTCTACTGCTTCTAAAGCTTTCTTCTCTGCCTGCTCTATAAGCTTTTCTTTTTCTAATTCAAATTCAGCAAATTTATCCGTCAATTCTTTACGTAATCTCTCGGCTTCTTCACGAATTTTTACAGCTTCCTCAATTTCTACCTCTGCTTGTTTTTGACTTGTTTCAAGAGAAGAAATCATATTTTCAACTTTATTTGTTTCTGTAGAGATTTGCGCTTTCGCTTTTTCAATAATGTCTGTATTTAAGCCAAGACGTTTTGAAATCGCAAAGGCATTACTACGACCAGGAACTCCAATAAGTAATCGGTACGTTGGACTTAATGTCTCAACATCAAACTCGACACTTGCGTTAATGGCACCGGGACGATTGTACGCATAAGCCTTTAACTCACTGTAATGGGTAGTTGCCACAATTCTTGCGCCTCGTTGATAGACATCATCCAAAATCGCAATCGCTAAAGCTGCTCCTTCTGTTGGATCTGTCCCCGCACCTAGCTCATCAAATAAAACAAGACTTTCGTGATCTACATGTTCTAGAATATCAATAATATTAACCATGTGAGATGAGAATGTACTTAAGTTTTGCTCAATTGATTGTTCATCACCAATATCCGCAAAAACAGATTTAAAAATCGACATTTCAGATCCTTCATCAAGAGGAACATGTAAGCCAGATTGCATCATTAATGTAAGTAAACCCGTTGTTTTTAGTGTAACGGTTTTACCACCAGTATTTGGTCCTGTAATGACAATTGAGTTATACGTTTTACCTAATTCTATATCGATTGGCACAATCTCATCATGAGAGATCAGGGGGTGGCGCGTTTTTTTCATATTAATAAAGCCAATATCGTTGATTTTTGGTTGAGTCGCTTTAATTTCTTTTGCATATAAAGATTTTGCAAAAATAAAATCTACTTCTGCGAGAATACTGACATTTACAATAAGTTCATCACTTACTTCAGCTACACTTGCGGAAAGCTCATGTAGAATTTTCTCTATTTCTTGCTTTTCTTTAACACGAACCTCTCTTAGTTGATTATTAATGGATACAACTGATTGTGGCTCTATAAAAAGAGTTGCTCCTGATGCTGACTGGTCGTGAATTAAGCCTCCGAAATTATTACGGTACTCTTGTTTAACTGGTATTACGTAACGATCATTGCGAATCGTAATAATTGAATCGGATAACATTTTTTGATTATTTGAAGAACGAATGATACTTTCTAGTTTTGAACGGACAGACGCTTCATGACTTTTGATTTGTTGACGTATCGTTCTAAGCGTTGGACTTGCAGAATCAAGAACATGTCCATGGTCATCAATGCACATCTTTATGTCTCGCTCTAAATCTGTTAAAGGAGTAATCGACTTGACTAACTCCGCCAAAATAGGTAACTCTATTTCATCTTCAACCATTTCTTCAATAAACTTTTTAAATCTGCGACCACCATAAATCGTACTAGAGATATCTAGTAGTTCCATCTCATTTAGCATTGCACCGATTTCGGCACGCTTCACACTTGCTCGAATATCCCTAATACCACCTAAAGGAGCTTGCCCTTTTAGACGGATGACTTTTGCTCCTTCAAATGTTGAAAGTTGTGCATGTTGAATTTCATCTATCTCTACCATTGGTTCAAGGTCTTCTACTTTTCTACGACCAAGTGAAGAGCTCACATGCTCTAAAAGCTGGTTTTTCATTTTATCGTACTCTAGGAGACGACACACACGCTGTTGTAACAACTGCCCCAACCCCTTATTTATTTCTATTTATATAGTTTAAGACATCTTCAAGTTCCCAACTATTAATAATCGTTTCTTTTTTTAGCCAGCCTTTTCTAGCACTAGCAACCCCAATCTCCATATGTTCTAGCATATCAAGATTATGAGCATCTGTATTTATCATGACTTTCACACCTTTTTCTTGAGCTTTTTTTAGCCAATGTGCTGCCAAGTCAAGACGGTGTGGATTTGCATTTAACTCTAGAGCTGTATTTGTTTCTTTTGCTAACTCGATAAGTAATTCAATATCAACATCATAACCATCTCTCCTACCAATAAGTCTTCCTGTAGGATGGGCAATTAAATCAACATGATGGCTATTTAAAGCTGTCGCTAATCGGTTCATAATCGTACTACGATCTTGAGAAAATGAAGAATGGATAGATGCAATAACAAAGTCTACTTCTGCAATAATTTCATCGTCATAATCTAATGTACCATCTGGAAGGATATCCATCTCAACACCTGTTAATATGACAAAATCATCCCACTTTTTATTTAGCTTAGTTATTTCATCTCGCTGTGCTTTTAATCTTGCTTCATTAAGCCCATTAGCCACCTTCAAAAATTTGGAATGATCAGTAATTGCTATATAGGAATAGCCTTTTTCTCTTGCCCTTTCAGCCATTTCCTCAATTGAATTAGCCCCATCACTCCATGTTGAGTGCATGTGAAGGTCGCCGCGAATATCTTTCAATGAGATTAATTCGTTAGGCTCTTGCCAAGCGTCAATTTCCCCATCACCTTCACGAACTTCTGGGGGAACAAATTGAAGACCAAAATGATTAAAAAATTCTTCTTCTGTGGCAAAGGTTATGAGTTCCCCTGTCTCTACATTTTCGACACCATACTCACTAATTTTTTAACCACGATCTTTAGCAAGTTGTCTCAATTGGACATTATGGTCCTTTGATCCTGTAAAATGATGAAGGGCTGTAGCAAACTCTTCTTCTTTTACTAAACGAAAGTCTACTGAAATGCGGAATTCCTCAAAGTTTAATTGCAATGAAACTTTTGTATCACCACTAGCAATGATTTCACCAACATTTTGAAATTTTAATAGTTCTTCTTTTACTGTTTGTGGTTCACTTGTAGCAATAATATAGTCTAGATCTTTTACCGTTTCCCTTAACCTTCGCAGGCTTCCTGCTCGTGAAAAGCGAATAATCCCCTTCATTTTGGCAAGGGTTTCTTCTACCTTTTCAGCAACTGGTAAGACTGTGGCAATTGGTAGGCGGTCTGGCTGTTTGCCAAACTCTTCAACGGCCGCTAAAATCTTTTCCTCTGTTTTCTTTCCAAATCCAGCAAGAACTTGAACTCTTTCTTCTAAACAAGCTTTTTTAAGAGTCTCTAGATCAATGACTTCTAGCTCCTGATAAAGCTTCCCAATTTTCTTCCCACCAAGTCCAGGAAGTTTTAGTAAAGGAATGAGTCCACATGGAAGCTCCTCTTTTAACTCATCTAAAAGGGTTGATTTCCCATCGGCTATTAATTCTTCGATAACTGAAGCTGTACCCTTTCCGATTCCTTTCAGTTTCGACACATCTTCAATTTGCTCTAATGTTCGCTCATCCATTTCTAACGCCTGAGCAGCTTTTCGATAAGCAGATACCTTAAAACTATTCTCACCTTTAATTTCCATATATATAGCAATCGTTTCTAACGTTTGAATGACTTGTTTTTTATTCATAGCAAAATCCCCACTTTCTAAGCGCAGCGCGCCTGGAGTTAGACAACTTCTCAAATCTAATGATAACCAGTTTAGATAGAACAAATCAACTTATTTACAATTGAAGGGACTGACTTCATACAAAGTGTCAGTCCCTTTCAGAGTTTTAAAATCGATTTTCAATCCATAATTCCTTTAGTTGATTTGATAAAATCGGTGTATAATCTAAAACTAATTTTGCTAAAGTAGATTCTTTTAATACATCCTGGACCAACTCAATTGGTAATAATGCAGTTATATGCAAGAGAACAACTAATACAAGTAATGTTTCAATAAAACAAAGAATCCCACCGAGCCAGCCATTAAAGAAGTTTAAGATTGGCAAATGAGCTAAAAAATCAAACATTGACCCAATAATTTGCATTGCAATTTTCGTTGCAAAAAATAAGATTGCAAAAGCAATTCCACTGTAATAAACATGTTCAAAGTTAAAAGCTTCTATTAACATAAACGCAGGATTATCAGCAGGAAACTGAGGATATGGTATCCATAAACGAATATGTATTGCCAATTCAGCATAGTAAAGGTAAGCAACTACGAATGCAACTATAAAGCCTGTTAAATGAATTAATTGTAAAACGAAGCCTCTTCGAAATCCAACAAAGAAACTAGTAATTAAAAGAATTAATAACAATAAACTAAGCATGTTTTAAATTTCCCCATCTTTCTTTTTACTTTCTTGTTCCACTTGTTTTTTTAAGCGCAAATATTCATCACTAATATTAACTGCTGTTAAAACGGCAAGCTGTGACTTGTCCAAGTAAGGGTTCATTTTTCGCATTTCCTTCATTTTCTTATCGACAAAATTAGCTACTTCATGGATGTGACTTACATCTGCTTTTCCTGAGATAACATAATTTTGACCACTTATTGATACCGTTGTTCGTCGTTTACCCTGATCTTCTCCCACAACGAGCCTCCTTAAAAGAAATCATATCCTTTTTCATACTCATATGTAATAATCATTAAAAAATCCTACATTCTATCATACCATGAACACACCCGATTGGAAATATGTCGAATGATAATTGAGAATCATTGGGAAAAAGTGATACAATTTAAATGTAAAATGTAGAATGCAGAATGTAAAATGCTCCGGGATATGCTTCGAAGCAAAACTTTCAATAATTCTACATTCTACATTTTACATTCTACATTAAAAAGGGGTTTTCACTTTGTCACAGCGGGTATTGATTTTAGATAGTAAAGTTATCGAGAAAATGAAGGTGTTTTATCAGGATGATTTAGCTACTAAACTGCCGCCAGGGGCAATTTTTTCCGCTAAGCCTCTTAATTGTTCTGTAACTGCCTACAAGTCAGGTAAGGTATTATTCCAAGGACCAAATCATGCACGAGAAGCTTTAATTTGGGAAGAGTTCGCTAAAACAGGTAGCAAACCTATTAGTGGGGCGAAAAAAGAAGTCAAAGAAAAGGCAGGAACAAACCAAACTCAATTTTCACATATGTCATTAATGGGATCTGACGAGGTTGGCACTGGCGATTACTTTGGACCAA
The DNA here is from genome assembly GCF_001866075.3 of Anaerobacillus isosaccharinicus. GTDB lineage: Bacteria > Bacillota > Bacilli > Bacillales > Anaerobacillaceae > Anaerobacillus > Anaerobacillus isosaccharinicus. Next base: position 2,842,564 of record NZ_CP063356.1, on the reverse strand, counting down.
TTACCGTTGTAGCAGCTTTTGTTTCCAAAGAAGATTACGTAGAACTAACGGAGCTTGGTGTCAAAGATTCAAAAGGAATGAAAGATGAGCAAATTTGTAAAATCGCAAAAATACTAATCAAAAAAATACCATATAGCTTGCTTGTCCTCCCAAATGAAAAATATAATTCGTTACAAGCAAAAGGTCTGAACCAGGGGAAAATAAAAGCAATTCTACATAACCATGCATTACTTCATTTAAAAAAGAAGCTCGGAACGACTCCATATGATGGAATTTTAATTGATCAGTTCGTTGAGCGAAATATTTATTATCGCTACATTGCCGATCAGAAAGAGAAAGTACAAGAAGATAATATGTTCTTTCAAACAAAAGCTGAATCACTTCATTTGGCCGTTGCTGCAGCATCGATTATTGCTCGTTACGCTTTTGTAAAAGAGATGGATAAGTTAAGTACTGCTGCTGGATTTGAAATTCCAAAAGGGGCAGGAAATCATGTTGATCAGGCTGCTGCAAAGCTTATCGAGAAACATGGTATTGATGCGTTACCTAAATTTTGCAAAGTACATTTTGCTAATACCGAAAAAGCAAAAAAACTCCTAAAGCTGTAATTAAGTCGCTTTAGGAGTTTTTATTTATTCTCACGGCTTTTAATTCTTTGTAAGTTACCATAAAAACGATTTTCAGAAGCAAATTCATCCCACTTAGCTTTATTATTAACGACTAGTATTTCTGTAGAGACTGGCTCATGATTAAATTCAAATTCCTCGACTATTTGCTGTTTAAATAGACCATTTTTAATGATCCCTTTCTTAATAATCTCAAATTCTTTACTACTAACAAAACAAGCAATTTTAGTTTCACCGCAGTAAACACACTCATTTCCTTGCATTAAGCTTGTTAACTCATGAGTAATGAGTGAATTAATTACCCACTTTTTCTCTTTAATTAAATAAAGAAAATCTGTTGCATACTCAAGTGGTTGGTCATCCATTTGAAAAATGACATGCCAAACACAATAATCTACTTTCTTTATGAGTACGATATTAGAAATTGAATACATTTCGATCCCCCCTATATAAAATATACCTTATTTTATAGCTAATAGACAATTCCCTATAAGTGTTTAAAAAGGAGGATAATCAAAGCTACGAAGATTTCGAAAGCTTTGAATACCGTATTTTTTGATAATCTGCTATGAAAAAACGGAAGGTGAATTAACCCTTCCGTTTCTCTATGTTACGCTCTCAGTGTTGCTCCAATTTTCCCTTGCAGGCCTTCTAAAACTTGATTATGGACTTTCGTAACTTCTTCATCTGTAAGCGTTTTGCTTGGATCAAAATATGTCAATGAGAACGCTAGAGATTTTAATCCAGCTTCCATTTTGTCTCCTTGGTACAAGTCAAACAGTTGAACTGATTTTAATAATTTGCCACCATTTTCAACAATGACATCCTTAACAGCTTGTGATTGTAGTTTTTCGTCCACTACTAAAGCAATATCTCTTGAGATAGATGGATACTTAGGAATTTCTTCGTAGAAAACCTCTTTTTCCACAAACGAGAATAATGACTCTAAATCTACTTGGAATACAAATGTCTCATTAATATCTAGTTCTTTTTGTAGTGAAGGATGAATTTGACCAACAAAGCCAATTTCATTACCAGCTAATGTAATCACCGCTGTACGCCCTGGATGTAAACCAGCCTTCTTAGCAGTCTCATATCGAATGCTTTCGGTTACACCTAAGCTATCAAATAAACCTTCTAAAACACCTTTGGCTACAAAGAAATCGACTTTCTTCTTCTCACCTTGCCACAAATGGCTATGCCATGTTCCAGTAAGAGCACCTGCTACCATTTCCTTTTCCCGTGGTTGCTCAGTTACTTCTTTTTCTTCCGTTAAGAAGATAGAACCAACTTCGTAAATAGCAATATCGTCGAGTTTACGATTATGGTTATATTGAATAATATCAAGTACATGTGGGATTAAGCTCGTTCGAAGCGTACTACGATCTTCACTCATTGGCATTGCTAAACGAATCGGCGTAACGTTACCAACATCTTCAGTAAAGCTATTTGCTTTCTTTGAGCTTGTTAATGAATACGTAATTGCTTGGTTTAAGCCAGCACTTTCTAAATAACGTCTTACCTTGCGACGACGTACTTGGTATGGTGTTAATGCTCCAGCAGTTGTTAGTCCTACTGGTAATGTTGTTGGAATATGGTCATAACCATAAAGTCTTGCTACTTCCTCAATTAAATCTGCTTCAATCGTGATATCTGGTCTACGAGTTGGAACATAAACAGTAAATAAATCGTCTTTTTGTGAATAAAGGAATTGTAGTCGCTTAAAGATGAGCGCTACAACGTCGTCAGTTAATTCAGTTCCTAAAGATTTATTAATTTTGTCAACAGTAATAACTACTTGAAGCGGTTTAGCATCAAGTTCATTTACTTCGACACAACCCTCAAGTATAGTTCCACCTGCAAGCTCACAAATAAGTTGGGCAGCACGTTCTGCAGCTAAAGCAACCCGATTTGGATCAATCCCTTTTTCAAAACGAACGCTTGAATCACTACGTAAGCCTAAATCTTTTGAAGCTTTTCTAACTGTCGTGCCTTTGAAATACGCTGCTTCAAGTAAAATTGTCGTCGTATCATGTTGGACTTCCGATTTTGCTCCACCCATGACACCAGCAACAGCTACAGGCTCCATACCATTTGTAATAACAAGATGATCTTTGGACAGTTTCCGTGTTGTATCATCTAAAGTTACAATTTCTTCTCCTTCTATAGCTCTTCTAACTACTACTTCTTTAGAGCCAAACCGGTCATAGTCAAAAGCATGAAGAGGTTGTCCGTACTCTAATAGTACATAGTTCGTTATATCGACAACATTGCTTATTGGACGAATTCCTGCAGCAATTAATCGATTTTGTAACCATAAAGGAGAAGTTGCCACTTTAACATCCTTAATGACCATTGCACGGTATAACGGATTATCTTCAGGAGCTTCCACCTTTATTTGAATATAATTTGATACATGATCAGAACATTTTGGTAGTTTTGGAATTGGAATCATGACTTCTCTACTAAGAATAGCTCCAACTTCATAAGCAACACCAATCATATTTAAACAATCAGCCCGGTTTGGAGTTAAATCTAGCTCTAACACTTCATCATGAAGATTTAGATAGTCTAGCGCATCCTTACCTACTTCTGCATCGTTAGGAAATACGAAAATTCCTTCAGACACTTCTTTTGGGACAAACTTTGTTTCAACACCTAGCTCTTGAAGAGAACAAATCATTCCATTTGAAGCTTGCCCACGAAGTTTCGCCTTTTTAATTTTAAAATTACCAGGTAATACTGCACCAACCTTAGCAACAGCTACTTTTTGATCTTGGGCAACGTTTTTTGCTCCACAAACAATTTGAACAAGTTCTTCTTCACCTACATCAACTTGACATACGCTTAATTTATCTGCGTCTGGATGTTGTTCTCGTGATACAACATGACCTACAACAACATTTGATACCCCTTTATTTAATTGATGAACAATATCAACTGCAACACCGCTTCTTGTTAAGCGCTCTGCCAACTCTACAGCGGTGATGTCACTTAGCTGGACATAATCTTTAAGCCAATTAAAAGATACTAACACACTTGTTTCCTCCTTTTAAAATAATTTACGCTCGTTTAAACTGCTCTAAAAAACGCTTATCGTTTAAATAAAAATGACGAATATCATCAATACCGTACTTTAACATTGCTAAACGTTCTACACCCATACCAAAGGCAAATCCTGAGTATTTTTGTGGATCAAAGCCACCCATTTCTAATACACGAGGATGAACCATGCCAGCACCTAATACTTCAATCCAACCAGTGTCTTTACATATACGACAACCATCCCCATGACAGATAACACAAGATAGATCTACTTCTACAGATGGCTCAGTGAACGGGAAAAAACTCGGTCGTAAGCGAATTTTTTGGTCTGGACCAAAGAATTTTTTTGCAAATTCTAAAAGGACACCTTTTAAATCACTCATACGAACGTTTTCATCAATGTAAAGACCTTCAACTTGCATAAATTGATGTGAATGCGTCGCATCATCATCATCACGACGGAATACTTTCCCTGGACAAATGATTTTTACAGGGCCTTGTCCATTAAACTTTTCCATTGTTCTCGCTTGGACAGGTGAAGTATGTGTACGAAGTAAAATATCATCCGTAACATAAAAAGAGTCTTGCATATCGCGTGCTGGGTGATCTTTCGGTAAGTTTAGTGCTTCAAAGTTATAATAATCTGTTTCTACTTCAGGACCTTCAGCTACCTCAAATCCTAATCCAATAAAAATATCCTCGATTGTTTCTACTACCGCTGTTAGAGGGTGACTAGAACCTACTTGGGCAGGTCGGCCTGGAAGTGTAACATCGATACTTTCAGTCGCTAATTTCTTTTCTACCTCGATTTCTTCTAGGTTAGAAACCTTTTCTTCAAGCTTACTAGCAATTGCTCCTCTTACATCATTCGCTAGTTGACCAATAACAGGACGCTCTTCTTCTGAAAGTTTCCCCATACCTCTTAAAACTTCGGTAATAGGACCTTTCTTTCCTAAGTAAGAAACTTTAATCTCTTGCAATTCTTTTAAAGTTGATGCTGCTTCAATTTGGTTTAATGCTTCTTGCTCTAGCTCACGTAAACGCTCTTGCATTGTTCTTCCTCCTTTATTTATGTACTGAACATTAATTCCTAAGTTAAGCCTTCTTAGAGTATAAATAAAAAAGCCTTCATCCCTAAAGGGACGAAAAGCTTCGCGGTACCACCCTAATTAACGTTTCTAAAAAGAAACGTTCACTCAATCTTGATAACGGTCCTTGACCGATGCAACCTTAATAAGCCATTTTCTTATGTTCCGGTGCCGACTCTAGAGTGAATTCGATTGCTTCTATCATAGAAATGCTTCCAGTCTAAGGCATTTCATCCCTGGATGACGCGTGACAATTTACTACTCTCTTTCACAGTCTTTCTAATATGAAATTCGATTTCAATTATAATTTATTTTTTTGAAGAAGGCAAATCTTCTTTTAGAATGTAGAGTTATATAAGCCCTTGCTTCGTTGTTTACTTTCGTAAATGATAAAGTAAAATACCTGTGGCTATAGAAACATTTAGCGATTCTGCATGTCCATAACTTGGAATATACAAATTTTCAGTTGTGAGTCTTAAGAGTTCCTCTGAGACGCCACTACCTTCGTTTCCAACAATAAGTGCAAAGCTTTCTTGTTCTTGCACTTCTTTATAGGCTTTTGCTTCATCGTTTAATGCCGTTCCGTAAATCGGGATTTGTGCTTCCTTAAATTTTTCTACCCATTCTACAAGCTCACCTTTTACGACTGGTAAATGAAACAATGACCCTTGAGTTGACCGCATAACCTTACTATTGTATAGATCAACAGTTCCATTACCCAAGATAACAGCTGATAAACCAACACTATCTGCTGTTCGAATCATTGTTCCTAAGTTTCCTGGGTCCTGTACTTGATCAATCAATAAGTATTTTCCGTTCTTCTCAAGTTGAAGTGGCTTTCGTCCTATAAGCTCACAAACTGCCACAATCCCTTGGGGAGTTTCTGTTTCACAAATCTCTTTCATAATTTTGTCATTCACAAGATAAACCGGTACATCATTGATTTCCCATTTTGACGGGATGTTGAAACTTTCTTCCACATAAATCTCGTTAATAATCACATTCCACTTTAACGCCTCTTCAACAAGATGTTCTCCCTCAATCAAGAAACTCCCTAACTTTTCTCGACCTTTACGTGTATGTAACTTTTTAGAATTTTTAATTCTAATATTTTTCGTTGATTCAATTCGTTCCATGGTAGGCTCCTTCTTAAATGTAGAATGTAGAATGTAAAATTTAGAATTATTGGTAGTTTTACTTCGAAGCATTTCCTTTAGCATTCTCCATTCTAAATCCATTTTACATTTATAAATATTTTCGTCCAATTGTTGACATACTATAACAGATCTGCCAAATGGCTCTGATTTTTTTATTTTAACATAAAGGAGTTGTTGATAATGGGATTTAATTTACGTGGTGCGATTTTAGCTAATGTAGCTAATAGTACTGAGGATGATGTAAAAGCAACAATTGATGATGCAATGCAAAGTGGTGAAGAAAAAATGCTCCCAGGACTAGGAGTGCTATTTGAAGTCTACTGGAGGCAAGCAGATGAACAAAGCAGACAGCAAGTCATTTCATCTATTTCTCAAGGGCTACAAAGATAAGAAAAAAAACTTGGCAATTTGCCAAGTTTTTTTCTTATCTTTAATGATTATTCTGTACCTTCCTTAAAATCTCATATGCATCATTACCTTCAAGTACAATCAGTTCTTCTAATAATTCATCTCTAATAAGATCGACGCGAATAATTTCTGCTGCTAACTTCAATGCCTCTTGTTTCATTTTCATCGCCCCTTTCTGTTGTATTAATTATCATTTTAATGTGAGGGAAGGTTTCTTGCATTAAATTTGTTAGATTTTTTACTCTTTTATTAATTAAATATTTACTTCAAAAAAAAGAGTACTAAACCACATGTGGTTTAATACTCTTTTGAACTTTTTAATCAAATGTTATTTTTGCTACTGTATCTTTGTCTAATTTCTTAATAACTTCAACAATTAATTTAACGGCATTTTCAAGGTCATCTCTGTGTAAAATTGCAGCATGACTGTGAATGTAACGAGTAGCAATTGTGATTGCTAAAGCCGGTGAGCCATTTGCAGTTAAATGAATAGCTCCAGCGTCTGTACCCCCACCTGCTACATAATCAAACTGATATGGAATCCCCGCTTCATCAGCCGTATTCGTTACAAAATCACGAAGACCTTTATGAGCGATCATTGAAGCATCATACATGATGATTTGTGGTCCGTCGCCCATTTTTGCTAACGCTTCTTTATCTGTAACTCCTGGCGTATCTCCTGCAATACCTACATCAACAGCAAAGCCAATGTCTGGTTGGATATTGTGTGCAGAAGTTCTTGCACCACGTAGGCCTACTTCTTCTTGAACAGTTCCGACACCGTACACAGTATTAGGATGATCAACGTCTTTTAACTGACGAAGCACTTCAATAGCGATGGCACAGCCAATTCGATTATCCCATGCTTTTGCCATTAACATTTTCTCATTTTTCATCACTGTAAATTCACATACAGGAACAACTGCATCTCCTGGGCGTAAACCAAATTCCATTGCTTCTTCTTTACTTGATGCTCCGATATCAATAAACATATCTTTAATTTCAACTGGTTTTTTACGAGCTTCAGGAGGTAGAATATGTGGAGGTTTTGAACCAATAACCCCTGGAACGTAACCATTACGAGTCATAATTGTCACACGTTGAGCAAGCATGACTTGCCCCCACCAGCCGCCAACTGTTTGAAAACGAACAAAACCTTTGTCATCTATGCTTGTTACCATTAGTCCTATTTCATCTAAATGACCTGCTACCATAATTCTCGGTTCAGCTGCCGTTCCAGTTTTCTTAGCGATTAAACTACCAAGATTATCTTGTGTCACTTCATCAGCAAATGGCTCAATATACTTTTTCATCACATCACGAGGTTCTTTTTCATTTCCTGGAATTCCATTTGCATCTGTCAAATCTTTTAACATCTTTAAAGTGTTATCCATATGTACCCCCTAATAAATATGTATTCAATATTAATTATACCGATATTCGAAATATTTCTCAATAAATGTCTCCCTAACCTTTAGAAGGAAAGCTTTCCAACCTCTATCCCTTTTACTAATATCCTTGATTTTGCCTTTGGTGGTTCACTTCATTTTTCCCGATATAAGCAGCTTCTATATCAGTTGGTGTAAAATTTAATTGTTTTCCTAAGTATATGTAGTGCTGGAAAAGGTTAATAAAGTCCTCGAGACTTTTTGTTTTTCCTAATTGACCGCTCAGTTCAAAAAGCAGCGCGAATTGTTTTGTCAGACTTTCTTCACCAACAAGCTGATCAATTTTTAAGTCAGTAGTATGGAGATCCAACCCAATAGAGAGGAGAAAATGAACTCCATCAACATATTCCTCTAAAATTACGTCTCTTGCACTTGCTGGTCTTAAGCTCCAGTACTTAAAACACCTTGTTTCATTAGCGAGCTCTCCAAGTTCGACTTGGAATGCTAAAATTTTTTCTTCAATTAAGTTTGAATTAACTAGATTATGCTCAACTCTAATTCGATCATCAAGATCTTTTTGCATTTGAAACATTTTTTCTAAATTCATAAAAAAAATACACATCCCTATTAAATAATTGAAACCTTTTTAATATTTCATACGTAGCTAAAAGAAGAAAAGTTTTTTTGTAATTAAAGCGTTCGGTAATATACTAAGGATGAACCTTAACTAGGAGTGATGAACAATGGCTGTTTTCCTGTTTAGAATTTTAATTTTAGCTGCCGTTTTTATTTTAGCATATAGCGCCATTAAATATTTTGTAAATCCTAAACGAAAGCTTGAATTAGCACATGAAAAAAAACTATTTTACTTTTTAGATGATAAGCAAAATGTTAGAAAAAACTTTCTCATTACGTATCGTGGGGTTCTATTTGAAGGGGAAAAATATTTAGGAACGACCGAAAGCGCCTTTGAAGTCGTTAGTGTTCAAGTATGGGCAAGAAATACGGATAAGCTTCAAGGATTAAACAAAGAGGACTTCTATTTTATTGAAAAAGAAATTTTAGTAGCTTATCCTAACACAAAAGTTGAATGGAAAAATCCAATTAACAATTTGCTACGATAAAGTTAAAGGCTGTAAATGTCACGTACGTGAGACAATTACAGCCTTTTTATTATGAACTTGCTTTAAAGAATTTTTTCCATTGAATGTTTGTTTGTTTTTCTGAGTTTTTTCGTCTAAAACCAAAAAAGATCACTGATAAAAATACTAATAGAACTACAGAATAGAATAACGGTAAATCAATGATCATTTGTCCAAAACTTGTAAAAATAATTGAAGGTAAAATGATACCTAAAAATGAGTATTTAACGTAATCCTTAAATGATTTTGTCTGCTGCATCACATAAAGTGATAACAAGTGAAAGTGAGCAAAAGGAACCATTCTTAAGATCATGATTTGGTTCATTGTTATTGGTCCTTTTTTGAGCATATTATCATTCATTTTCGCAAACCTAGATAGAAGATTTGGGAACTTTTGAGCTACAAAGTAAAATATGATGCACATTAAAGTCAATCCGATAATAGAAAAAATTGAACCATAAACAACCCCAAATAAATAACCACCAACCATACATACAAAGATAACAGGAAGAAACAATAATGGACGAATTAGATGAAGCAATACAAATAATATTGGCGCTAATATTCCACTCTGTTCAATATAGACGGGAATGGCTTCTGATAAGTTTTCAATCATGAGTTCCCTCCTCATTATAAGACTGTTCAAAAGTTGACAACGAAAGATTGAGACGCCACTCGTTACTAGACTCCGTTGAACATCGTCTATAAACCTTTATGAAACTAATTTATAGATAATAACTAATTAGGACAAATTGTAGTAAAAAGATTAATGGGATCCCTATTTTAAATGTGGGGTGTTTCGTTTTATGTCGGAATAACCTCATACCAATAAAAATTCCGATACTACCACCAGCAATGGCAATATAAAAAAGATTTCGTTCAGGAATACGCCATTGTCCGTTTTGAGCCTTTTGCTTGTCTATATACATAAAGGTAATAGAAATGACATTTATAAAGAAAGCATATGCGACTAGTACTAAAATTGCCACTGTAAAGACCAACCTTCTCTAGTTTAAAGTGTAGAGTGTAGAGTTCAGAGTTGTGTAGGTTTTTCTTCGTTGCCTTACTTTCATCACTATACACTCTAAACTTTACACTCTAAACTGTAAAAAAGCCACCCTCAACTACTTGAGAGTGACTTTTCAATTGTTTGACAATAAAATTATAGACTTGCTTTTGCTTTTGCAGCTAATTGTGCGAATGCATTTTCGTCATTAACAGCTAAATCAGCAAGCATTTTGCGATTAACTTCAATTCCAGCAAGTTTTAATCCGTGCATTAAACGGCTATATGAAAGACCGTTAATACGAGCAGCTGCGTTAATACGAGTAATCCAAAGCTTACGGAAGTCACGCTTCTTTTGGCGACGATCACGGTAAGCATAAAGTAATGATTTCATTACTTGTACTTGCGCAGTTTTAAACAATCTATGTTTGGAACCATGGTAACCTTTAGCTAACTTTAATACTTTCTTACGACGACGACGAGCGACATAACCGCCTTTTACTCTTGGCATCGTGTTTCCCTCCTCAAATTCTCAACATTGTGTTGAAAATAATCAATTATTTTTTGTACGTTAACATTTCACGAATACGTTTGTAATCTCCACTAGAAACGATAGCGGCTTTACGAAGCTTACGTTTTGCTTTTGTTGATTTGTTTGCAAATAAGTGACTTGTGTATGCGTGCGAGCGCTTAAGCTTTCCAGAGCCTGTTTTCTTAAAACGTTTTGCCGCACCACGGTGAGTTTTCATTTTAGGCATGGGTAAATCCTCCCTTATTCATTACTACTATTAAGAACTTCATGTTCAAGCTTCATCTATAAAATTAAGCTTATTTTTCAGCTTTTGGAGCTAAAATTAAGAACATGCTTCGGCCTTCCATTTTTGGAGCCGATTCGATCGATGCGATGTCTTCACATTCTTTAGCCAAACGCTCTAGAACAACTTTACCGATCTGAGAATGAGTAATTGCACGACCGCGGAAACGGATCGCTGCTTTTACTTTATCTCCTTTTTCAAGAAACTTTCTAGCATTGCGAAGCTTCGTGTTAAAGTCATTCAACTCGATAGTTGGGCTCAAACGAACCTCTTTAGTTGTGATGATCTTTTGATTTTTACGAGCTTCTTTATCTTTCTTTTGCTGTTCATATCTAAACTTACCAAAGTCCATAATACGACATACTGGCGGTTTAGCAGCAGGTGCAACCATAACTAAGTCAAGGTTTGCGTTTTGAGCCATTTCTAAAGCTTCTTGTCTTGTCTTTACCCCAATTTGATCTCCATTAGGGCCAATAAGACGAACTTCTCGGGCACGAATACCCTCATTGACTAACATGTCTTTACTAATAACTAGCCACCTCCATGATTTGTTAAAAACTTTGCTTATTAATTTCAATAGTAAACCTAGTTTTCGTAGCCCAACGAATATCTCCAGTTGTTCTACATGATAGGATCCAAGCAGGAAAAAACGAAACACTCATTTGGAAGATTGACTGTCTTTTCCAAATAAAAAAGGTGTAGACGCATATTACGCCCACACCTATTGATTTGTAATCAACTAAAGTAACCTGCAGACTCATTTAGTCAGCCAGGTGAGAAGCGGGCGCTTCTTCTTGCATTGGTCCAATATTTTATTCACTAAGCTACTATATCAAGAAGCAATGTGTTTGTCAACTTATCAAAAGAAGCATTAAGCAGCTTTCAGTTTAATGAATTTCATAATTCTCTATTATCGCCATTAAGTAGTTTGATATGGCTCGTTTTTTCATTATGAAATTCACTGGTTGTTAACCAAAAATTATTGTATAAAATCGACTTGTTTATCTTAACAAGAAAGTAGCAGACATTACAAGTCTTTTTTTAAAATTTATAAACAAGTTTTAGTAGAATGTTTTTCCAACAATGCTGTTGCATCTTCTGCTGGGAGTGGCCGACTAAAGTAATACCCTTGCATTTCATCACAATTTTCTTGTTGCAAGTAATGTAACGCTTCTTTATTTTCTACCCCTTCAGCTATAACACGTAGGCCTAAATTATGCGCTAAATTAATGATTGATGAAACGATTGCACGGTCTCCATTGTTTTCTGGTAACTCGTAAACAAACGTTTGATCAATTTTTAAGGTAGAGATAGGGAATTTCTTTAAATAACTCAACGAAGAGTAGCCTGTCCCAAAATCATCAATGGCAATTTTAATACCTAAATCGTAGATTTCCTTCAATGTATCGATCGTAGATTTTGTACTGTCCAATAAACTATTCTCTGTAATTTCTAATTCTAACATTGTCGGTGATACTTGGGCTTCAGCTAAAATCTTTGTTACATCCGATACGAAACCTGGATGTTGAAAATGTTTCGTGGCAATGTTAACACTAACTCTTAAGTTGGTGTGGCCTTGATTTTGCCATTTTCTTAGCTGTGCACAAGCTTCTTTTAAAACCCAATCACTCAGTTGAATGATTAAACCACTATCTTCAGCTACTTGGATAAAGTCAAGTGGCGGTATATACCCTTTTTCAGGATGAAACCAACGAATAAGCGCTTCTAATCCAACAATTTGATTTTTGCATATATCTAGTTGTGGCTGAAAGTAAAGCTGTAGCTGATTTCCCAATGAAAGTGCTTTTCGGAGATCATTTTCGATTTTTAATTTATTGACTAAGGTTTCATTCATCTCAGAATTATAAAATAAGTACATATTACGCCCTTTTTCTTTTGCAGCAAATAGAGCGATATCGCAATTTTTTACGAGATCTTCTGGGTTTTCTCCTCCTGAAGGATAAATACTAACCCCAATTGTAATTTTCAAATGAATATCTGCTTGCTTATATAGAAATGGACTTTCAAATACTTTTATTATGTGCTCACATACCTTTTGAACGTTATTTTCCGTTGAATTATGAAGGACGAAAACAAACTCATCACCACCTAGGTGGTACAACGAATAATCTTGAGCAAATTGTTTTAAATTCATTTTTTGGAGACGGTGGGCTGCCATTATTAGTATATAGTCACCAACAGCATGACCGAGTGTGTCATTAATGCGTTTAAAATGGTCTAAGTCTATTAAGAGGACAGCTACTTGTTTGTCCAGTTCTTTTGCATCGACTAGCAAATGCGATAAATCTTTGTCTAACACTCTACGGTTAGGCAAGTCTGTTAACGAATCATGATATGCCATGTGCTCCACGATTAGTTCTGAATTTTTTAAATCTGTAATATCGCTAACTGAACCAACAATTTCTTTTACGACTCCATCTCGAAAAAACGGTGAGAGAGTCACGTATAGATATTTGTTGTTATATTTCAATTCAAATTTATTTGTAACACCATTAAATGTTTCTTTTACAGGTTTTAGCAGTTTTTTATAAATATCCTTTGGGAAGATATCAATAACAGCTTTATGTAGGTGCTCTTTCTCAATCATTCCTAGTTCATTAGCAAGCTTTCCTGCAATTAATGTAAAGATATATTGATTACTCTGAGAGATTTTCAATCTAAAAACAAAATTGTCTAAGCTCTGCATAACTTGTCCAAAATCATTTTTCAGTAGTTCTCTGACTTTTCCTTCATAGACTTTTCCTTCAGTGATGTCTGTTCGAACGGATATATACTTATATGGCTTGCCATGTTCATCTGTTAATGGAAAAATCGCTGTTTTCACCCAATAGTGACTTCCATCTTTAGCACGATTTTTCACTTCACCTTCCCAGACATTTCCAGATGTAATCGTCCTCCACATCCTTTCGAAGAATTCCTCTGAATGGTAACCAGATTTAAGCATTGTATGGCTTTTACCTACTAGTTCATCCCTTGTATACTTAGAAATTTGGCAAAATGTGTCATTTACACTTAAGATAATACCACGCTTATCTGTAACAGCAACAATTGAAGAATGATCTAAGGCATAACAAAGATCCGATAACTCATCTAATATTTCCTTTATTTCCGTGTTATCCAGTGATATATGTTCAAGCTCACGTCTTAGTTCGGAGACTAGATTTGTAGGTGTAATAAATCTATTTATGTTCGAATCCTTGTCCATCAATATTCCCCCTTGAGAAGAATGTCTCGCCTTCCCTAATAAAACCATTTTATATTTATTTTAATATTCAGGCAATTAAAATCTTATCTATAATTATATATTTTAGCATAATGTCTTCTTGACTTAGCAGTAGAATTGTTACTATATTACGGCTTTGTGTTTCAGGATGGATAAAATAAAATAAATTGTTCCATACTTCTACTATATCGGCTTGTATATTCATTAATTTTAACTAACTTAAGAATCTTAAAAGGTGAAGGTGGTTTTTTTGCGCAAATTCAAAATTGGAATTTTACTCTTCTTTTTACTTGCTCCTCATCAGTTTGCCTTTGGGTATGATGAAACAATTATAGCTGAGAAATATCTACCTAAATTTAAAGAAGTAGAGGATCAAGCAGTTATGATGCTTAACCATCTAATTAACGAAGCGTACATTGAGTATGAAGTTAAAAAGGAAAAAGGAGAACTTACCCTACCAATTCTCTTTTCCTATATTGAAAAAGGAAATAAATTAGAGACTGAAGTTGATCTAGTATTTCAAGGTTTATTAGATGAAATGAAAGCAGAAATAAAAGCGAAGGGTCTACAAGAAGATTTAGCTAACCAATACGAGATGAGATATTTAAAATCAAAGCGAAAGAATAAATTACAAATATTAAAAAATATTACCTTTGAAGGACCTGGGATTAGTTTTGAGAGGAAATATTAATTACAAGACAAAAAAACTGCTAAGATTTTTCTCAGCAGTTTTTTTCTTGCTCGTTATACTAAGTTATTTTTTCTTGTTGCAATTTCTTCTTTGATATTGAAAATAAACGTTTCAAGGCCAACAGCTTCTGAATTCTGCTCACCATATTTACGAACATTTACTGCACTCTCTTCAATTTCTTTATCACCTAGAACTAGGATATAAGGTGTTTTCTGCATTTGTGCTTCACGAATTTTGTAACCCATTTTTTCATTACGAGTATCAATGTGAACACGAACACCAGCTTCTTGAAGCTTAGCTTTCACTTGTTTTGCATAGTCAAGATGAACTTCATTTACCGGGATTACTTCTACTTGAACAGGGGCAAGCCATGTTGGGAAAGCTCCAGCAAAGTGCTCTACTAAAATTCCAAAGAAACGGTCAATAGAACCAAAAATTGCACGGTGAATAACAACCGGATGTACTTTGTTATTGTTTTCATCAACATACGTTAAATCAAATTTTTCTGGCATTTGGAAGTCAACTTGAATTGTCGCACATTGATGACTACGTTTCAGTGCATCTTTAATGTGGAAATCAATTTTCGGACCATAGAACGCTCCGTCACCTTCATTTAATTGATACGGTAACTGTAGATCTTCTAACACGTTACGAAGAGCATTTTCTGCTTGATCCCAAAGCTTGTCATCCCCCATTGAATTTTCAGGCCTAGTCGAAAGTTCAACAGAATATTCAAATCCAAATGTTGTATAGATCTTATCAACTAGCTTAAACACTTCTTTGATTTCAGACTCAATTTGACTTGGTGTAACGAAAATATGCGCATCATCTTGGCAGAATGTACGAACACGAATCATTCCGTTTAAGGCACCACTTAGTTCGTGACGGTGTACTTGACCAAACTCAGCCATACGAATTGGTAGATCGCGGTATGAATGTAGTTCATTTTTGAAAATTAACATGTGTCCAGGGCAATTCATCGGCTTCATCGCAAACTTTGTATTGTCCACTTCAGAGAAGTACATATTTTCATGGTAGTGCTCCCAGTGACCTGATTGCTCCCATAAGCGTTGGTTCATCATGAATGGTGTACGAACTTCATCATAACCGGCTTTCACTTGAAGTCCTCTTGAAAAATTCTCTAATTCAGTGCGGATAACTTGTCCCTTTGGTAAATAAAATGGCATTCCTGGTGATTCTTCAGAGAACATGAATAATTGTAGCTCTTTACCCAGTTTACGGTGATCACGTTTTTGAGCTTCTTCGATGAAGTGTAAATATTCATCAAGATCAGCTTGTTTTGGAAAAGCTGTTCCATAAATACGTTGTAGCATTTGGTTGTCACTATTTCCACGCCAGTATGCTCCAGCAATGCTCATTAATTTGAATGCTTTAATTTTCCCTGTTGAAGGAAGGTGTGGTCCTCGACATAAGTCAAAAAATTCCCCTTGCTCATAAATAGAGATTTCTTCTCCTTCAGGAAGCTCACGAATTAACTCAAGTTTTAAATGATCACCAATTTCCTCGTAAATACGTAGTGCTTCTTCGCGAGCTACAACTTTACGATCAATCTTAATGTTTTCGTTAATGATTTTTTTCATTTTTTTTTCAATTGCTGGAAGATCTTCTGGTTTCAATGGATTTTCTAAATCAACATCATAATAGAAACCATTTTCAATAACTGGACCAATTCCAAGCTTAATTTCTGGGTATAGACGCTTTAGAGCTTGGGCCATTAAGTGAGCTGTACTATGACGATAAACTTCTAAGCCTTCTTTTGAATCAAGTGTAACGATTTCGACTGCTGCATCTTCAGTTATTGGTAATAATAAATCAACGACTTTGCCATTTACTTTACCTGCAACAGCTTTTTTCTTTAATCCTGGGCTAATAGAAGCTGCGATATCCTCAGTCGTTACCCCATGATCATACTCTCTTACAGCACCATCTGGGAAAGTAACTTTAACTTGTTCCATTTAAAACACTCCTTCTAATTTTAAAAAATATGATAAAAAACAAAAAACACTCATCCCTATAAAAGGGACGAGTGTTATGCTCGTGGTTCCACCCTCATTCTCACTAAAGTAGATCTTCAAAAAATTTGGTAACGGTAAAAATCGTCCCCTTTTTTTTGAACACCATTAAAATAGTGACTCATGAGAAATAACGGTTGTAGCCGTCAGTAGATACTATTAGTTCCCTACTGAAGTTCAGAGGTGGTAAGAAGCATTTTCGTGTTAGGAAGCTCTCAGCAATACTTCCCTCTCTTTAAACCGTAAAATAAAACTCATGTCCTCATCAAAACATGTTTTGGATGTAATTATCTTATGTACGTTATTATATGAATTAATAATTAGAAAATCAAGTTTATTTTCAGATTAGCTTTTAGAAAAAAATGGTTTTAACAATTTAGACTAGAAGAAATAGACTTCGATATGAGAAGAATTAGCGAATTGATCATCGAAGTCACACTTGTAGTATTTATGTCATTAAATTATTTTGCCAAAATACATTTTTACTGTAAAGTTTTACTCGCTCTTGAAAAATATTTTGAATAGAATGGATGACTCCGTTGTCAATCTCATCGCTGTATAAGTGTATTTCCTGTGGGGCAATGCTTACAAGTGGACTAATGACCATCTCTTGAATAGGAATCCCCTTTTCAAAAATGATCCCTCGATCTAAGTATTCCTCAAGTCTCTCACTAGGAAGCTGGTGAAAATACTCATCATAAAAAGTGAAGTTATCGTCGATGACAAGATGTACACAAGTTAGTTTTGGTGCTTTCTTTTTTAAATAATAGCGAAAAGTCTCCACCAAGTTTTGATATTCTTGCTCTAACTGATATTCATCAATAGCCATCTCAACACAATCAATTAATTTATCTAAATACCCACGTAAACGGAATGTTAAAAATGATTCATAACAAAAGTTACAATCCCTCGTTAAAAAATCCATAAAAGCATCATGAATTATTTTTTCAGTTTGAAAAAGTTTTGTTACATTCGGAAGATCTAAACGTTCTCCTGAAAGAATTGATTTAGCCATCGCTAATATCTCTGACTGTTCTTCTCGCCCATCGTAGAAAAAAATATTTTGGATAATATCTAAAAGCCAAATTTCTTCTTTTGTCTCGATAACATGTTTTTTAAGTAATTCTGTAATGACCGGCTTTATCGTTTCATCAAAGTCAAAACTTTCTTCAACTTTTATAATTAGTCTGTCACCTGCTAGTGAAAGTTCTACTACTCCATTTTTTATAAAGGCATGAAGTCCAGCCTTAAAGTTTTTAAAAAAATAATAACGATCGAGCTTATTTTGTAAATAAATCTCTATCAATGAAAGCCCCTCCCACAACAATTAGACGCAACTACACCTACTGTCCATTTTTCTTTACATGTATATGGGAGCTTATCCTAAAAAATGATTAAATGTTTTTTAAAATGTGAAAAAGGATGAAATAGACTTATCTATTCCATCCCTTATCTTAATTTTGCATAACAAAATCTTTATCTGTTTGTTCTTCTTCTTCAAAAATATGAAGGGTATTGTACTTTGTATCACGTTGTGCAGGCACTTTACCAGCTTCACGAATTAGTCTTAAGATCAAGTTTGAATTTACTTTATGCGTTGCTCCAGCTGCTGAAACAACATTCTCTTCCATCATTGTACTACCAAAATCATTACACCCATAAGATAGAGATTTCTTCCCAATTTCAGGTCCCATTGTTACCCATGACGATTGGAAGTTAGGAATATTATCTAAGAATAACCTTGAAATCGCTAAATTCTTTAAATATTCATCTGGAGTTACCTTCTCTGCTTTAAGGTTCGTATTATCTGGCTGGAATGTCCATGGGATAAACGCTAGGAAGCAGGTAGACTCATCTTGAGCATCACGGACACGCTGAAGATGTAAAGCTCTTTCTTGGTACGACTCACCAAAACCAATAACCATCGTGGCTGTTCCATGCATTCCAACCGTTTTCACCATCTTCATACACTCGATCCACTTTTCCCAAGAACCTTTTTGCTTACTAATTTTTTGTCTTGTGCGGTCATCTAATATTTCCGCTCCACCACCAGGGATCGAATCAAGACCAGCTTCTTTCAGTTGTAATAGAACTTCTTTTAAACTTAACCCTGAAACCTCAACCATTTTCCAAACTTCTGCTGGCGAAAATGAATGCATCGTAATATTAGGAAAGCGTTCCTTAATTTTCTGTAAAAGATTAGTATAGTAGCTAAGTGGAAGATCAGGATGAGTTCCGCCTTGCATTAAAATCTCAGTTCCATTAACATCAACTGTTTCTTGAATTTTTTGTAAAATAACATCATCATCTAAAACATAACCATCTTCATGCCCAGGTGGTCGATAAAAAGCGCAAAAACGGCAATACGTATCACAAAAATTTGTATAGTTAATATTTCGTCCAATGACAAATGTAGTTACAGGTTCTGGATGCCACTTTTTCATTACCTCATTGGCTGCAGCACCGATCTTTTCCGTTTCGTTACTTTCATATAGCAGAATTGCATCTTCTATTGTTAGACGCTCACCTTTAACGGCACGCTCTAAGATATGATCAATTGTCATGTCTATACCCCCATCTCTCTTTTTGTCGAATAGATCTATAAAAACATTAGATAGTATAAAAAAGTCTTATCTATCGTAACATATTTTAGGAAAATTTAGAATGTAGAATGTAGAATTATTTAGCAGCTTCGAAGCACTTACTTTCAACATTTTGCATTTTACATTTTAAATTCTACATCCCTCTACGATTTTCTCCTTCGATAAAGACTGGCTCTGCGAAATGACGGATGCGTTCCATAATTCGTTTTGATTTTAGTTGCTCTATTCCGCCTTTTTGCGAGTACGCTAAGTGTTCCTCTAATTCATCAAAGTCATAATTAGACGTATATAGAGTTGGCAACTTTTCTAGCATTCTATGTTGTAAAATTACTCCTAATATATCATCTCTTACCCAACTAGACATTGTTTCTGCTCCGAGATCGTCTAAAATAAGGACTGGAACTTTTTTAACTAAATCAAGTTTTACATTATAAGAACCATCATGAATTCCACTTTTTAATTCACGGAAAAAGTCAGGGGTGTAAACAAGCATTGTTGAGATGTTTCTTTCAGCTAGTTCATTTGCGATAGCGCCCATAATATATGTCTTCCCTACACCAAACTTCCCATGTAGATAAAGACCTTTACCTGTTTCCCCGGGAGTTGTTGTTGTAGCAAATTCAACCGCTTTTGCAATCGCAACAATACGTGAACGGTTGTCTTGATCAAGTTGATCAAACGTAGCAGCTAGGATTTCTTTCGGAATAAATAAGCTTTTGATAAGAGAATGCTGACGTTTGCTTTCATCGGCCTTCAATTTTTTTTGACATACGTTATAGCGAATTTGAACTTGTTGTCTTTCAACATAAAGTTCAGGCTGATAGCCTTTCATCATGTTTGGACATGATTGTAAACTCATACAGATTGAGCAATTTTTTCGCTCGTTACGAAACTCAAATAAGCGAGAGATGTTCCGGTCTAATTCACTTTCAGGAAGTTCTGGATTAGCCGTGATAAATTCATTCACCCATTTGTCCGAAAGAACATCTTCCTTTAAGCGTTCAAAATGACCTAATATACTTTTGGAATTTTTCATTTTTTGAAATGTTTGTTGGATTGATTCCAATGGCTATCCCTCCTGTTTTCGTTGTGACTTTAACCGTTTTATCTTTTCTTCTAGTTCTTCTTTTACTTTTGTAATATCATCATCTTGGTTTGGTTTCGTTTGCTTTTTCTCTTCTGTTAGCCATTTTGGAAGACGATCTTTTCTGACAAACCGATTGGCATTATTTTGTCTTTGTTTTACTGGCGTTTCTTTCGTAGCTGCAGTTTGAGCAAATCCTTGCTCTCGCTCAAGACGTTTTTTGTATTCGCCTTTAGCTAATGCCATTGCCTCTGTGACAGTCTTAATATCTTGTCTTGCCCATTGCCCAGCAATTTTTTCGACATATGCCTTTGAAAACTTATTATCATCAATTTTTAAAACATAATAGATTAATACATTTGCAACGCCTGGCAACAGTTTATAGTCTAAAATTAATGATTCGACAATTTTCATATCACTCATTGATACCTTCGCTCCATTTGAAAGACTTTCAAATAAGGTTAAAGGTGATTCTGTCTCATATAAGACAATCATTTCTTCTTCTTCAGTTGTTGGCTTTTTCCCTGACATTGTTCGATATTTTTCAGGATGGGTTCGAAGTCCTAAAGCTGGTGGTTCACTTTCGTAGGTGAACTTGTACCAATTTTTCACCTTTTCCCTTAAAACATCAATATCAACAGTATCGTCATGAAGTAAAGAATCTTGAATGACCTTACTCATTTCATATGGGTCAATTCGATAAACGAAAGCTAGGCGAACGATTGTCTCCTTCACCTTTTCAGTTAACAATGTTTTAGGATTAATCATGTTTGATAAATGCGCGATTAGTAATGAAAAGTCAAAAGCCTCTTCTAATATTTTGTATGAACTGTTGGAGGCATCATTATTAACAATATCTTGTTGATGGTCGATTGTCAGAGAAGTTGATATTTCCCCTTGCTGCGATGAAATTTCTGAATGATGTAATGAAGTAAATACATCACTAAATGACATCGTAACATCTTGATACTCCTCTTTGTTCACTTTATTAATCGTAAAACGATCTCGTAATTGAAGATAACGGTATTTTCCGACCCGATTGTATAAATAAACACTTAACACATCATCTTTGAAGAAATCTTGAGGGCTAAATGGCTTTTGCAGTTCGTATAAATAATTAATTTCATCATTTTGTTTTTGCTTGTAAACATTAAGAAGTCCAATTCCTTCTAACTTCTTCCGTTCTTCATAAATTTTATCTAAAGGAAGTCCCATCATCGTCATTAATGTTTTATGTGTCGTTTCATTACTCAAATATTGGTCTTTTTCTAGTTCACTTTCTAAAGCAAAATAAAGACTGTGGGCAATCGCACCAATAAGCGGTTGATATAAAAGCGTAATAATTTTCCGATCTACCCCATTAATGAATGAACTTGTACGAACGACATAACGATCAATAGGTAATAAATGCATCCAGTGTAACGCCATTCTTTTCATCACCCATATCTGTAAATTTACTAATCTAGTTTAACACTTTTTTCATGTAATTAAGATAAAACATCAACTATTTTTGAAGCCAATTAGGGTAAAATTTACAATGTAAAATGTAAAATGATAATCGCCTTGCTTCGAAGCATTTTCTATATAATTTTAAATTCTGCATTTTACATTCTACATTTTTACACTACATTCTACATTAATAAAAAAGAGCAAAAGATTATTATCTTAAGCTCTTTTATTTCGTTTCTGCTTTTTGTAAAAGATCTTTTAATTCATCTATAAACACGTTAATGTCTTTGAACTGTCGATACACAGATGCGAAACGAACGTAGGCTACGTCGTCCACATTTGCTAAATACTCCATGACAATTTCACCAACATCCCCACTTTTCACCTCAGCGGCACCAGCATTTCTAAGATCTTTTTCAACCTTATCAACAATTTCTTCTAACTTTTGTAGTGGCACTGGGCGTTTTTCGCATGCGCGAATAAGGCCACGAAGGATTTTCTCTTTACTGAATTCTTCACGATTTCCATCTTTTTTAACAACTATTAACGGTGTTTCTTCTACTGTTTCGAAGGTGGTAAAACGAAAATTACATTCCTCGCATTCTCGTCTTCTTCTAGTTGAGCGACCTTCGTGGCTTGGACGTGAGTCGAGCACTCTAGTACCGTTATTATTACATGCTGGACAGCGCATACCCATCATCTCCATATATGTGCCTTTGTTTTCAGTCATTATCAAAACAACTTGTCCCCTTAATGATATAAAAAAAATGAGGTAAGTACAAGTGGTAGTTTAATCTAAGCTCCTAAACCTGAACCAACATATTCCAATCGTTTGTCTATTTTTCGATAGATATCTTTAATAACAGTTTCACTAAAGCCAAAGTCTAAAGGTAAACTAGTTTCGGTTGTTACGGAAAAATCAATTGCTGTTCTATTTGGTGAGACCATGATTATAGTCGCTACTAAGAAAAATTTTCTTTTGCCATTCCCTTTTACGATAATTTCTCCCCGTTCTAAATCACTTGAACCTACTTGAAACTCAGGGGATTGTTGGAAAATTGCTAGAACTTCATCAAAAGCCTTATTCTTCATAGCCTTATAATAACGAGTTTTCAATGCCTCAATTGAATGTGCTTCTCTTGTCTCAGTATGTGTGGAGATAAATTTGTTAATCTTATCTTTAAATCCCATAGTTACCACCTCTTTACAAAAATTCGTATAGTTTTATGATCTCATAATCCCTCATTCCACGAGACTCTAAAGGTAGTTGCATTAACATCCTAACTATATTTTAGAAGACCTGGCTCAAGGTTAGTAATTATGAAATTCACCCGTATATTTCAATTATAGTCCAAAAATAGAGAAATTACCGTAAAGACGTCAAAAAAAGAGGTGTTTTTATACACCTCTTTATGTTTTATATAATAATCGAAAATAGTTTACTTGTTTTCTGTTTCAATAGTTATCGCTATAACAAATTAGGATACACCAATCTCCGTATGTTTCTTGATTTTATTGGCTACAAAATTCACTAGGTCAACTACTCTGCAAGAATATCCCCACTCATTGTCATACCATGCTAATACTTTAATTTGCCTTTTCCCAATAACCATTGTTGATAAACCGTCAATGATTGAAGAGTTTTCATTTCCATTAAAATCGATCGATACAAGTGGTTCCATTGTAAAGCCTAAAACTCCCTTTAATGGACCATTAGCCGCTTCTTCAAAAGCTTGATTAATTTCATCAATTGTAATATCTTTCTCAACTGTTGCAACTAAATCAACTAATGATACGTTTGGAGTTGGAACACGTAATGAAAGACCATTCAACTTCCCTTCTAATTGTGGAAGTACTAATGAAATAGCCTTTGCTGCTCCTGTTGTTGTTGGGATAATTGAAGATCCACAAGCTCTTGCTCTTCGTAAATCCTTGTGAGGATTGTCTATATTCTTTTGATCATTCGTATAGGAATGAATAGTTGTCATCAATCCGCTTTCAATCCCAAACTTCTCGTCGATAACTTTAGCAACTGGCGCTAAACAGTTTGTCGTACAAGATGCATTAGAAATAATTTCGTGTTTTTGGTGATCATATTGGTCTTCATTTACACCCATAACGATTGTAATATCTTCATTTTTACCTGGAGCAGTAATAACCACTTTTTTCGCACCAGCTTCGATATGGTATGAAGCTGTTTCTTTTGATTTAAACTTTCCTGTAGCTTCAATAACAATATCAACATTTAATTCTTTCCAAGGTAGCTTCTTTGGGTCACGTTCGCTAATTAAATGAATTGTTTTACCGTTAACTGTAAGGGTTCCATCTGCTTCAGCTTTTACTTCGCCCATAAATTGTCCATGAATACTATCATATTTAATTAAGTGTGCAAGTGTCTCTGCTGGATAACTAGCATTCACCGCAACAACATCTAATTTATTTTCAAGAACTGCTTTTCTAAACACCATTCTTCCAATTCTTCCAAAACCATTTATCGCAACTTTCACTTTCATATATGATATCCCTCCACACTAATATGTCATACTAAATAATTATTTTATAAAATTAGTATAACATATAATATCAATTTATGAAGATTAATTTTAACTTTTATTCTTAAATAGTTTAAAAATGGATGAATGCCCTATAGACTTACTAAATTAAACCTCCAATAAAAAAAAATTAGCTTCTTCGCAAAAAATTGCTAAAAGCTAACTTTTTTATTATAAACAATTCCATTTTCTTAAGATCGTTAATAATTGTTCTTTTGTTTCATCAATCGACCTATCGTTATGGATAACTTCATCGGCAAGGGCTATTTTTTCCGTTAAAGGCATTTGCGCCGAAATTCGGGCTAATGCTTCATCTTCTGAAAACTGATCCCTTTTCTGCAATCGCGCTTTTTGTAAGTCAGGGTCAATGTAAACGACAATAATCTTTTCCACCATATAAGTTAATTTACTTTCAAATAAAAGCGGAATGTCCATCACAATCGTTTCGTGACCTAGTTGTTTCAATTGTTCAACCTTTTCTAGCATCCTTTTTCGAATTGCTGGATGAACAATATCATTTAATGTTAAACGCTTTTTTTCGTCATTAAAGACAATTGCCCCCAGTTTTTTTCGATCTAGGGACCCCTCAGTGTTCAAGATTTCAGTTCCAAACAGCTCTATAATTTTTCCCAGAGCTGGTTCTCCTTTTTCTACAACTTCCCTAGCAGTTACATCAGCATCAACTATAGGTATTCCTACATCCTTCAACATATTTGATACAGTACTTTTTCCACTAGCAATTCCACCGGTTAATCCAATTATCATAATTAATCTCCTTATTAAAGGGTGTTCAAAAAGTTTTCGAAGAAGCGCTCCGTCCACTTTTTTGAACAATTTTTAAAATGTTATAAGCGGAAAACACCTAAAATGATTAGTAGTAATCCTGGGATAAATGAAAATTTATGCATAATTTTTGAATCAGAAAATAAATACCCACTTTTCATTCCTAAAGTAACACAAAGTGCGCTCATTATGGCAACACTTAAAGCCATAAATATTGGTGAAAAGCCAATTAATGCAGCTCCAAGACCTGCACCAAAGGCATCGAGAGAAAGAGCAATCCCAAGGAAAAAAGCCTCTCTACCTGTAATCGTTCCTGAATTATCAAAATCGGCAACCATCGGTTTACGTAAAATCTTAATGACCACACCTAAAACTTTTATTTCAAAGTTTAAAATGACAGCGTCTTCCTTATTTTTTATATCCCTTTTTGCTGGGCGATAAATTTGATAAAGTGCCCACGCACCAATCATAATTAAGATTAAACCACCGATCGATTCAGCCACACTAGGTGATAAATACTTCACGATTAAGCTACCAATAGACATGGCAATGAGAATGGATATTGCTGAGCATGAAGCAATAAACATTAAGGACTTAAAGGGAAGCTTCATTTTCCGCAAACCATACGTTAATCCAACTCCAAAGCTATCAAGACTTACTGCAAGCGCTAATAAGAGTAAGGAAAGAATTTCTACCATATTCAAAAGCTCCTTCCAACCACTGATACGATAGTATATGGTCGGAGCCCATCCAACGTACTTACTTTTTTTTGAATGTAGAATGCAGAATGTAGAATGTAGAATTGTTTTAGCTATGCTTCGAAGCGTAACTTTCAACATTTTGCATTCTACATTGTACATTTTACATTTTACATTTTACATTTTCTGACATTTCGGACAGTAGTGTGTCCCCCTGCCGCCTACAACCGTTTTTTCAATCGGAGTTGCGCACACTTTACAAGGCTCTCCCTTTCTTCCATAAACGAACAATTGCTGTTGGAACATACCCATTTCACCTTGTCCGTCTACGTAAGATTTGACAGAACTACCTCCTAGGCCAATTGCTTCCTTTAAGGTAGCTTTAATTTCACTATACAACTTCTTCAATTCCTTATCTGTTAGATCTTTTCCAATCCGTTCGGGGTAAATTCCAGAACGAAAAAGCGCCTCATCAACATAAATATTTCCTAATCCAACTAATTTAGATTGATCAAGGAGAGTAACCTTTACCTTACGATTTGTTCCTTTAAACAATTCCTTTAAGGTTGCTGGTTGAAATTTTTCATCAAAAGGCTCAATACCTAATTGAGCTAAGGGAAGATTTATGTCTTCTTCACCTTTTAGAAAAAGATGCATCGTCCCAAACTTTCGAACATCACGATATCTTAGCTCTGTCCCATCAGTAAATGAAAAAATAACATGTGTATGTTTATCAATCAGCTCATTCACCTCATGTAAGCCATACCGACCTTCCATGCGAAGATGAGAAATTACAACATAATCGTCAAGAATAAACTTTAGAAATTTTGCCCGCCTCTCAACATTATTAAATGTTTGACCAATTAGTAAATGGCAAAACTGAGCAACATCATCAGGTCGTTTGATGATTTTCCCCCAGTGAACTGTAATTTCCTTAATTGTTTTTCCAATTACAAGTTGTTGTAATGTTCGCTTCACCGTCTCAACCTCAGGTAGTTCTGGCATGAGAAAACCCTCCTTTATAACGTAGAATTCAGAAGGTAAAATGTAGAATTATTAAAAGAAGCGCTTCGAAGCACAACCTCCTCCATTCTACATTCTACATTTTACATTTATTTCGCGTCATACCACGAGCTTCCAAAGGCGTAGTCTACTTTTAGTGGGACTTTTAGTTCGATTGCGGATTCCATCACCTCTGGAACAATTTTTTTCAACGTTTCTAATTCGTGTTCTGGTGCTTCAAAAATCAATTCATCGTGTACTTGTAAAAGTAGTTTTGCTTCTAATCCTTCTTGCTCTATTCGTTCGCTAATATTAACCATTGCTTTTTTAATAATATCTGCCGCAGTTCCTTGAATTGGTGTATTCATAGCTGTTCGCTCTGCAAAACTTCGCAAATTAAAATTACGGCTTGTAATTTCAGGCAAAAATCTACGGCGATGTAATAATGTTGTTACATATCCGTTTTCTCTTGCTTCTTGAACAATATTATCCATATAATCACGAACTCCTGGGAAACTTTCTAAATATTTGTCTATAAATTTCCCTGCTTCTTTTCTCGTAATACCAAGACTCTGCGATAACCCGTAATCGCTAATTCCATAGACGATACCAAAGTTTACGGCTTTAGCATGACGGCGCATTAAATCTGTCACAGCGTCGGCCTCGACATGGAATACATCCATTGCTGTTCTCGTATGAATATCCATTCCTTGATTAAAAGCCTCAATTAAGTTTTCATCATTTGCAATATGAGCCAGTACCCTTAGTTCAATTTGTGAGTAATCCGCGGCAAACATGATCCAGCCAGGGTTTGACGGGACAAATGCTTTTCTGATTTTCCGGCCTTCCTCTAGTCTAATTGGAATGTTTTGAAGGTTAGGCTCAGTCGAGCTTAGTCGCCCAGTTTGAGTCAGTGCCTGATTAAACATCGTATGAATTTTCGCTGTATCGTTATGAACAACCTTTAATAACCCTTCAATATAAGTTGAATTCAATTTTCCTAGTTGGCGGTAATGAAGAATACTTGGAATTATTTCATGTTTATCTGCTAATTTTTCTAACACTTCTGCTGAAGTTGAAGCACCAGTTTTCGTTTTCTTTATTACAGGTAAGTTAAGTTTCTCAAAGAGAACTTCTCCAAGCTGTTTAGGTGAATTAATATTAAATTTAACTCCAGCAAGATTGTGAATTTCTTGCTCTAGCTTGTTTAGTTGTTCTCCTAAGTCTTTCCCCATCGCTTGTAATTGCTCAATGTCGACTTTAACTCCAGTCATCTCCATTTTTCCTAGAATAATTGATAAAGGCATTTCTAAATCATAAAAGAGTTCTTTTAACTTATTATCTGTTAACTCTTCACGAACCTCTTGCCTCAATGTAAAAATTGTGTTCGCCTTTTTCACAAGGTGTTGGGCTAAAACTTCAGTAGCAGGAATAGTTCGTTTTGCCCCTTTACCATAAATAGACTCGTCTAAAGCAACAGTTCGTTTCCCTTTACGATTGGCAATATCTGCTACTTCGTGTGAAGAAGCTGACGGATCAAGAATATATGACGCGATTAAAAGGTCGAAATTAATTCCTTCTAATTCAATTCCTTTCCAACCTAATGCAACAACTGCTCGTTTCGCATCAAAAATTGCTTTCTTAGCTTCCTTACTTTTTGCCCAAGCTTTAAAGTCATCACTTGCTAATGCTTGTTCAGTCGATATAAAATAGCGGCCGTTTTCGTTTACAATAGCTAGTCCAAGAACATCTGCTTCATGATAATTTTCATCCAACACTTCAACGACTAGAGCTGAATTTTCTGTAAGCATATCAGCAGTAATATCTCTTGCAATCGTAAACTCAAGTTCTTCGATTTCTTCATCCAATACCTGTTCTCCCGAATCAAAGCGATCTAATAAAGATTGAAAATCAAGCTCGCGAAACAATGACACGACTTTCGTTTCATCGTACTCTCCGAGTGCCAGTTCTTCGGTGGTAATAGTCAATGGTACTTCACAAAAAATAGTTGCTAGCTCTTTACTCATTAAAGCTTTTTCTTTATTTTCAGTTAAGTTCTCTTTTAGCTTTTTTCCTGAAACGGAATCAATAGATTCAAGTACTTTTTCAACTGAACCAAACTCCTTTAATAACTTAATCGCTGTTTTTTCACCAACGCCAGGTACCCCAGGGATATTATCAGAAGGATCACCCATCAACCCCTTCATATCAATAATTTGTGTTGGAGTAAGGCCATACTTTTCACTAACAAAAGCTTCATCATATGTATCAACATTTGAAATTCCTTTACGAGTTAATGCAACGGTTACCTTTGGAGAAACTAATTGTAGTAAGTCTTTATCGCCTGAGAAAACCTTTACTTCCCAATCTTCTTCATTACTAACTTGCTTTGCAAGAGTTCCGATAATGTCATCTGCTTCGTAGTTTTCCAATTCAAAGCGTTTAACAGAAAACACATCTAATAGTTCACGAATGAGATGAAATTGCTCAGAAAGCTCTGGTGGAGTTTTTTGTCTTCCACCTTTATATTCAACGAAAGTTTTATGACGAAATGTTGTTTTGCCAGCGTCAAAAGCTACTAGCATATGTGTCGGTTTTTCTTCTTCAATAATCTTAAGTAACATTGTTGTAAATCCATAAACAGCATTTGTATAAACCCCTTTATCATTGTTTAACAGGGGGAGAGCAAAGAATGCTCGATAAGCAATACTATTACCATCAATTAATACTAATTTATTCTTCAAGAGTAAGCACCTCAACTTCTATTTTCTAGTTATAGTTTATCATGTTTAATCGTGAAATAAAAAAAAGGATGACCCGAGATTTGGGTCATCCAATCCATTTAGTTCGTGTAGCCCATTAAAATACGTGCATAAGGGGCATCTGCCGGGAGAACAATAACTGTTTGCTCATCAATTGTTTTCTCATAGCTTATAAGTGTTCGATAAAGATTATAAAATTCTACATCTCTCCCGAAGGATTCATTATAAATCTGTGCTGCTCCAGCTTCACCTTCACCAATGATTTCATTGGCATCTGCGTTTGCTTTAGCAACAATTTCCTTTACTTCACGGTCGGTGTTTGCTCTAATACGGTTTGCTTCTGCATCCCCTTGTGATAAATAATCTTGAGCAATCGAATTACGTTCCGATATCATTCTACGATAAACGGCTTGCTCGTTTTCTTCTGGTAAATCTGTACGCTTCATTCTCACATCCGTAACAGAAATCCCATAATTATCTCTTGCTAATAACTCATTAACACGATCTAAGATCCGATCATTAAAACTCCCTCTGGAATCTTGTTCTTCATTAATAATTTTGTCATAATCTAACTGTCCTAATTCAGCACGAATAACAGAGTAAATGAAGTTCATCATGATTGTTTCTGCGCGGTCAATCGTTTGAGCACTACCGATCATTTGTTGAGGATCATCAATGCGCCATATAGCATAGTTATCAATCAATATTCTCTTTTTATCTCGTGTATTAATTTCTGTTGGTTCAACGTCTAGGATCATTTGTTTTTTCGTTAATGTTGAAACCGATTGGATAAAAGGGATTTTAAAGTTCAAACCAGGCTCTTCTTCAACTCGAACTACTTCACCAAACTGTCTTACAACTTTGAACTCACCTTGTTCAACAATAAACATATTTGAAATGACTACCATTAACAAGCCTATTAAAATAACCAGTACAATTCCTAGTTTGGTATATTTCTTCCATTCATCGGTTGGCTTGCGTTCGCTAAAATCAATAATTTTATCGCTCATTAGTTTCCACTCCCCTGATTAGACGTTGTAGATGCGGGTGGACTTACTTCTGTAGATCTTTCAAGTGATCTTATTGGTAAATACTTCACTGTGTCACTACTGCTATCCATAATATAAATCTCTGTATTTGGTAATACCTTTTCTAACGTCTCAATAACTAAACGAGATCTAGTAACTTCTGGATTTATTAGATATTCATTATATAAGGCATTAAATCTCGCTACATCACCACGAGCTCTTTCTAAACGCTCAGTTCGAGTTCCTTCAGCACGTGACATAATCGCATCTTGCTCACCTTTTGCTTCATTCATTTTTTGATTTCGGTACTTTGTAGCTTCGTTGATTTTCGTTAATCGTTCTTCCCTGGCATCCGTAACTTCTGTAAAAGCTCGACGGACATCTTCATTTGGTAATTCAACATCTTGAAGCTTTACATCCATAACGGAAATACCAATGTCATATTTTTCTATTAACTCAACAAGATAATCCCAAACTTTTGCTTCAATTTGAGGACGTTGATCCGTTAGAGCATCATCAATTCTTGAACTTCCAATTACTCCACGAAGAGATGCTGAAGTTGCACTGAATAAAATTTGCTGTGGATCATTTGAATTAAATAGAAACTTCTCTGGATTTGTAATACGCCATTGCACAACTAAATCTGCAAGTAAGATGTTTTCATCACCTGTAATCATTTTTGCTTCGTCACGGTACTCAACGACTTTTCCATCTGTTTCGTCATATCCTACTGTTGTTGTAAATGTTCCTCTTGATAAAATTTCAACCTTCTGAATCGGCCATGGCATCTTAAACTTTAACCCTGGTTCAGTAATATGCTCATCCACTTTACCAAAGGTAATAAGTGCAGCTTGTTCAGACTCATCAACTATATACCATCCCGTTGTTAAAAACAGAGTCAAAATTGCAATTCCGATGAGTGAAAGGAAGCCTACAATAATCTGCTTCACTGTTAACATGAATGTTCCCCACTTTCCACTATTTATTTTTGTTCCCGTTTCCCATTATACTTACGTATGACATAAAATAAAAGTTTCATAACTTTCCATGTTTTCATTACAAAATTTTTTTCAGTCAGCTAATGATTAGAATTAAAAGCAAAAAAAAGAGGATAGCTCAAGGAGCTATCCTCTAAAAAAGGGGGGTGTAAGTCAATTTCGCTTGGTTAAGCGTTAACTTGCTTACGTAAGTTATAGGTAAATCATACATTCTAAACATTAATTTACTATAAATTACATATTAATTTTTTGTAAAGTTAATCATCTTTGTATCGAGCCTGTTAAACTATGATTCCATCCAAGAGCTTTATTTTTTCAGTCACACCTTTGGTCAAAAAGTATAATTTTTTTATTATTTGAGCTGTTCTTTATTAAAACCTATTGTAAATTTTGTTCCTTTACCAACTTCACTTTCAACTGTAATATCACCATGATGTGCTTCGACCAAATGTTTAACTATAGCAAGGCCTAATCCAGTACCGCCAGAGTTACGGCTTCTTGCTCGATCAACTCGGTAAAAGCGTTCAAAAACACGGGGAATTTCCTCTTTTTTAATACCGATTCCGGTATCATTAACAGTAAAGAATGTCTTTTCATTTTCTTCGCTAATGGTGATGGTGATTTTCCCACCTTTTGGCGAATACGTTATGGCATTACTAATTAAATTAATCATTATTTGTTTTATACGTAATGGGTCTCCTTCAATGATCCCAGATCCTTCTTTTCTCTTTGTTAGTGTAATTTCTTTTTCCTCGGCTTTACTAGTTAGCATAACGATGACATCATCTGTTAACATGCTTAAATCAACACGATGCCAATTCAGTTGAAATTGACTTTGTTCAATTTTTGATAGATCAAGTAAGTCCTGAATTAAGCTCTGAAGTCGTTCTGACTCATCCCAAATAATCTTTAAAAAGCGATTCCGTAAAACTTCATCCTCAGCTGCTCCATCTAATAACGTTTCAGTAAATCCTTTTACGGATGTCACAGGGGTTTTTAATTCATGAGAAACATTAGCAACAAAGTCTTTGCGCATTTGCTCTAGCCTTTTTAATTCTGTTATATCGTGAAAAACAAGAACTATTCCTTTTAAGCGCTCTTTTCCACCACTACTAATAATTGGTGCACCATAAACATCAAAGTGACGCATCTCATTTTGAATCGGTAAAATAATATGCTTTCGATACCCTTTTTCAGTTAGAAAAATTTCTTGAACAATTTTAACAACCTGTTTATGAGGAATGACATTATGATAAACCTTGCGTAAGCACTTCTCAATATCATCATCGAAAATCATTGAGCATGATTTATTAATAATGCTTACTTCACCTTTATAATTTATTAAAATTAGACCACTACCCATATTTTCAATAAGAGTCTCTAAACGTTCTTGTTGTGCCTGATATGTTTTAGTAACTTCATCTAAATTTTGGGCTAATACATTTAGAGATCGACTTAACTGACCAGTTTCATCGTTCTTTCCACGAGATGCTCTAGCTTTGAAGTTTCCTTTGGCCAGTTGGTTTGCTACTTTAGTGGCCTCTTCAATTGGTTTGGCCATTTCATTCGTTATTCTCGAACTAAGGATTATAATCAACAAAAAAGCGATAGAAAAGCTAAACATTAATAAACCCCAAATTTTCTTATTAACTTCATCTAACATATGTGTCGGTAGGCCTAAACGAACATACCCAATTAATTGATCATTAACCAAGAGCGGAACAGCGTAATAAAGGAGGTCTGCACCAACTGTATCACTGAACCTTATTGCCTTTCCTTCTCCCTCTTCTCTTACTTGAATGATTTCTGGGCGTAGAAGGTGATTTTCCATTTTCAATCGATCTGCTGAAGTTTCTGCAATAACTTCTCCTGAAGCTGAAATGACCGTAATTCTTGAGGCTAACTGTTCCCCCATATCATTAACAATGACCGTTAAATCTGGATGCTCTAATCCGGTTTCAAGAATACTTATTGCAACAATTTTCGCTTCTTTTGATACCCTTTCACTAAGTTGCTCGTAGTAGAATTCTTTGAAAAGTTGTCCCAATAATAAACCTAAACCTACTAAAACGAAAAAAATAGCAATAAGTAAAGAAATCGTTAATCTATTTCGGTACTTATGCATTGAGAGCAGGCTCCTCGAGCTTGTAGCCTAGACCGCGAATGGTTTTAATATAAATAGGTTTTTTTGTGTTTGGCTCAATTTTCTCCCTTAAATGACTGATATGAACATCTACAATTCGTGTGTCACCTACAAATTCATAGTTCCAAACAGCATTAAGGAGTTGATCCCGTGTTAGGACCCGACCTTTATGGTTTGCTAAATACAACAATAACTCAAATTCTTTCGGAGTTAATTCAAGTTGACTTCCTTTATAAAAAACCTCATAATTTTCTGGAAAAATATCAACATCACCAATTTTAAGTAAAGTTTCTATTTTTACCTCTAGTGGTTTTTCTTCTAAACTACTGCTAACACGGCGTAGAATTGCTCGTATTCGTGCTACGACTTCTCTTGGGCTAAATGGTTTTGTCATATAATCATCAGCACCTAGTTCAAGTCCTAATACTTTATCAAATTCATCATCTTTAGCAGTGAGCATTAATATTGGTGTGCTAATTTTATTTTGTCTTAACTGTTTACAAACTTCTAGTCCATCCATTTCAGGTATCATTAAATCAAGGATAATTAAGTCGAAGTTTAATTCTTTTGCTTTCTCAAAAGCTGTCTTTCCGTCCATTGCAGTTTCCACTTCGTAGCCTGCTTGCTCTAGATTGAATTGCAATAATGTCACGATGGACTCTTCGTCATCAACAACTAATAGCCTTTGACCCATTTTTATATTTCCTCCCGATAGTCACTATCTAAAGTTAAAACACTTTAAATTTAATAGTACTACCTTTTTTACTTTAATACAAAATAGTTATTGTAAATGTTTTGTAAAGTTTTTGTTTCGTTTTTTTTATTAACTCAACTTTCGCACCAATAAAGTAGGTGATCCACGTTGATTGTTAAAGGCCTGCGGCCTTTTCATTATGTTACTTGACAATGTTAATGAAAAATGAAAAACACCTCGTTCTTTTGGTATAGTGTAATTGACTAGAAAACACTACCATACAGAAGAGGTGCTCCCTATATGATAGACCAAAATAGCCAATACAATCAACTGCCAAATGAACTTGATTCTGTTTTTTCTGAGCTGGAAATGTCTAAACATCTACGCAAGGCTGGAATTAAAAAGTCCTTTGGTTTCAGCTGTTCTTACTTATTTCAACTCATTTTTTGTTTGATATTTCAACATAAAAATTGGTACACCCTTCTTGATTCAAAGAAGGCAGATAAGTTTCCTGCCAAGGATTCTGTCTATCGTTTTTTAAATCAATCAACATTTAATTGGCGCCGTTTCTTACTGCTATTAAGCACCTTTACAATTAAGAAAGTGAGTCGCCTTACTGACAAAAGTCGTCCAAAAGTGTTCGTTTTTGATGATTCTGCTTATGATCGAAATCGTAGTAAAAAGGTTGAATTACTTGCACGTTGTTTTGACCATGCCTCTCTTAAAATGCGTTTCTATAAGGGGTTCCGTATGTTGACTATGGG
Organism: Anaerobacillus isosaccharinicus; assembly: GCF_001866075.3. Taxonomy (GTDB): domain Bacteria; phylum Bacillota; class Bacilli; order Bacillales; family Anaerobacillaceae; genus Anaerobacillus; species Anaerobacillus isosaccharinicus. Next base: position 2,807,362 of record NZ_CP063356.1, on the reverse strand, counting down.
GTGGTCTGACGGGCATACATTTATGCCGATTGACTTTTCCTTGGTCAGTTCCAAAACGTCACAAATCAATGGAATCTCCGAACATATAGACAAACGCACATGCGGTTATAAACGTCGGGAAAATGCCCTACAAACTTTGCCTGAACAAATCCCAGACATGATCAGACGTGCGTTAGATAGTGGAATAGAAGCCAGTTATGTCCTCATGGATTCTTGGTTTACTTTGCCACCACTTGTCAAAAACATTGTTGATCAAGGATTAGACGTGATTGGCATGGTCAAAGAAACAAAACAGCGTTACAACGTAAGCGGAGAAATGGTTTCATTAAAACAGCTTTACCGCCTAGCTGGACCCGTTCAATCAAGGAAAGGAATACTTCGTTCCATTCATACAACTATGGCTAATGGAACACCAATTAAAGTTGTATTTATTCGAAATAGAAACAAGAAAAGCGAATGGCTAGCCATCCTCAGCACCGATCGCACTCTTTCCGAACAAGAAATCGTTCGAATCTATGGAATGCGTTGGGATATTGAGGTTTTCTTTAAGACGGCCAAATCACTCTTAAAACTTGAAAAAGAGTTTCAAAGCCGTTCATATGATGCGCTTATAAGCCATACAACTATTGTCTTTGCTCGTTTTATCGTGCTATCTTGGCAAAACCGCTGTAACACCGACCAACGTACGATTGGAGGTCTTTTTTACGAGCTATGTGACGAAGTCAATGAACTTGATTGGGCTGTTGCTTTACAGCAGCTAATCGAGCTTCTTCAAGATGCGCTTGAACAAACAAATAAGAAAATCAAAAAGTTAATACAAAGTCAACTGGAGCAGTGGATCTCAGGCCTACCTAATTATATCAAGGCTTATTTGCCGATTTCACTCTGCGAAAGTTGAGTTATTAATTAAAAAAAGTGATAGGAACAAAAAACAACTGTTCCTATCACTTTAAATTATTAGAAGTTTTCAAACGTTCCTGAATTATACGCGATCAGTTTTAGCTCGTGTGGTGGACAAATTCCCATAGTCCCTACTACAACAATTGAACCATCTTCATCTTTTCCTTCAACTTTTAATTCAAGATAATGTTCACTTTCATTTACAGTGATTGTTTCAAGTAATAAAGTTAATGAACCATAATGATATAAGGGCTTAGGAAAACTTAAATGTTGATTTACAATTGAGCTACCAGGACCAGGTAAATATTTTGAAATAGCTCCTGTAATAATTCCAGTAATCATAATTTGCGGAACAATTGGTTTTTTAAAAGGAGTTTGCGATGCATAATCATGCTGAATAAAAACTGGATTAGCATCATCCGTTAATCCCAAATACAATAAGATATCTTTATCTTCTACTTTTTTTGTTAGTTCTAACTTTTCGCCAACTTTTATAGAATCAATTTTTCTCCCTAATTTACGTTTTTTGTTAAACATAGGGCACCCTACTTTCTTCTATTTTATAGTGTAGAGTTTAGAGTTGTTGATAAGGTAGGTTTAAGCTTTTTCTACTAACGATTTAATATCAGAACTTACTCTAAACATAATAAAGCGCTTTCATACTATTATAAGTAGAAATCCGGTTTATAAAACCGGATTTTCTAAACTTTTTATAGTTTTATTGAAGAACAGTCATAACACTTTTTACTGCATCAACGGATTTTTGTAAACCAGCTTTCTCTTCGTCAGTTAAATCTAACTCAATAATCTTTTCAATTCCATCTCCACCGATGATCGTTGGCACACCTAAGTATAAGTCAGAATAACCATATTCCCCTTCTAAGTAAGCAATCGTTGGGATGATACGTTTCTTGTCTTTTAAGATCGCCTCAACCATTTGAACGATAGAAGCAGCAGGAGCATAATACGCACTACCATTACCAAGGAGGTTAACGATTTCTCCGCCGCCTTTACGAGTACGTTCTACAATTTGCTCTAAACGTTCAGCAGGGATTAGCTTTTCTAAAGGAATTCCTCCTGCATAAGAATAACGCACTAATGGAACCATGTCGTCACCGTGCCCCCCAAGTACGAAACCAGTAACATCTTCAACTGATACGTTTAACTCTTGGGATACGAATGTACGGAAGCGAGCAGTATCTAATACACCTGATTGACCAATTACCCGATTTTTTGGAAATCCTGATTCTTTAAATACCGTATATGTCATAGCATCAACTGGATTAGTAAGTACGACAATGTAACAATTTGGAGAATGTTTAACAATTTCCTTTGTTACAGCTTTCATTATTTTAGCGTTTGTGTTAACTAAATCGTCACGACTCATACCAGGTTTTCTAGCAATACCTGCAGTGATAACAACAATATCTGAGTCAGCTGTATCTTCATAGTTAGATGTACCAATTATGTTCGAGTCAAATCCTTGAACTGGACTTGCTTCTAACATATCTAATGCTTTTCCCTTTGTAGGGTTTTCCATTTGTGGAATGTCTACTAATACAACATCCCCTAATTCTTTTTGTGCAACCATTAATGCAGTAGTTGCCCCAGTAAAACCGCCACCAATTACTGAAACTTTTCTTCTTTTAATAGCCATAGTTTTTCAACCCCTATTCTTAGTATCATCTTATAATTTCAATATTAACTCCGTTTAATTACTATCGACCTAATCGGTCTCTGAACTTTCTGCTAGCATAAAATATAAAAAGAGAAGGTGACTCAAGTGGGATCTTCTTCTCATATACAGCCTGTGTAAATGAAAGTTTTATCTCTTTTGAGTCAACCTATTTTAAATTCTTAATTTAGTTCATGTTTTTAATTAACGCGTTTGCGAACTCAGAACATTTAACTTCTGTTGCACCTTCCATTAAGCGCGCAAAGTCATAAGTTACAACTTTTTCTTCGATTGTCTTATCCATTGAGGACATGATTAAGTCTGCAGCTTCATTCCATCCTAAGTGGCGAAGCATCAATTCACCTGATAACAGTACAGAAGATGGATTTACCTTATCTAAACCAGCATATTTAGGAGCTGTACCGTGCGTAGCTTCGAAAATTGCGTGGCCCGTTTCATAATTAATGTTAGCACCAGGTGCAATTCCAATTCCACCAACTTGAGCTGCTAATGCGTCTGAAATATAATCGCCGTTTAAGTTCATCGTAGCAACTACATCAAACTCTTTTGGACGAGTTAAAATTTGTTGTAAGAAGATATCAGCAATTGTATCTTTAATAATAATCTTTCCAGCAGCTTCTGCATCAGCCTGAGCCTTATTTGCTGCTTGTTGACCTTCTTTTTCAACGATTTCATCGTACTTGGCCCAAGTGAATACTTTGTCACCGTATTCTTTTTCAGCTAATTCATAACCCCAGTTTTTGAATGCACCTTCAGTAAACTTCATGATGTTTCCTTTATGAACAAGAGTTACACTCTTACGACCTTCTTTAATGGCATATTCAATTGCACCACGTACTAAACGGTAAGTTCCTTCCTCAGAAACTGGCTTAACACCAATACCAGATGTTTCAGGGAAACGAATGTTTTTAACTCCCATTTCGTTTCTTAAAAAGTCAATAACCTTCTTTGCTTCTGGTGAACCTTTTTGCCACTCAATTCCAGCATAGATATCTTCAGTATTTTCACGGAAGATGACCATATCTGTATCTTCAGGACGCTTTACCGGTGATGGAACACCGTTGAAATAACGTACTGGACGTAAACAAGTATATAGATCTAGTTCTTGACGAAGAGCTACGTTAAGTGAACGGAAGCCTCCACCAATAGGAGTAGTTAAAGGACCTTTAATTGCAATAATATATTCACGAACTGCTTCTAATGTTTCATCTGGTAGCCAGTTTCCTGTTTGTTCAAAGGCTTTTTCACCAGCTAAGATTTCTTTCCATTCAATCTTTTTTTCACCGTTATATGCTTTTTCAACAGCAGCATCTAAAACTCGAGAAGCAGCAGCCCAAATATCAGGACCAATACCATCACCCTCAATGAAAGGGATCACCGGATTATTTGGTACGTTTAAAACTCCACCTTGAACAGTAATTTTTTCGCCATTTGCCATTACTATTACCTCCTAAGATATATTGTTCTAAAAAATTATGTAATGGGAGATGAAAACATCCTTAATTGGTAGTGTAAGGTACTTTCTCTAGTTGTAGAGTCCCCCTCCAATTTAATAATGAGATTTTCATTTTACGCAATCTTTGTTTTTCTTTTTAAAAATTGCTTCTAACTCCCGAACACATCAAAATTAACGTTGTTCCATTGGAATGTACACTTGCTTATCAGGGCCGATGTATTCAGCACGTGGGCGGATTAATCGATTATTACTAAATTGCTCTAAAATGTGAGCAATCCAACCTGACATTCTACTAATTGCGAAGATTGGTGTAAATAAATCGTGCTTAATTCCTAGGCTATGATATACGCTCGCCGAGTAAAAATCTACATTTGGGAGTAAGCCTTTTTCACGAGTAACAATTTCATTGATTTTAGAAGACATTTCATACCATTTTGTCTCACCAGTAATCGTTGTTAGTTTCTCTGACATTTCCTTTAAGTGCTTAGCACGAGGATCCCCATCTTTATAAACACGGTGCCCAAAGCCCATGATTTTAACTTTATTATTTAGCGCATTCATAATGTATGGCTCTACATTTTCAACTTGATCAATTTCCATTAACATTGCCATTACTCTTTCGTTCGCTCCACCATGTAAAGGTCCTTTTAAAGCACCAATTGCAGCTGTAATTCCTGAATACATATCAGATAAAGTAGCAACACATACACGAGCAGTGAAAGTTGATGCATTTAATTCATGATCTGCATGAAGTACTAATGCTTTATTGAAAACATCTACGGCTATTGCATCTGGCTCTTCTCCATTAAGCATGTATAAGAAATTAGCAGCAAAACCCAAATCCTTACGAGGAGATACCGGATCTTTTCCTTCACGAATTCGTGAAAACGCTGTCACGATTGTTTGTACTTGTGCTTGCAATTTCAATGCTTTCCGCTTATTAGCTTCGTCAGATTGATCATCAGCTTCTGAATCGTACAATCCTAAGAATGAAATAGCAGTTCTTAGTGCAGCCATTGGATGTACCTGATCAATAGGATACATTCTCATTTGATCAATTACACCTTGTGGTACTTCTGCATAGCTTGCTAACTCTTCAGTAAGTTGCTTTAATTCCTCTTCTTTAGGAAGTCGACCATTCCAAAGCAAAAAGATAACTTCCTCAAAACTTGCATTGTTTGCTAAATCATCAATATCAAAACCATGATACGTTAAAACACCATCAATAATTGAGCTTACGCTCGACGTTGTTGCAACAACACCTTCAAGACCACGAGTTGTACTCATTTCTCAACCTCTCCTTTACAGATAGAATGCTTCTTGTTTCTTCTTTTTAAATATTACGTGTGCGAAACGAAGATGGTCTTCCAAAAAGTCCTAAATAGCAGCTGATTGCCGACAGTTTTAAATCTATTAATCTTTTATTCAATAGTTAAAAAGTTTGATAAATTTCATAATTCATACTCTCGCCATTAAGTAGTTTGATATAGCTCGTTTTTGGTAATTATGAAATTCACTAAGTTCTATTGTAAAATATTTTTTTGTTTCCTTTTGAACATATTGTTCCAAAACGTCAGCATTGATAAAGTGTCGTGTTTAGGTCTTTTTGAACATTCTCTTTTTTGAAATAAAATCGTATGTACAAAAAGAGTTTTCTAACCAATTTTAATTATAAACATATTTCACAGTTTTGTGAACTTTAATTTAAAAATATTTCGGACTATTTCAATTCTTGTGATAACTTTCACTAAGATTAGCTCTACTAATTATATTGAGCTAAAGAAGTCAACAATTTTCATTGCCATATATGCAATTCCTGCACCAATTAACGGCCCTACTGCAACTCCATTAAAAAGAGCAACAGCTATTATTGTTCCAAAAACTAAAGCTGCAGTAATATGAGGGTCTGTTTGTAACAGTTCAACTCCATTTGCAGCAATGATGGCAACAAAAATTCCTGCCCCTAGCGCAATCCAAGCGTACATTGACTTCATAGAATCAGTTAGTTCTTTAAAACCAATCTGACCAGTAATAATCGGGACGAGGACTGCAATCGTAATAATTGTAACCCCAATCTGGATCCCTTTTTGCTGAAGTAGTGGGAATGCTTTATCACCTAAACCAACCCATTTAATAACAAGTAGTACAATTACAGCAATAAGTAATGATTGATTTTTTGCAATAATACCAATTAAGAGCAAAATTAACATAAAAATTGTTGCTTGTGATATCAAGAATGATGCATCCTTCCGTGGTAGGCCTAACCATTTTTATCTTAACATAGAATTTATACTTCCGCCAAGATTCAAGACTATTTTGTGTCAAATTTTCGAAATTATATTTTAATCATAATTTCAATCGACATGACCTGATTTTCTTATTAAATTCAATATTCTAAACCACATATACAAGCCATACATTTATAAAAGAGAGATCTTTATGGAAAGGGGGAAAATACAATTGAATTCAAGCAACTACTTTCGACTTATATTTAGACTCTTATTTGTATTAGCGATTATTTGTTGTATTACACTAATTATTTTCTTTGCATTTAAAACGGCATACCCATTTATTATAGGGCTTGTCCTTGCATTTTTTATAAACCCGGTTGTTAATTTTTTACAAGAAAAAGCAAGAATAGCACGGTGGCTTTCTGTAGCAATAATCTTAGTTTGTTTGATGACAATTACAGTAGGCTCTATAACCATTCTAATTTCAGAAATAATTATGGGTACTAATTATTTGTCCCAATCAGTTCCTCTTCATTTTCAAACACTAGTTTTCAAGCTACAAGATTTATTTACAGGAAAAATTATTCCAATCTATGAACAAATCTCAACATTATTTTATTCATTAGAGAGTGATCATCAAGCGACTATATTGGCTTATATTGAAACAATTACTTTTCATATTACATCTAACGCGAGTTCAACTATTCAATCCGTATTAACTGGTGCATCAGACTTCTTGTTAGCATTGCCAAGTTTAGCAACCATTATCATCTTTTCTTTACTAGCAACTTTTTTTATTAGCAAGGACTGGTACAAGTTGGTGTTCATTTTTCGAAAATGGATTCCTAATATCATTGTTGAAAGAACAAAAGACGTAATGATAAGTCTGAAAAAGGCTTTTGTAGGCTTTTTATTTGCCCAACTTACACTAATCTCAATTACATGTTGCATCGTTTTAATTGGTCTACTAGTTCTAAAGGTTGAGTACCCAATTACAATTGCGTTGATTATTGCGATTGTTGACTTACTTCCCTATTTAGGAACCGGTTTAATTTTTATACCATGGATTTTTTATACATTTTTCCTGGGAGAACTATCGTTAACCATCGGTTTATCAATTTTGTACGGGATTGTTGTTATACAAAGACAGATTATGGAACCAAAAATATTGTCTTCAAATATTGGAGTTGACCCATTAGCTACATTAGTTTCTTTATTTGTAGGCTATAAAGTTTTTGGATTTTTAGGGCTTATTCTAGGTCCTGTAATCCTCGTGTTTATGCAAACCTTACACAAAGCCCATGTGTTCCGTGATTTACGGGATTATATAATAAAAAATGGTTGAGAGACAATCGTCTATCAACCATTTACATTAAAACGATCTACTACTTCTTGTAAACCTTCTGCCATTTTTGCTAAACCGGTAGCTGCTGCTGATATTTCATCCATCATTTCTGACTGTTGTTTTGTAGCAAAAACCATTTTTGTTGTACTATTCATATTATTTTCTGAAACAATTGCAATTTCTTCAAACATGCTTCTTAGTTGCGTCATCTGATTTGTTAAAGCGGAAATTCCTTTTGACACATTTTCCATTTTCGTTGATGACTCATTTGTATTCACAACAATTTCTGAAAAAAATTGGCTCATTTCTTCTACAATAAGTTTTCCTTTTTTTACTTCCTGACTACCCTTTTGAATTGTTACTTCTGTGCCGTCCACTTCATCTTGAATTTGTAAGATAATATTTCTAATTTTCTCAGTTGCATGGCCAGTTTGTTCTGCTAACTTCCGTACTTCTTGAGCAACAATTGAGAACCCCTTCCCCTGTTCACCAGCTCTAGCTGCTTCAATCGCTGCGTTTAAAGCTAGTAAATTCGTTTGAGCGGCCACATCCGTGATCATTGTAAGAATTTCATTTATTTCATTTGAACGCTTTTTTAACGTTACTACATTTGATGCAATACTTTCAGTTTGTTGATCAATGGTGTTCATCTGCGATATAACTAATTGAACTTTTTCCCCACCTAGATTTGCAGACCTACTTGCTAGTGATGAGCTAACAGCCGTTTCATCAACTTCAATATTTATTTCATTCATATGATCGCTCATCTTTGTTACCTCTATATCAGCAATAAAAATTTTTTCTTTTTGTTCTGTAGAACCAGCAGATATTTGTTGCAACGAATTTTGTATATCTTTCGAGGTAATTTCTAGTTCGATTGTATTTGCTGATAATTGTTGAGAAGTTGCTGCTACTTGTTCAGAGTTTGATGAGGCGTTTACGATTATTTCCTTTACACTTTTCCTCATCGTTGCAAAATTGGTAGCTAATTCTCCTATCTCATCATTCTTTTTGTTATTTAGATCTAACTCACCACTTAAGTCACCAGTTGCAACTCTTTTTACGGCCTCATTAATTGAGAGGACTGGCTTAATTAAAGACCTAACAAAAATAAAGGTAAGACCAGTAGCTAAAAAAGGTAAGAAAATACCTAATAAAACTGTATTTCTTGCCATTTCCCATGTTCTTTTAGCTACAATTGAAGCATCAAAATCAATTGCGTTAATAGCAATTACTTCTTTCGTTGGATCATGATCCTTAAAAATAGGAGCGTATCCCGTTAGACGGTCTTGTCCCCCAAATTGATAAATTTTAGAATATGTACCGTGTTTCATAGTTGTAATCATTTCAATAACTTCATTATCTAAAAAGAACATATCCCCGTGAGTAAAACCTTGTGCATGAAACGTATCATCTCCAGCTACAACTTTTCCTTCCAAACTTAAAATATAGTGTGTTTCAAAAATATGTTTTTTTTCAATCGTCCAATTTATTGCTTTTTCAACCTGATCGACACTATCCTTATTCCCACTAATAGCCTTTTCAAGTTCTTCAGTGTTTATAAGTCCTGTCGTAATATTTGCGCAGCCAAGAAGCTCTACACCAGCCGCCTGAAGAACCTGCTGATAACTATTTTGATAACTTACAAGCGTTAATATCGAACTGCTAATAAATACAATAATCATTACAGTAATAGCAACTTTCCCTGTGATACCAATTTTCAAGTGATTTCCCCCAATAGATTGAGTCTAATTTCCTAATTGAACAATATAACGAGTCAAAAGAATATTCAGTGACCTTTATCACCAAGGTGAAAACTTTACATTCTTAATCAGAGCAAAGTTTAAATAAACAAAAAGGATAACTCATAGATGCCTTTTCACTTCAAGTATTACTATAGAATGATCAAACTCATTCCATAGTAATACTTATAAGTAATTAGCATTTTCTTTGAGTTACCCTCATTCTACTATCGTCGATTAATAAAAATAATCGAACCGTTTTGTAACATTCGATTAAATAGTTTTTGGAAAAAGGCTTTTGCAATAGCCCTAGTATTAGGGAAAAGGAGAAAGAAACCCATTGCATCTGTGATAAATCCTGGGGTTAATAAACCGAATCCCCCAACCAAAATACACAAGCCATCTAAAATAACACCACTAGGAACTTGGCCTTGTTGTAATTGGAGCTGTGCTAACCGTATCGTTTGCAAACCCTCTTTTTTCGCTAGCCATGCGCCTAAAACACCTGTAAAAATCACGAGAAGGATTGTCCAAGGAATACCTATAGTATTACCTGATAGAACTAAGACTCCAATTTCCAATGCTGGAACGACAATTAATAGTAAAATAAAAAGTTTTAGCATATTAGTACCCCTTTAAATAGAACTTGTCTCTATATTATATGCGAGTCTAGATTATTATGCTAATTGTTGCATTAAAAAAACGAGGGTGAGTCACCCTCGTTTTTGATAATACTTATAAGATACTCGCATGTCCTTGGTAAATATAGCCTCTAGTGGCGTCTACAGTAATTTCATCACCGTCTTCAAACTGGTCTGTGGCATGATTTAATCCTACGATTACTGGAATTCCTAGGTTTAATCCAACAACCGCTGCGTGGCTTGTTAGTCCACCCTCTTCAGTTATGACTGCAGATGCTTTTTCGAAAGCCTCCATCATGTCTTTATCAGTACCTACAGTAACAAGGATAGCACCTTCTACCATTTTAGCTAATGCATCACTAGCTGTTTTGGCTACAACAACTTTTCCTGTTGCTGTCTTACGTCCTATACCTTGTCCTTTTGCGACTACTTCACCTATAACATGGACTTTCATTAAGTTTGTCGTACCTGTTTCACCAACCGGTACACCAGCTGTAATGACAATTAAGTCACCGTGATCAATGAATTCTGTCTTCACAGCTTCTTGTACGGCAATTTCAAGCATTTCGTCTGTTGAAGTAGCCTTTGTCCCTAACTGTGGATGAACACCCCAAACCAATTGAAGTTTACGACAAACGCCTTCAGAATGCGTTACAGCTACAATTGGTGATTTTGGACGATACTTGGAAATCATCCGTGCAGTATGACCACTTTCAGTAGCCGTGACAACAGCTGCAGCTTCTAAGTTTAATGCTGTGTGGGCGACAGATTGGCTAATAGCATCTGTAATTGTTCTTTGACTTTCTCTTCCTTTTCTTTTAAGTAACTCTTCATATTTTAAAGCTGATTCTGCACGAACCGCAATTTTATTCATAGTTTGTACAGATTCAACAGGATAATCACCTGCTGCCGTCTCCCCAGAAAGCATAATTGCATCAGTTCCATCAAAAATTGCATTCGCTACATCACTAGCTTCTGCACGGGTTGGACGAGGATTACGTTGCATTGAATCAAGCATTTGAGTAGCTGTAATTACTGGTTTACCTAAAGTGTTACATTTTTTTATTAAGCTTTTTTGAACCAAAGGAACTTCTTCAGCTGGAATTTCAACACCAAGGTCACCACGAGCTACCATTAATCCATCTGAAACCTCAAGAATTTCATCAATATTATCGACACCTTCTTGGTTTTCAATCTTCGGGATAATATGAATGTCTACTGCGCCATTAGTTTCTAGTAACTCACGAATTTCTAAGACATCCGACGCTCTTCTTACGAATGAAGCTGCAATAAAATCAACACCTTGCTCAATTCCAAAACGAATGTCATTTGCATCTTTTTCAGTAATTCCAGGAAGATTTACACTAACATTTGGTACATTTACACCTTTTTTATTTTTAATTGTCCCACTATTTAAGATCTTTGTTTTTAATTCGTTAGAACCAATTTCAATTACTTCTAATTCGATTAAGCCATCATCTAATAAAATTTTCGAACCAACCTCTACATCATCAACAAGTCCTGAATATGAAACCGAAAATCTTTCAGCTGTCCCTAGTACTTCTTCCATTGAGATAACTACTTCATTACCGGCTACTAATTCCGCTACACCATTTTCAAAGTTATTTGTCCGAATTTCTGGGCCCTTTGTATCAAGTAAAATGGCTACGTGTTTCCCAGCTTTAGAAGCAGCCTCACGAATTGTTTTTATTCTAGCTCCATGCTCTTCATAATCACCATGAGAGAAATTTAAGCGAGCAACGTTCATTCCTGCATCAATAAGCTGGGATAATTTCTCTAGGCTTTCACTAGCAGGCCCAATTGTACATACTATTTTTGTTTTTCTCATTTTGAAAAACCTCCTACTTTCTTAAATACCATAAAATACATTCTTATTTATTAAATCAGTTATACTAATAGTGTTGCCAATCCTTAAAAAGTATGTCATAATCTAAGCATAATTAATTAAATCGATAATTCTTTTGATAATTGATACATATCTTGATCAATAAGATGTTTTTTCGCTAACGCTTCATCGATATCATGAGATACAAGAATATTACCTTGGATGCCGACCATTTTACCTGCTTGGCCATCTAATAGTAATTCCACTGCCTTTGAACCAAGTCTACTTGCTAAAACTCGATCTGAAGCAGTTGGGGATCCACCACGTTGGATGTGACCTAATACAGTCACTCTAGTTTCAAAGCTAGTTTGTTCTTGAATTTGTTTACCAATATCCATACCACTTCCTACACCTTCTGCTACTACAATAATACTATGTTTTTTTCCACGGGCATGTCCTCGCTGTAAACGGGCAATTACATCGCTCATTTCATAGTTTTCTTCTGGGATAAGGATTGTTTCAGCACCATCAGCAAGGCCTGACCAAAGAGCAAGGTCACCTGCATTTCGGCCCATAACTTCAATAACATATGTACGTTCATGAGATGTTGCCGTATCACGAATTTTGTCAATTGCTTGGATAATTGTATTTAAAGCTGTATCAAACCCGATTGTAAAATCTGTACCAGGAATATCATTGTCAATTGTTCCAGGAACACCAATACAAGGGAAGCCATGTTCAGTTAGTTTTTTCGCACCTTGGAAAGAACCATCTCCTCCAATAACGACCAATGCCTCAATTCCTAATTTTTTCAGTTGTTCAATTGCTTTCAACTGACCTTCCAACGTTTTAAACTCTTCACAACGGGCAGTGTATAGCATTGTACCACCACGATGAATAATATCACCTACAGAGCCAATTTCTAACTTTTCAATATGACCAGAGATAAGACCGGCATACCCGTAATAAACCCCATATACCTCCAATTTATGAAAGATTGCTTTTCGAACGACTGCTCGAATTGCTGCATTCATTCCTGGAGAATCCCCACCACTTGTTAAAACTCCAATACGCTTCATGCAAAATTCACCTCACCATAATTTTAAAAAAATTATCTAGTATTAATTATTGTACTAAAGCACATAAACCATTCATTATATTGCTATTTTCAATACTAGTATTTTCTTTACGTGTTAAAAATAACACTTCTAAACCATAATGACAATAGACTATAACCTCCAAACAAAAAGCCTTCTCTAAAGATAGAGAAAGCAATTCCTTATTTGATGCTAATGACATCGTTTACAATGTCGTACTCACCAATATTATTAAATTTTTCGTAACGATGCTCAACTAGCTCTGTTTCTGAAAGTTTCGTTAACTCTGCTAGTGATTTTTCAATCGTTTTTTCTATTTCAGCAGCTTGTTGTTTAACGTTTCGGTGAGCTCCACCTCTCACTTCAGGAATGATATCATCGATAACATCAAGGTCCTTTAAATCTGGAGCTGTTATTCGCATCGTTTCAGCAGCTCTTTGTGCTAGACTAGAATCTTTCCATAAAAGAGCAGCTGCTCCTTCTGGTGAGATTACAGAGTATGTAGAGTTTTCTAGCATATGAACATGGTTTCCCACACCTAATGCTAGAGCTCCGCCACTACCACCTTCACCGATAACAATACAAATAATCGGAACTGTGAGCCCAGCCATTTCTAATAGGTTCCTCGCAATAGCTTCACTTTGCCCACGCTCTTCTGCAGCTATTCCAGGATATGCGCCTTTTGTATCGATAAAGCAAATAATCGGTCTTTTAAACTTTTCCGCTTGTTTCATCAATCTAAGCGCCTTTCGATACCCTTCTGGATGAGGCATACCAAAATTACGACGTAAATTTTCTTTCGTATCTTTTCCACGTTGATGACCGATAACCGTTACAGCTTTACCATGGAACTTGGCAATACCAGCAACGATTGCTTCATCATCACCATAGTAACGATCCCCGTGTAATTCAATAAAATCTGTAAACATATAAGATATATAGTCCAATGTAGTTGGTCGTTCACTATGACGAGCAATTTGCACTCGATCCCAAGGCTTCATATTTCCGTAAATATCGTTTTCAAGCTGTTCTAAACGCTCTTCTAGCTTTAAAATTTCACCAGTTAAATCAATTCCTTTATCCACGGTAAATTTCTTTAATTCTTCAATTTTCGTCTTTAGTTCGGTTACTGGTTTTTCAAAAGGTAATTCATTAGCCATGTTTTTCTACACCTCCTTTTATGAAAATTTCTCACTATGAATATCTATAATCGTTGTTAATGTTTGCTTCATCTCTAAACGCGAAACAACTTTGTCCAACTGACCATGCTTTAATAAAAACTCAGCAGTTTGGAAGTCTTCAGGCAATTCTTGACGAATTGTTTGTTCAATAATTCGTCTTCCTGCAAAACCTATTAATGCTCCCGGTTCAGCAAAATTATAATCTCCAAGTGACGCAAAGCTAGCAGACACTCCACCAGTTGTAGGGTGTGTCATAATTGAAATAAATAATCCACCTGCGCTGTCAAGCTTTTTTAAGGCCGCACTTGTTTTTGCCATTTGCATAAGGCTAAGAACTCCCTCTTGCATTCTAGCGCCTCCAGAAGCAGAGAAAAGAATAAAAGGTGCGTTCAATTCAATTGCCTTTTCAATAGCCCTTGTGATTTTTTCCCCCACAACTGAACCCATACTTCCCATTCTAAAACGTGCGTCCATAACTGCGATGACAACATTCATATTAGACATTTTACCTTGTCCAGTGACAATCGCCTCGTTTAAGCCAGTTTTTTTTCGATCTGCATTGGTTTTTTCTGGGTAAGTAGGAAAAGACAATGGATCTTTTGATATCATGTCTTGATTAAATTCAACAAAAGTACCTTCATCAATTAAGCTATCAATTCTTTCATGAGCCGCCATCCGGTGATGATAACCACAAGAAGCACATACATATAGATTTTTCTTCAATTCCTTCGTATACATAATCGTTTTACACTTTGGACATTTTGTCATTAAACCTTCTGGTATATCCATTTTCACTTGATCGGAAGGAATCGTAGCATACTTCTTTTTCTTTGAAAATAAATCTCTTAACACAGTTACGTTACACCTCTCTTGTGGACAAGATCAATTTTAAAATTTTCATAAATCATATCATATAAAATTTAAGAGTATCAAGGTAAACAATCCTACGAATATCAGCAAATTACTTTTAGAAACGACTGTTTTCGAGATGGTTTCGTAATGCCTTAATGGCCTCTTCTTCGTTTCTACTTTTTAGTGCGGTATAAATTTGGATATGCTCTTTGATGGATTGTTCAGGTCTACCTTCCCTAGACAAGGATTCCCGTAAAGCGACCTTGCTATACTCCACAAGTGAAATCCAAATGTGAAGAAGCAAGCTATTATGACAAGCTTCTACAATTGTTTTATGAAATAGATAGTCTTCCTCAACTGGAAAGTCTCCATTATCCCAGCTTTTTTTCGATTGTTCGATAAGTTTTTCTAGATTCTGCAATTGAGCTTCATCAATTCTTTCACATGCAAGTCGTAACCCTTCTATTTCTACAATTTTTCTCGTTTCTGCTAAGTCATTTCTTGCTTTTTTCTCCCGTAAAAAAAAACTCGCTAGTACTTCTACTAGACGATGCCCACCAATACTTTTAATAAAAGTCCCTTCGCCACGACGAGTTTCAATTAAATCTAGTAATTCAAGGGATCTAAGAGCTTCTCTTACAGAAGATCTACCGACATTTAAGCGTTCAGATAACTCTCTTTCAGAAGGAAGCTTGTCCCCTGTTTTTAACTCATCCTCTTGAATAATATGGTTTAATTCACGAATAATTTCAATATATATCTTCTCTTGTTGTGATGACATTAATTATCACCACCCTTTTCATTTTTTAATAAATAGAGTTCAGAGATTAGAGTTTCAAGATAAAATTCTTATATCAGGTTTTAGGGACTCCAGGCTCCGAACTCTTCTTTTCAGTTTAGAGTATATAGTCAAAATTTTAGAGTTATTGCTTGAAGAGCTTCGAAGCAAAGTTCCCAACCACTCTACACTCTACATTCTCATTCTACACTCTAAACTAATCACTTTATTCAATCGTCGCAAGCTTGATTGTTTTAGCTTCTACATCATCTGGATTTACTTTTCTTCTCGCTACTCCAGTTTCCATAGCTGCGATTGCCACGGCTTTTGCAACAGCTGGAGCAACACGCGGATCAAATGGAGCTGGGATTACATAGTCAGCATGAAGTTCTTCGTCGGAAACAAGGCTTGCAATTGCGTGAACAGCAGCGATCTTCATTTCTTCATTAATATTTGTCGCATGAACGTCTAGCGCACCACGGAAAATTCCTGGAAAAGCAAGGACATTGTTGATTTGGTTCGGGAAGTCAGAACGTCCTGTTCCAATTACACTTGCACCTGCGGCCTTCGCATCTTCAGGCATAATTTCTGGTACTGGATTTGCCATTGGAAAAATAATTGGATCTGGATTCATACTTTGAACCATTTCTTTTGTAAGGGCACCTTCTACAGAAACACCTACGAATACATCAGTTCCTTTAATTACTTCTTCTAAAGAACCTTGAATTTTATCGCGATTTGTAACTTTTGCAATTTCATCCTTAATCGGATTCATACCTACTGCACGACCTTCATATATTGCACCTTTTGTATCGCAAAGGATAACGTCTTTTACACCCATACGTTGCATTAATTTCACACAAGCAATTCCAGCAGCGCCAGCACCGTTTGCTACAACTTTCACTTCAGAAATTGACTTTCCTGTAAGCTTTAAAGCATTTATTAATCCAGCAGCGGTAACAATAGCTGTGCCGTGTTGATCATCATGAAAAACTGGAATGTTGCATTCCTTTTTTAAACGCTCTTCAATTACAAAGCAATTGGGAGCAGCAATATCTTCAAGGTTTATTCCACCAAAAGTAGGCTCAAGGAGTTTCACTGTTTCGATAATTTTTTCAACATCTGTTGTTGCTAAACAAATCGGAAAAGCGTCAACGCCTGCAAAGGACTTAAACAAAAGGGCCTTTCCTTCCATTACTGGGAGGGATGCTTCTGGACCGATATTTCCTAGTCCTAACACTGCTGTCCCATCAGACACAACAGCTACCATGTTCCCTTTCATTGTGTACTCATAAACGTTGTTTACATCATTATGAATTTCCTTACAAGGCTCTGCTACTCCTGGTGAATAGGCCAAACTTAAGTCTTTAGCATTTCTTACAGGAATTTTAGAAACCGTCTCTAATTTCCCTTTATTTACTCGATGCATATGTAATGCTTCTTCCCTTAGTGTTGCCATAAAACTTCACTCTCCCCTAAATAGTGATTTAGAACCAGGTATAAAAGTGGTCAGACCACCTCTACCCTCTTTTATTATAACAGATGATTTTTTTCTGTACATACCCATTAACTCTTTAGAACAACATTCGAACTACCTAACATTTCAAAAAGAACCTCTAAACATTGATTTGACGCTGAAATATTGAAGTCATCAGATAACTGGACGGACTGCTTCTTTTCCTCGTAGTATAGAATAACTTTTATATTGCCGGGATATTTCTTTAGTGTTTCCTTCAATTTCGTTAGTTGAGTAGGGTTAGTGTGATTATGAGCAATTTTCAAGTATAATATACTATTCTTTGCCTGGTGCTTTTTCATTGATTTTACATCAATTACTTTTGAAACAATTAATTGCGTTCTATCTGTCGTAACTTCTATTTTCCCCTCAAGAAAAACTAGTTGTCCAACTTTGAAAAGAGGAAAAGCTTCTCTAAATTGTTTAGGGAACACTGTCACTTCAAGTTCGCCACTTTCATCGCTAAACTTGATAAATGCCATTTGCTCTCCCTTTTTTGTTTTAATGATTCGAACAGCTTCAATTAGCCCCGCTACCCTTGTTACATTCCCTTCAGAAGATAGAAGTGCTTTTGCAACAGATAAGCGTTTATGAGAGTTGATAATTTCAAGAAATTCTTCTATTGGATGACTTGATAAATAAAAGCCTAGAACTTCTTTCTCAAAATATAGCTTTTCCGCATCTTTAAACGGAGGAACTTGAACAAACTCTGGCTTTTTAATATCTTCAGGAAAAAGCATCGTTTGTCCATCTTCTGCTTGTTTCTTTATTTGCTCGGCATATTCTAAAGCATAATCTAATGTGGCTAAAAGACTTGCACGGTGGTGACCAAACTCATCGAAACAACCAGCAGCCACTAAAGATTCTAGGGTTCTTCTATTTATAAATTTTGAACTAATCCGTGCACAGAAGTCGAAAATGTCTTTGAATAACCCTCGTGTTGTTCTTTCCATAACTATTTCTTCGATCCCCCTAATCCCGACATTCTTTACCGCTGCAAGACCAAATTCAATCTGCCTATGACCACCAATAGTAAAGCCAGCACTACTCTTATTTATAGAAGGAGGATTTATAGCAATGCCTTTCTTTTTGGCATCAAGAATGTATTGATTAATCCTTTCATGTTGACCAATCGCACTCGTCAGTAATGCAGTGAAAAAAGCTGATGGATAATTAGCTTTTAAAAATGCTAGTTGGTAAGAAATCACACTGTACGCCACTGAATGACTTCTATTAAAACCATAATTTGCAAATCTAACGATTAAATCATATACAGCAGTTCCAACGGATTTTTCGTAGCCGTTTAAAATGCATCCTTCTACAAACCGCTCCCGTTGTTCCTCAAGGGTTTCTAACTTCTTTTTGCTAACCGCTCTTCTTAATATATCAGCTTCCCCAAGCGTAAATCCTGCTAACTTAGAGGCAATCTGCATGATCTGTTCTTGATAGACAATAACACCATATGTTTTCTCTAAGATTGGTTTTAAATCTTCGTGAACAAAAGTGACTTGACGCTGTTTATGCTTCCCAGCAATATAAATCGGAATGTTTTCCATTGGTCCTGGTCGGTACAAAGCATTAACCGCAACAATATCTTCGAATTCAGTCGGTTTCAATTTAGATAAGACTCGCCTCATTCCTGGAGATTCAAGTTGAAATACGCCTGTTGTGTCACCGTTTCCTAGTAACTGAAAAGTTTGTTCATCTTCAAAGGAGATCTGGTCTAGTTGAATTCGTTTTTCTTCCATTTGAAAAATATGAGTAACGATTTCCTCTAAAAACGAAAGATTCCTTAAACCAAGGAAATCCATTTTTAATAAGCCAATCTCTTCTAAGATATTCATCGGATATTGCGTCAATAAAACATCATAATGACCTTTTTGTAATGGCACTTTATCAGTTAACGGATCTTTACTAATGACGATGCCAGCAGCATGTGTTGAAGCATGTCTAGGAATCCCTTCAACTCTTTTAGCAAGGTGAAACCATTCTTTTATTTCATCACTGTCATCAAGTTGATGCTGCAAAAAAGGTGTTTCTTTTATAGCATCGTCAATCGTTAAGTTCGGTCTTGAAGAAATTTGTTTTGCGAGACTGTCAATTTGTTTTAGTGGTATACCAATCACTTTTCCAATATCTCTTAGAGCCGCCTTTGCAGCTAACGTTCCGAACGTAATAATTTGCGCAACATGATTTTTCCCATATTTTTGGTACACATAGTCGATAACTTCTTCTCGTCTGGTGTCTGGAAAATCAATATCAATATCAGGCATTGAAATACGCTCAGGGTTAAGGAAACGTTCAAAAAGCAAATCATATTTAATTGGATCTACATTTGTAATGTTTAATACAAATGCAACGATTGATCCAGCTGCAGAGCCTCTTCCCGGTCCCGTAATCATTCCTTTTTCATGCGCAAATTTCATAAAGTCCCAAACGATTAAAAAGTAATCATTAAATTGCATTTGGTCAATAATTTTAAGTTCGTAAGACAATCGCTTTTCAAGTTCTTCATTTATATGTATGTAACGTTTTTTTAACCCTTCATAGCAAAGCTTTTCTAGATAACTCTTCGCACTTGCACCGTTTTCTAGCGGGTACTTAGGTAAGGCCTGTTCACCAAAGCTTAATTCAACGTTACACTTTTCTGTTATCAGCTTAGTATTTATGATTGCTTCTGGAATTTGTAAAAATAGCTGTTCTATTTCTTGTTTTGATTTCAAATAATATTCATCAGATTTAAAATCACTACTGAGTTCCTTAAGCGTCGTTCCTTGGTCGATAGCTAGCAAGCACTTATGGGCAAGAGCATCTTCTTTATGAACATACATAACTTGATTTGAAGCAACCAAATTAATTAGTCCTTTTTTTGAGAGCTGAACCAATTGTAAGTTTAGTTGTTTTTCAGAAGCTAGATAATGATCGTGAATTCCTATATAAAAGTCTGCACCAAAATAATTTTGATATTCCTGAATTTTCCGGTGGGCAATGTCCTCCATTCCCCCAGCTAAGAGCAATTGTACCTCTCCTTTATAAGGGGAACAAATGGCAACCAAATCAGTACAATAAGAAAAAAGGTGCTTTTTCTCCACTTGCTTTAGATTATTCGTTCCTACTACCTGAGCAATGCTAGATAACTTCAATAGATTTTGATAACCTTTCCTCGTTTTTGCTAAAAGGATTAGCCGTGATTCATTTACTTCTTCACTAGCTACGGAAAGTTCAATTCCAATAATCGGTTTGATGCCAATTTGCTTACAAGCTTTATAAAATGGAATTACACCATACATCACATTCTGATCGGTTATAGCAAGGGCTGAAAATTGTAACTCTTTTGCTTGCTTCACAAGGTCTTCAATTTTAGCAGCACTCTTTAAAAGACTAAACTCAGTATTTATATGTAAATGAACAAAATCCACCACAAATCCCCCCTCTTAGAATGTAGAATTCAAAATGTAAAATGTAGAATTATTGAAAGACATCGCTTCGAAGCTCCACTTACAACCATTCTACATCTTACATTCTACATTCTACATTTAAAAATAGAACATACGCTCTTTTTATTTAATTATAGTACTAGTGGAGCCGAACTACAAATTAAAACATGTATTAAAAAACCCTGCTAATGTTAAAAAATAAAAATTAATCGTTGGAAATCCCAAAAATAAGATATTGATAGTATAATACATAACTTTGTCCCATAAATATTAAGTAAAACCAATTTAGAATGTAGAATGTAGAATTAAACAGCCTTTTGAAATTGTACTTTTCGAAGTAACTTCTTAAATAATTCTCCATTCTACATTCTACATTTTTAAATTTTAGATTTTAGATTAGAAAAGGAGAGGCTTTCAAATGGACAAGGAATTTATCTCGACGTTAATTATGGATTTTTTCGTCGCTTTTGGGGTTGTGATTGGCGGTGCAATTGTTGGGGGGATTGGTGCCTTTCTCATTGGGAAACCCCCTTTATCTACAATAAATGATCTTGCCACAGGCTTAAAGATATGGGCAATGGTTGCGGCTATTGGCGGTACGTTTGACGCCATTTATAGCATCGAAAGAGGTATTTACGATGGTTCCCACATTGATATTGCCAAGACCTTGTTTATGATTTTTGCCGCCCTGTCTGGTGCGCATTCTGGTGGCGTTGTTATTCAATGGCTTACACAGGAAGCGTAACTCAGTATGATGCGAATACCTCCATATTATAGACAACCTGGATGGCAACGCTTTTTTGCAGGAATCATTATAGGCATGATTATTGGTTGGTTTTTTTTCATTTATCAATTCGGAACTGTTCAAGAAAAACTAGTTACTGAAATTAAAATGCAAGAAACTACGATTAAAGAACAAAAAAGGAATATTGAAATTCTAAGAAGTGATAAAGACGAACTAAACAAGGCAAACCAAAAGAAGTTAACTGTCCAAGAAGTGAAAATTTATTTTAAAAATGATAAGGCCTTGAGACTTAGTGAATTGTCTCTCCATGAACTTCGTAGTCAAATTGAACATGAGCTAACACCTATCATGAATAAACCAATTGAGACAGTTTCAAATGCAAGTGATCTCCTCCATCAGACCATTCAAAATAAAACGTACACAGTAAATGATAAGAGATATCACGTTATTATTAAAGAAGTTCACTTATATACTACATTACAACTTTTTGTTGAAATTCGACTAGCTGACTAGAAAATCATAAGCACTCGTAAAGAGGCTGTGACAAAAGTGTTAATCAATGAGAAGCCCGAACGCGTATCCATTCGCTACGGAAATATACTTCGCTTTCCGCGGGCGGCTGGTGAGCCTCCTCGTGCTTACGCACTGTGGGGTCTCACCCTTGCCTTTTAATCCCGCAGGAACGAGCGCTACTTCACTGCTAATACTTCGAGTTGTCTCGACGGATATGCTTCGTCAGCATTAGCATGTAGAGGAAGAGACAGTATCTCTTCGTATATTTCCTCCGCTATAATTTTGTATTGTTCAGATTCTCAGAACACTTTAATCACGTCCCCACCTCTTTACTGCTTCAAAATTTAATTATTAAATTTTTCTGAATTTTTAAAAAGACAAACACTTTTTAAAGGAATTTATTGTATAATAGGTTTAGAATTAAGAATTGAGGAGGGTTTCCAATGATTATTAGTCGTAAAAAGTTAGCGAGATTGAAAGTTGAACAAATTAAGTCTGGATACTCTGCTTTCACTGAATCTAAAGAAGTTGCTGTTTACATGAAAAAGGAATTAGAGAAACTTGGTATTCCAGTATACGAGGATGCTACTGATATTGGGTTTTGGTTCATTCCACAAAAAAAGGTAATGTAGCTTATAAAGCCACATTACCTTTTTTTTTATGCATTTCTACAAATTTCTTGTAATTGGTCTAATACATCCTGAGCCTCATCCCAAGAATGAACTGATGCGCCGGCAGCTAATGGGTGACCTCCGCCATTAAATTTTTGCGCTAAACCATTAATGATTGGACCTTTCGAACGTAAACGGACCCTTATTAATTGATCAGGCTCTTCTACAAAGCAGACCCAAGCCTTTAATCCTTCTACATTAGCAAATGTATTAACAAGTCTTGATGCATCACTTGGACTTACGTTATACTCCTTAAGTAATGTTTGTGTTAAATTAATTGCCCCGACTCCAGGCTCTAGAAAATCAAAATGATTCAAAATATAACCTTGAAGCCTAGCATCATTTAAACTTTTTCGCTCCATCGGTTCATAAAGTTCTATCGGTGAAAATGGTTGTTTGACTAATTCACTTACAAAACGAAATGTCCGCTCAGTTGTATTTGGATAACGAAATCTGCCTGTATCTCCCACAATTCCTGCAAATAAGCATCTTGCTGCATGAACTGTCATTTCCATCCCTTTTTGACTGTGCCATTCTTCAAAAAGTTCAAAAATCATTTCACTAACAGAACTAGCATTTGTATCGACCCAAATTAGATCACCGTACTGATCTTCGTTCGGATGATGATCAATTTTAATAATACTCTTTCCCTTTGTATACCTTTCATCACTAATCCGTTCTACATTTGCTGTATCACAAATAATAATTAACGCGTCCGTAAAAGTCTCATCACTAATCTCATCCATCTTAATTATAAATTCAAGTGACGGTTCTTCGTCTCCGACTACATAAACTTCCTTTTTGGGGTAATGCTCCTTTATTAAATAGGCTAATCCCCCTTGTGAACCTAGCGCATCTGGATCTGGGCGAACATGACGATGAATAATGATTTTATGATAGTTTTCAATAGTTTCAATTATTTTTGCTTTCATTCTTTTCTCCTTTACCACTTCAATTACCTAATTTTATTATTAGCTTTTCCACAACGTTCACGTTACAATATCACTATGCAAAAAATTCAACAGGGATGTGTTTAAAGTGATTACTACAATTTTCATCGTCGTTTCTGCAGTTTTATATATTTTTTTCAAGGTAAAATATTTTCAAGCAAAAGCTCCTATAGAGAAAAAATTAATCTCTACTAAAGGTAATATTGCTATTGGAGTATTTTTAGTTTCCTTTGGTTTAAATCAAATTGTTATTGCTACAACCGTCGCTCTAGTGATAGGAGTTATCTTTATTGGTCTTGGAACTGCGAATGTGTTTTTTGGATATAAAGCATACAAACATTACTTCCCATTAATGATGCAAGAAGCTAATGGGAAATCATAAAAAGTAACTAAGAAAGAATGTTGAGATGATTTGGAATGAAGGGTTTTTATCCCGTTCCACTCATAAACAACATTCTTTTATTTAACAGATCCCCTACCTGTCGATAATTTGTGCCATCAATAAAGCTTTACCTACAATCGTTCCCTCATGAAAAATTTCTACGTCTACTTTACCAAACTTTCGTCCAATTTCTAAAACTCTAGGAGAAATTTCAATCATACTTTCAATCTGAACTGGTTTAATAAAATAAAGTGTAATATTTTCAACGACCAAGTCTCCTTTTTTATGAACACGTAAAGCCCTACTTCCTGCCTCAGTCACAATCGTTGTAAATACTCCATACGAAATTGTCCCTAAATGGTTTGTCATTTGTGGAGTTACTTCGCAGCGATAGCAAATATCATTTCCTACTGAAGCATCCTCAAAACGACTTGTCACTAAATCTTCAATCGTCTCACCTACATGAGGCTGTCGCTGATTCATTTGTAGCGCTTTTAGAACATCTTGACGACTAATAACACCGACTAATTTTTTATAATTATCTACAACAGGAAGTTGTTCAATTCCTTCCCAAACCATTAAGTGAGCTGCAGAGGCAACCGAGGTTTGTCCGTTAACTGAAAGAGGACTTTTAGTCATCACCTTTTCGATTTCTAAACTTTTATCTACCCCCATAACATCTTTAGAGGTGACCATTCCTTGGATCTTCATGTTT
This sequence comes from Anaerobacillus isosaccharinicus, assembly GCF_001866075.3. Classification (GTDB taxonomy): domain Bacteria; phylum Bacillota; class Bacilli; order Bacillales; family Anaerobacillaceae; genus Anaerobacillus; species Anaerobacillus isosaccharinicus. The sequence goes on along the minus strand of NZ_CP063356.1, from coordinate 2,782,668 downwards.
TCATCAACAACAGGGTAGCGACTATGTCCTGTTTCGTTGTTAAACTCAAACCAACGTTCAACTTTGTCTGTTGTATTTAAATAATATGTATTTTCTAAGTGAATAAAAATATCTTCTACAAGAATAATTTCCTTTTTTATCAATTGATCATAAATGGCGCGGTTTATCATCGTTGCTACTGTAAACGTATCATATGAAGTAGAAATGATTGGCATATTTAACTCGTCAGCCAATCGTTTTACCTCATCAGACGTATCAAAGCCTCCTGTAATAAGTACCGCAGCTCCAGTTTCAAGAGCTAACTTATGAACTTGGTCTCGATTACCTACGATAAGTAAATTTCCAGCCTCTACATAACGCATCATTGCTTCTGCTTTCATGGCACCAATAACAAATTTACTCAATGTTTTATGTAAACCGTCTCTACCACCGAGAACTTGTCCATCAACAATGTTTACAACTTCGGCAAACGTTATTTTCTCAAAGTTCTCTTTTTGTTTCTTCTCAATTCTAATTGTTCCTACACGCTCAATGGTGCTTACTAAGCCTTGATTTTCAGCATCTTTAATTGCCCGGTAAGCTGTTCCTTCACTAACAGTCAATGCTTTTGCAATTTGTCTCACGGAAATTTTATTACCAATCTCTAGTGATTGGATATGTTGCAAAATTTGTTCGTGTTTAGTCATTAAGCTCCCCCACCTTCTACCCTGTATTCATACTTTACGTTCACTGTACTAATACAAGTATATAGATGAAGAAGCTTGTTTTCAAGGCAATTAACTATATTGACGAATTTTTTGTTTCTTTTTTGCAGGAATATTGTGTCTAATTGTCGCACTTCTATTTACCCTTTTACCATACAGTAAAGCGATCATGTTTCCACTAATAACGATCAATGCGAATAAAAGCCAAGCAACTGAAAAAAGTACCGACTTTAAATCACCTTGAAAATTTAAATAAGGAACCCCGTAAAATAGAATAGCTATCCCTAATAAAAAGCATAAAAGCAAACGATTTTTCCGCATATTACTACCTCCACTATAAGTTGTCTTATAGCAGTATATGTTTTATTCTCGGATTGATGATTTAATTTTAAAAAGAATTACTAATGAAAGGAATAAGAAAAAGGCAATCCACTTGTAGCATATGACTACTAACTAAATTGCCTTTTCACTAATTTAAAATTCGATCGTTTCCCCAGAACCAAGGACTTTCCCTTCAATTTCCTCTTTTAGCATTGATACAAATGCTTTTGGATCTTGCTCAATGACAGGGAACGTATTGTAATGAATTGGTACTACCATTTTTGCTTTTAACCAAGAAGCTGCTAAAACTGCATCTTCAGGTCCCATTGTAAAATTATCGCCGATTGGTAGAAACGCTACATCAATGACATTGCGATCACCGATCACTTTCATGTCCGAAAATAAAGCCGTATCCCCAGCATGGTAAACGGTTTTACCTTCCGCTGTAAAAAGAATTCCCGCCGGCATACCAGTATATATGATCTGCTTCGCTTCTTCATCTACATAAGCAGAGCCGTGAAAGGCTTGCGTAAGTTTCACTGTTCCAAAATCAAATTGATAAGCTCCCCCGATATGCATTGGGTGGACATTCACCCCTTGCCAGCTCAAATAGGTAGCAAGTTCAAATGGTGCTACAACAGTAGCGTTGGTTTTTTTTGCCAATTTTACCGTATCGCCTACATGGTCGTTGTGTCCATGTGTTAATAGGATTACATCCACTTCGAGCTCATTCACATTTAAATTCGTTTGACTGTTTCCGGATAGGAATGGATCAATAATGATCTTCTTTCCATTAGTTTCAATTAGAACGACAGAATGCCCGTGATAAGTTAGTTTCAAAATGATCACCTCTACATTTAGTATCTTTTATTTATGTGAATTTCATAATTACCAAAATGAGTCATTTCAAACTACTTAATGGCGATAATAAGGTATTATGAAATTCATTAATACAAAATTTTTACGCATTAAAACATTCAATATTCTCTTTTCCCTTTACTTATTTGTAGTAAACAAAGTCGCTTTTTTCACTCCAGCTGTTTCTGATACATAGGATGCTTCAAGAACAGCACTTGGGTCGATGGTTAAAACAACCGGTTTGTAATACAATAAATGAGCTTTCTTTCTTCTTTTGAAAAACCCCCTTGTCCATATAAAAACGTAATTTGAGCATCTAAATCTTTCATTAGACTGTACGCTACTTCGTCCGGTTTGTCCGAGATAATCATAACTGATTTTCCTTGATTGACCCCATCTAGGATAAAATCAATAAGCTTTGATACGATATAGAAGATTGCAATCGAGAACATCGCTTTTTCTAGTGTAAAAACAAACGCTGCTCCTGCTAAAATGACAGCATTTATCGCTAGCAAAAAGGTACTAATGGAAATGTTGTAACGTTTATTTATAAAAATTGCTAGCATTTCTGTTCCATCAACTGCCCCACCTGCCTTTACAACAAGTCCCACACCTGTGCCTAGTAAAAGTCCACCATAAAGAACAATTAAAACTTCCGATGAAGTAATCGCTGGTATCGGTGCAAGTATGATTAACGCAATAGAAGTAATGATATTGGCGTAAATTGTCCGAATGACAAACTTTTTCCCCATATATTTTGCTGAAAAAACTAATGTTGGAAAATTTAATAAAATGAAAACAGCCCAAATCGGAAGACCCCAAACCCTATTTGCCATAATTGATAAGGCGGTCACACCACCATCGACAAGCCCATTTGGTGCTAATATTAGTTCTAATCCAACCGCTACAATAATTGAGCCTATTGTTAACATAATGTATTCAAGTAGCTTCTTCATATCCCACCCCTTGTATAGTTTTATTATTATAAATTTTATCACTAGTGTTGCATTAATTAAATTCCACTATTAAAAATACTCAAAATGTTCAATTATTTACTTCCGTGCATAAAAAAAGTCCTTTATAATGGATAAGTCAGGTGGTAATCCCGTCCAAATCCAATAATAAAGGAACAATCACATGGATAAGATTACACGAAAAACTTCATTTGGACAATGGTTTTCACCAATAAATCTCGAATTATTTGATGATCAGGTGAAAACATTGAAATTAGATTTCTACACGAAAAAACTTACGACGGAATCATTTTTAAAATTATTACTCTACGCCCAGCTCGAAGAAGTAGAAAGTCTTCATGCGCTGAGTGACTGTCTTTTTGATGACCAGCTTCAAAAAGGTGTCAACCTTGATTCGATCAGTATCTCTCAGCTCTCACGGCGTTTGAATGGCATGAATCCAGATCTATTTCAAAGGCTTTTTCTGGATTTAGTCTCGAAAATCCATGCGAAAACACACTACACCAAGCTAATCATGCCGCTAAAGATCATTGATTCAAGCACATTGCCACTTAATTTAACCAATCACAAATGGGCAAAGTTCCGCAAAACAAAAGCGGGGGTAAAGCTACATTTGCGCCTTGTTTTTATGGAAAAAGGGATTTCCTACCCTGAAAAGGCTGTGATAACAACGGCAAAGGAACATGATCGTGGTCAACTAGAAATCATGGTAGATGACAGAGAATGCATGTATGTATTTGACCGCGGTTATCTTGATTATGAGCGCTTTGATCGCATGACTGATGAAGGCTACTTTTTTCTTTCTAGACTACGTAAAAACGCAGTTATACGGGAAGTTTACGAATTTAAACTCCCAGAAAGTTCGGCTGTTTTATCGGATCAAATGATCTTAATTGGAACACCACAAAAACGTGCTGAAAACTACTTTCGCCTTTTAAAAGTAATTGATTCAAAAGGAAATGAACTTCATTTAATCACAAATCGGTTTGATTTAAGTGCTGAAGAAATTTCTGAGATGTATAAGTCACGTTGGGCGATTGAGTTGTTTTTCAAATGGATCAAACAGCATCTCAGCATCAAAAAGTTCTACGGTCAAAGCGAATGGGCAATCCACAATCAAGTGTTTATCGCATTAATTGTTTTTTGCCTACATGTTCTAGCTCAGCACGAAACGAAAAGCAAGCGAAAAACCTTACAAATTAGTCGCTACTTAAAAGCGGCCTTGTGGAAGCCAGCACATATCTGGCTTCGAAAAATTGAAGGAAAAGCCGTTCCATAATAAACAAACTGTCGTCGTCCCTAATGTCTAATTGTAAATAAATGCCAAATGGATGGAGCCACCTTTGCTTAGGTATTTACTTTTTTGGCTCTAAACAGGAAAAACCTTAAGACTGAAAATTCAGTCAAATTTTATGCAACACTAGTGAAATTTTATCATAATTACAATTATTCTAGGAGGAATAACGTTTGAAATCATGTTGACTTAAATGGTAAAGTGAAACCGTACATACAATCTGACATTAGGAAGTGAAAAAATGAATCAGCGATTAGCAGGTGTCATGCACTGGTTAGAAGAAGAAAACATCAACTTTGCTTTTGTACAAACGAAAGCAAATGTATTTTATTTATCGCAATTTTATACAGAACCACATGAGCGTTTAGTTGGGATCATTATATTTCCAAACTCTGAGCCTATTATGATTTGCCCAAATATGGAAAAGCCTCAAGCACGAGCTGCAGGATGGGAATATGAAATTATTAGTTACAGCGACTCCGAAAACCCATGGCAGTTGTTAGAGGCGCGTTTAAAAAATCAATTGCCATCTGTTAGCAAGATTGCTATTGAAAAGGAGCACATTTCGTTTACAAGAGCAAAAGCATTACTAAATATGTACCCTAATGGAGAATTAGTATCTGTTGAAGAAAAACTTTATTCTTTAAGGTTAGTAAAAGACGAAAAGGAATTAAAAATCTTAAAACAAGCGGCACAACTTGCGGACTTTGGGGTTGAAGTTGGAGTTAACGCTATAAAAGCCGGTAAAACTGAAATGGATATTTTAGCTTTGATTGAATACGAGTTAAAGCGAAAAGGAATACGGGAGATGTCGTTCTCTACTATGGTTTTAACTGGAGCCAAAACTGCTGACCCACACGGAAATCCTGGTTTAACAGAGATTAAACGGGGTGACTTTGTGTTGTTTGATCTTGGGGTAGTGTTGGACGGTTATTGTTCTGATATAACTAGAACCGTTGCCTTTCAAGAAATTAGTGAAAAACAACGCGAGATTTACGAAACGGTTTTGGGAGCACAACTACAAGCATTATCAACTTGTAAAATTGGAACTAGAATTGGAGATATCGACTTAGCAGCAAGAAACTATATTACAAATGCGGGGTATGGAGAATACTTTCCACATCGAATTGGCCATGGTCTCGGTATTGAAGTCCATGAATTCCCTTCAATGAGTGAAAACAACAACGACCGGTTACAAGAAGGAGCCGTATTTACAGTCGAACCCGGTATTTATGTACCAAGCATCGGCGGCGTCCGCATTGAAGACGATCTAGTCATCACAAAAGAAGGATTTGAAAGTCTAACAAATTATCCGAAAGAATTAATTATAATTTAATGTAGAATGTAAAATGTAAAATGAAATTTTAAAGGAGGAGCCTTCGAAGCACCTCCCTCAAAAATTTTAAATTCTACATTATACATTCTACATTAGTCATTTGCATCCCAAACCCATGTATATAATTTATGCTCGCCTGTCATCCAGCGGATGTCGAGGCGTTCTAAGTGTGGGAAACGGTCTTCTTTTAATGCTTTGACCATATTTTCAACATTCGCTTTTTCAGATAAATCTAGTATTTGAAGGATATGCGCCATCTCTTCTTTTGCTTCTTTTGTTTTTATTACTTTTTCTCCTTTTTCATACTCATACTTTCCTGGACTCGTGTATTCCCATTGATATTCAATATCCTTTTCTAAAACGGTAATTTTTAAAAAGAAACTTTCCATTAAATTAAGAGCACTACTTTGGGAAGGAAATATGATCAAACAACCAATAAACAAAACTGGAATTAATAATTTTTTCATGTGTATCACCTCATTACTACTATTAGTAAATAATGGATGATTTATACTAATGTATAATGCAGAATGTAAAATGTAGAATTGGTTTTGTTTTGCTTCGAAGCCTTACAAATAATTCTACATTCTAAATTTTACATTTTACATTATTTATCGGAAACGATGTAATACGTCTACGCCTCCAGTAACTTCTATGACTGTACCTGTAATCATATCAGAATTTTCATGGCAGAGAAATGATATAACACGACCAATATCTTCTCCTGTCCCAGATCTACCTACTGGAGTATCTCTATCAAAAACTTGCCTAGATTCTGCAATTGAAGCTTCCTTCATATCGCCTACAATATTACCCGGACAAACCATATTAGCTGTGACACCATTTTCCGCTTCTTCTATTGCAATTGTTTTAGTAAGCGATACGAGGCCAACTTTTGCTGCTGCAAAGGCAGAGCGATAAAGCCAACCTGGAGTTCCTTCTGCACCTTGAAATCCATACGTAATAATTCGTCCGAATTTCTCCTCACGCATCATCGGAATTACTTTTTTTACGAGATGAAAAACACTACTTAAATTTCCTTCTAGCATTTCATACCATTCATTCTCACTATAATCTAATAGCTTCTTTCTTTGAAACACATAGGGTCCTGCATTATTTACTAATATGTGAATGTTTCCGAAGGAGTTTACAGCATGGTCAACAAGATCAATCAACTCTTCTTTTTTTGTAACATCGGCTTGAATAAATTGAAAGGAACCATGATACTTTTTCCATTCGATTGCCAAACGTTCCGCGGCTTCTTTATCGCTACGGTAACTAACTGAAACCTTATAACCATCTTCTAGTAGCTTTTCAGTTACTTTTTTTCCTAAACCTTTCGTTCCAGCTGTGATCAAAGCATGACGCATGGAAATCTTCTCCCCCCCATTAATAAATCACTTACTTTCAACCATTATTATAGTGTTATGTAAATTTAAAGTAAAAAAGAATGCCTACAGTTATTTATTTAGGCAATTTTAATAGACTTATGTAAAAGTAAAAACCTTGGTAACAAAATACCAAGGTTTGGATATATTTATTAGTTATCTTGAAGTTCAATTTCATCTCTTTTTTTCGTATCAGTTGTACCTTCATAGTAAGAATCTAATAATTGTTGTCTAACAACAGCTTCGCCTTCTTCATCAAAAATCGTGTTTTGAAACTTTGGGTCCTTCATTCATCAACACCTCCTTCTTTCCTCATAAAATATTATTCATCAATCATTCATGATTTATGTCAGCTTAACCAAATTTTAGTAGTTCATTCATGATATACTTAAGTTGTAAAGACATACATTTTTTATATTAAGGAGTGATCCCATGGAAAAAAACTACGCAAACATTTTAGTAGCAGTTGATGGTTCAAACGAAGCAAAGAAGGCATTACTTAAAGCGATCGATATTGCTAAAAAAGATCATGCGAAAATCTTTATCAGTCACGTAGTCGACACTAGAACATTTGCAACTGTCGAACAGTACGACAGAGCTATTGTTACTAGAGCAGAAGAATACGCCAAGGACATGCTTACTGAATATAAAGCTGAAGTTGAAAAAGCTGGCATAGAGGCTGTATGTGTCCTAGATTTCGGATCACCTAAAGTAAAAGTTTCAAAAGATTTGGCAAATAAATATGAGATCGATTTAATTATTACAGGTGCTACAGGTTTGAATGCTGTAGAACGCCTTCTTATTGGAAGTGTTTCAGAATACATTGCTAGGAGTGCAAAGTGCGACGTGCTAATCGTTCGTAATTAGAGTACATTGGCGGCCTAAAGCTTCCATGCAATAGAAAAATTTATCCTTATTACAATGCTAAAAGAGGCTAACCAATTGGTCAGCCTCCTTGACTTATTTTCGACTAATTAACATCTCTGCCTTAGTAAGGGCTACCTTTACTTGCTCAAATCCAGTTCCACCTGCACTGTTACGTCTAGCAACAACCGTTTTCGGCTCTAGCACTTGATAGATGTTGTCTTCAAACAGTGAGCTAGCTTCTTTAAATTCTTCCATTGTTAAGTCTAGTAAAAACTTTTTGTTTTGAATACAGTGGAGAACTAGTTTCCCTACTACCTCATGAGCAGCACGGAATGGCATCCCTTTTGTCGCTAGATAATCAGCAAGTTCAGTCGCGTTAGAGAAATCTTCATTCGTTGCTTTCTCCATATTTGCACCTAAGACTTTCATCGTCTCAATCATTCCAGCAAAGATTTGTAAGCTTCCTTTTACAGTATGAACTGTATCGAACATGCCTTCTTTATCTTCTTGCATATCTTTGTTATAAGCCAATGGTAAACCTTTTAACACTGTTAGTAATGAAAACAGGTTTCCATAAACTCGGCCAGTTTTTCCACGGATCAATTCAGCCATATCCGGGTTTTTCTTTTGAGGCATAATACTACTCCCCGTAGCAAAAGCATCATCTATTTCGACAAATTGAAACTCTTGACTTGACCATAGGATAAGTTCTTCACAAAAACGTGATAAATGCATCATCACCATTGAAGAGTTACTTAGAAATTCAACAATAAAGTCGCGATCACTAACTGCATCCATACTGTTCTCATAAATCGAATCAAAACCTAAAAGTTCTGCAGTATACTCACGGTCAATTGGGAATGTTGTCCCTGCAAGAGCACCTGCTCCTAATGGCGAGATGTTAATGCGTTTTAAACTATCATGAAAACGCTCATAATCTCTCTCTAACATCCAGAAGTAAGTCATTAGATGATGGGCAAAGGAAATTGGTTGAGCCCTTTGCAAATGGGTATAACCAGGAATAATAGTTTCTACATGTTGCTTACCTTGTTCAAGAATGGCTTCTTGAAGATGCTTAATTGATTCCATCATTTCTTTTACTTGATTTCGTAAGTAAAGATGCATATCTGTGGCTACTTGATCGTTTCGACTTCTACCAGTGTGAAGCTTTCCACCAACTTCGCCAATTTCATCAATTAAAAACTTTTCAATATTCAGGTGGATATCTTCATTTTGGACATTATAGTCCAGTTGACCTTTTTCGGCTTTTTCTAGAATAATCCCGAGTCCAGAGATTATTTTTTCTACATCTGCTTGTGGAACAATACCACACTTACCAAGCATCTTGATGTGAGCAACGCTCCCTTGAATATCTTCTTTAACTAATTCTTTATCAAAGCCAATGGATGCCCCAAAGGCATCCACCCAACTTTCTGCTTTTTTTGTAAAACGTCCGCCCCAAAGTTTAGCTGTCACTGTTGATTTACTCCCTTCTTTGTTACCATACTATGAACTTTTGTTGGTAATCCCCAAAGTTTAATAAATCCAACTGCTGCACTGTGGTCAAATTCATCATCAGATGAGTAGGTTGCAAGCTTTTCATCATATAGTGAGAATTCAGATTTACGTCCTTCCACAATGGCATGACCTTTAAACAGTTTTACACGAACAGTTCCTGTTACTGTTTTTTGTGTTTCTTTTAGAAACGCTTGAAGAGCTGGCATTAACGGTGAGAACCATAAGCCATCATAAATCATTTCGGTAATTTTCTTTTCAATAACTGGCTTATAATGAGCTACTTCTTTTGTTAATGTTAAATCTTCTAATTCCTTATGTGCTTTTAGTAGTGTAGTAGCACCTGGGCACTCATACACTTCACGTGATTTAATTCCTACTAATCTATTTTCAACATGGTCAATTCGTCCAACACCATGTTTTCCTGCAATGCTATTAAGCTCTAAAATTAAGTGATCAAGCTCAAATGCTTTTCCATTTAACGTCACTGGTACACCTTCATTAAAGCCGATTTCAACATATTCTGCCTCGTTAGGTGTATTTTCTAAAGCAACCGTTAACTCATATGCGCCTTCAGGTGGTGTTGCCCATGGATCTTCTAAAACACCACATTCACAACTTCTGCCCCAAAGATTTTGGTCAACAGAATATGGATTATCTAAATTTACTGGAATTGGGATGTTATGCGTCTTCGCATATTCAATTTCTTCATCACGGCTCCAACCCCACTCACGTACAGGTGCTAATACTTCTAAATCTGGATTTAACGATTGAATTGACACTTCAAAACGTACTTGGTCATTTCCTTTTCCTGTACATCCGTGGGCTACAGCGTCTGCACCGATTTGATTTGCAATCTCAACTAATTTTTTTGAAATTAGTGGGCGAGAAAGTGCTGAAACAAGCGGATATTTGCCTTCATACATTGCGTGTGCTTGTAAAGCAGTCAGTACAAACTCTTCTGCATATTCTTTTGTTGCATCAACCGTGTAAGATTGAACTGCACCAACAGTTATTGCTTTTTCTTTTATAAATTGAAGGTCTTTTCCTTCACCTACATCTAAACAAACAGCGTATACATCATAACCTTGGTCTCCTAACCATTTAATTGCTACAGATGTATCTAATCCACCAGAATACGCTAACACTACTTTCTTCTTACTCATTTCAGTCATTCCCCCATTTATGAATATTGATGCTTAATTAATTATATTTATACATTGGTTTCTAAAAGAAAAGAGGCTTTTGTTTAAAGCTCTCTAATCAAACTTGAATACCAAATAAATCGTTAATCAATACTTTATCAACATTCTACGTTTTTTGCAATACATATTTATAAAAAAAGTTGATAATTATTAATTAAATTTTGTCACGTTCAAATAATTCGGCTGAAAGAATGAATATAGATGATGCAACACGGTTGTTGGATATTCTTCCATAGGAAGGTGACCACAATGTTCAATAATAGCTAGCGTTGAATTTTTCAAGTTATTGTGTAAAAATTCACCTTCCGTTATTTTCACAACCTGATCTTCTCTTCCCCAAAGTAAATATGTTTCGTTTGTAATTTTTTGCAAATCTTCCTCATACATATCATCTTCACGGTCTTTCCCTAATTTTAATACTGCCTGGACAACTTCTATGCGCTTACAGGTATCAATATATGGTTGTAGCACCTCTTGTTCGAGTCCAACTCCACCAGCTAAAACTTTAGATATGCCGATATTCACAAGTTCATCTTGAAAATAAAAGCGGTAGGCAGCTTCATCTAGATATGGAAAATAACAAAAAAGCCTGGCTAACCAAGGTGGTCGCTTTCTCCTTGCAGACGCTGCAATTAAGAAAAGCTTTTGATAGTGACTTGGATTATTTTTTACAGCTTGCAGTGCAATTTGCCCCCCAAGAGAATGACCGACTAAATGAACATCCCGAAGACCCATTTGTTCCACTATTTGGTTCGTCGTCACCCCTAGATTTTTTAACGTAAACTTATAACCTGGGCTAGCCAGAGTTTTCCCGAAGCCCGGCAAGTCAAAGGCAATTACCCGAAAACGCTTCGATAAATGAGTTAAGATAGGGTGCCAACAAATCGAAGAACTTATAAAGCCATGAATGCAAACAAGTACTTCATCACCATCTCGGGTGTCTTCATAATAAATAAGAGATCCAGCAATATTCATAAACCCCATAAAAAAAACCTCCACAACTCTTCTAAGTGTAGGATGAGCAAGTGGAGGGTCTTTAATGTAGAATGTAAAATGCAAAATGTAGAATTTAGAATGATTTATGCAATGCTTCGTAGCTTTCCCTTTCGAATTACATTTTACATTCTAGTTTCTACATTTTTAATGATGGCTTTTCGTAGAAATCTCATTTTGTGCTCTAAACCAAAGCCAAAGGTCGTTGATTGTTGAAGCTAGTTCTGAGATTTCTGTATTTATTTCACACGATTTTTTGAAGTTGTCTTCATTAAATAGTGCTTTTTGTTTTTGATTAATTTTTTCTTCTAGTTGTTTAACACGATCAGGAATATCTCCTCTAATTTCTTCCCATTGGGACAAGATCTCTTCTTGTGTAGATTTATCAATGCGGTGCCATTCTTGGTCTAGATCAGGAATAGCAATCCCTAAACGTTGGTCATACTCAAAACGATACAACAAACACACCCCCAATATGTAACTTCATTTTACAACAACTTGTCAATGTATTGAAGAAATATGCTGGATATTGGGTAAATTATTTATTTTCTAACAAAAAACGTTTTTGGTAAAAATGATGGGCTAGTTCCGACACTTGTTTTGCTAAAAAATAATTAGCTGCTGCGCCAACCGTAATTCCCAACAATGGAACTCCTTGTATCATTTTCTTTCGAATAAGAAATAAAAGTAGCCCTTTCCCAATTTGTTTTATTGGTTGTTGGAGCCAAACTGTAGATTTATATACGTTCTTTTCATCAAATAGTAACCATTCATCCTCAAACTGATCAAGTTCTAACAACAAGTGTCTCCAACCTTCTTTTTGCATCGTTTTTGGCAGTGTAGCAACATGAAATACTTTTAGCGCGAGCATTAATTCATATGGTTTGTTTAGATCATAACCGTAGGTCATTGCCGTTAATTGAATCGAACGCAAGTTTATTGTAAGCATGAGGGGTAGATCCAAAGCTACTGTAAAAAATCCTCCTATACCGGAAAATCCTCCTTGAGTTAATGAAATCAGTCTTTGCTTTGCTAGATGTTGATTGGCAATAAAACGTAGTTGATCAATTGTTAACAACTTCATATCAGATATTTTATTAATGTCTTCATTAAAAACCCGACCTAAGTCTAAAACTTTTGCAGTCGTTTCCTTATCATATTTACTATTTTGCGCAATTGCATGGGTATGAAAGATAATGCTATCAACCGTTTTTAATAATTTTTCCTGAAGGTTAGGTCGCCAACCTTCAATTGTTTGGTTAAAACTAGTTTCAAGTGAATAATAGCTATTTTTATTGTCATCAATAAAATAGGACTGTTCCCAGTTTTCAATTGTTTCCATTACAGCTTTTTTCCGACCTGTTAACTCCATTCATGTCACTCCCTATTCAAGTTTCTTATTTTCCTTTTAAGCATTGGAGAATAAACCCATTCCTCAGAATTTCCTTTAAACGACATCTTCATCGCATTTAACTTCGCATCAATCTGATCTAAGTAATGAAAAAAGATAGCTTCAGGCAATTTTCCAGAAATTGCACTACCAAATCCAAGGTCAACATCTCCATGATGAGATAAAATACAATGCTTTAATGCAAGAAGCTCTTCATCATGACTAGGTATTCCAACTTCTCTAGCTGCCTCGTTAATTAATTCTATCCCTAAGACAATATGACCAACTAACTCTCCTTCTGTTGTATACTCCGGACTAATTGGGTCTGACAGTTCTTTTGTTTTTCCAATATCATGTAAGAGGCAAGTAGCTAAAACTAGATCTTTATTTAATTGTGGGTAGATAGGAAATAATTGCATCGCACTTTGCATAAGTGTGACAATATGTTCTAAAAGCCCTGCATAATAGGCGTGATGCATCTTCATTCCTGCTGGTAATGTTGTTAGAGCATCGCGAGTTTCTTTTGAGATGAGGATTGTTTTTACTAGCTTATTTAATGTAGGAGAATAAATTTCCTCAAGAAACATTCTTAATTCCTGCCAAAGTTCCTCCCTTGAAACATCTGACTTTTGAACGAGACTTTGGATTTCTATGTCATCTTCTGGAAGTGACAAACGAATTCGTTGAATTTGCAATTGTTTTTGATTTCGAAATAGGGTGACAATACCGTCCACCTTTGCAATTTTTTTTACAGCATAAGTTTCTTTATGTTCATCTGTTATGTCCCAAAGCTTTGCAGATATAGTACCTGAACTATCTCCCAAAACAAGATCAAAGTATTCACTGCCATTTGCAGCAATTTTTTGCTGTAGGTCCTTAATAAGAAAAAAACCGATTAGTCGATCGCCTTCAAATGCATCTGTAATTAATTTCATATAAATCACTCCAAATAGCTTGCTACTATCTATTTTACTAAACTTACCTCTGTAACAAAAATATTAAATTCAATGAATGACAGATTTGGCATACTTCTTTCAATACAAATACGCGACTTTGTGTATGGAAAATTTTTTAATAAAAATAAAAAGCACCTACTAAAATAATCTTAGTAGATGCTTTACCTAATTTTTTAAAATTTTATTGTGCTAAACGTACAGTATCCCTTGCAATCATAACTTCTTCGTTAGTCGGGATGATCATAACTTTAACTGGTGAATGAGGATAGTTTAAAAAGGCCTCTTTTCCACGCACTTGATTTAAAGATGGATCCCAATAAATGCCCATAAACTCAAGACCTTTTAATACTCGTGCACGGATAACATCACTATTTTCACCAATACCAGCTGTAAAAATAACAGCATCTACTCCATGCATTCGAGCAGCATAAGAACCAATATATTTATGGATACGTGAAGTAAATACTTCTAAAGCCAATTCCGCTCTTTCGTGACCTTCCTCAGCTTGAAGCTCGATGTCACGAAGATCGCTTGAAAAGCCAGATAGTGCTAGCATACCACTCTTTTTGTTTAAAACATCTAGAACTTCCGCTGCAGTTTTACCAGTTTTCTCCATAATGAATGGGATTAATGCTGGATCAATATTACCTGAACGCGTTCCCATCGTTACACCAGCAAGTGGTGTGAAGCCCATTGATGTATCAATTGATTTTCCACCTTCAATTGCTGCGATAGATGCTCCATTACCTAAATGACAAGAGATTAACCTTAATTGTTCAACCGGTCTTCCTAATAATTCAGCCGCACGCTCCGTAACATATTTATGTGACGTACCATGGAAACCATACTTACGAATTCCGTAATCCTCATAATATTCGTAAGGTAAACTATATAGGAAAGATTGTTCTGGCATTGTTTGATGGAAAGCAGTATCAAATACTGCAACCGCTGGAACATTTGGAAGAACTTCTAAAAACGATTTAATCCCAACAATATTAGCAGGATTATGAAGTGGTGCAAGTTCAGAAACTTCTTCAATTCCTTTTAATATTTCATCAGTGATAAGTACTGAGTCATTAAACTTCTCGCCACCGTGAACAACACGGTGACCAATTCCTTCGATTTCATCTAAAGACTGGATAATTCCTAATCCAGTTAATTTTTCTAATAAAATTGTAACAGCTTCAGAATGATCAGGAATATCTCGAGTTTCTTTTTGTTTTTCGCCATTCACTTCTATTTGAAAAATAGAATCTTCTAACCCAATTCTTTCTACAATTCCTTTTGTTAGTACTGTTTCTTTAGGCATGTCTAATAGTTGAAACTTCAGTGACGAACTGCCAGCGTTTATGGCCATGATTTTTGCCATTTATTACATCTCCTTCAAGTTTAAAAATAATAATTATCTCATAAATATCGAATTTTGTCGTATTTAATGTTTTACCTATTTTATTTAAACATTGTTACCCTCAGAATTCAATACATTTTAATAAAATTTCTTGAATTTTTTTTATTTTTTTATGATACAGTTTTTATTTTCGAAATAAAAAGATATT